>VSNQ01000020.1 GCA_009774395.1 Lachnospiraceae bacterium
AAAATATAAAAAGGAATATTATTCAAAAGAAGATATTATTTTACAAGAATGGTTGGAACGCAAGAGAATTTCTTGCATACATGAAGAAAAAATTAGTTCCGTTTTTTATGAGAGAGAAATTTTAAATCATATTTTTTCAGCATTTGACAGTGTAAGGGAAGTGTATTTTATGTTGAAGGAAGCATTATAGTTGATATCTTAGGGCAAAGAGATGTGCCAAGTCCACCTGATGATTAGTGGTCTTGGCACATATAAAATAGAAATCTAGTAAAGTTCCAATGAATCCTCTGCATCCACCCACATCTGCATATATGAATTGCATATCTTATCAGTCCTTCCTTTGCTAATTTAATTTTCGGAGAAATTTAAGAAAGCATTAGCAAGATTTTCTGATGCCGTAGATGGACATTCAGACAAGTCCTTGGTTCTGCCTCTCCAACTGGTAAAATCGAGTTTAACAGAAAATATATTTTATTGTAACCATTTGGTTTGCACGCGGAATTTGTAATTTGGTGTTATAATTTTCTTATAAAAACAGCATACAAAATTCTAAAAATATGTTACAATAACATATTAACACAAACAATTTCACGATAAATAACTGCAAAAATACCAATAACAATATATTTTTAACGTATTCGTTGTATAATTTTACAATAAATGAACTTTATGTTGGAGGCAAAAATAAAAATAATCACAAAAATGGAAAAGGAGGTATTTCGAATGGGAATACATTTTGGGGTGGATTATTATCCAGAACATTGGCCGCATGAACGATGGGAAACGGATGCAAAATTAATGCAGGAAATGGGTGTGCAGGTAGTGCGCATGGCGGAGTTTTCATGGTTTAAAATGGAGCCGGAGGAGGGGCTGTTTCAATTTGAATGGTTGGAGGAAGCAGTGGCGCTGCTGGATAGGTATGGAATAAAAACGATACTCGGCACGCCGACAGCAGCACCGCCTGCTTGGATTATCGAGCAGAATCCGGAAATACAGCCGATTGACAGGCAGGGAAGGCGCAGGCACTTTGGCGGAAGGCATCATGACTGCCAATCCAATGCGACTTACCGAGAACATATCTGCCGATTTGTGACAGCAATGTCACAAAGGTTTGCAGATAACTCAGGTGTAATTGGATGGCAAATTGATAATGAACTGGGAAATTCGCACGGAGATCTTTGTATGTGTGATTCCTGCAAAGGACGGTTTCAACAATGGCTTTGGGAGAAATATGGTACTATTGAACACTTAAATGAGACGTGGGGAACGGCATTTTGGAGTCAAGGCTATAACCGTTTTTCACAGATTAGTACGCCGTTGATCACAGCAGTTGGAGAAAATCCGTCAGCTATGCTGGATTGGAAGTGTTTCTGTTCTGATTTAATTGTTGATTTTGCAAAATGGCAGGCGGATATTATTCGGAAATATTGCCCGAATCATTTTATTACGCATAATTATATGTGTTTTGATGATAAGGTAAATTATTATGATTTAGGCGAGCTTTTGGATTTTGTTTCCAATGATATTTATCCAGCAGGGCATTGGCAGCAGCAGCCGCACCAGCCGGAAAATGAGCTTGCGGCGTCGCATGATGTTGTGCGCAGCTACAAAAAAATGCCGTTTTGGATGATGGAGCAGCAGTCGGGTATGGCGGGCTGGGAAATTATGGGACGGGCATTAGAGCCGGGGCAGATGTCGGCGTGGGCAATGCAGTCTGTTGCGCATGGAGCTGACGCAATCGTATTTTTCCGCTGGCGTACTTGTGCAATGGGAACGGAGCAGTATTGGCATGGTATTTTAGGGCACAGTGGCAATCCTGGGCGGATTTTCCGTGAAGCGAAAGCACTGATACATCGTTTTTCGCAGTATATGGATGATTTTGAGGGCAGTATGCCGTGTCCGCAGGCAGCGATTGTTCATAATTTCCGTCAAAATTACGCATTTCAGATACAGCCGCATCATCCGGAGTTAACGTATATAGGGCAGCTACAGAAATATTATAAGGCATTTTATGATAAGAAAATTCCGGTGGATTTCGTACAGGAAACAGATGATTTGTCAAAATATCAATTGGTAGTTGCGCCGCTGCAATATCTTATGACACCAGAATTAGAACAGCATTATATTGACTATGTGGCACAGGGCGGAAATTTAGTGCTGACTATGCGCACGGGGGTAAAGGATGCGACGAACCTTTGCATGATTAACCGTGAACTTCCCGGAAGGCTGGGGGAGCTTTGTGGCATTGAAGTGCCGGAGTATGATTGTTTACTACAGACAAAGGGCGGTGTTTTATATGGAAAGAAAGAGTATGAGATTGAGAAATGGTGTGATATAATAACGCTGATAGATGCGCGGCAGCTTGCGGAATACTCTACCGGTTTTTATCAGGGAACGCCGGCTATTACTGAAAACAATTACGAGTGGGGAAAAGTTTGGTATGTGGGTACTGAACCGGGAGAGGAACTGCTCGAGGAGTTGGTAGATTATTTTGCAAAACAGAGTAAGGTTGAAACCCTCGGAACGGCACCTGCCGGCGTGGAACTTATGACGCGCGAGGATAAGGAACATCGGTGGCTGTTTGTTATTAACCATACAAATGAGGAAATGGTTTATAATCTGCATGATACGTATATTATGCTGGAGGGTGAAAAAGAGCAGTTTTTAAAGCCATATGAGATACAGCTATTCTGGAAGAATATTTCATAAAAAAGTATACAAAGAAACTTTTAATGAATAATAAATACAATATAGTACAGTAAAATCATGGAATAAATAGGATAAAAATGTAAAATGATGCAACTCTGATACAAAAATGATGCAATTTTGATGCATTTCCCCTTTATAATAACAAATAGGTGCATGCGGATAATATGCTGCTTGGCAAAACGTGTTAAAAATAATGGGGGAATCTTTATGCGAAAAAGGACAAATACAAACAGATGTTTTGGAATGCTGGTAAGGATTGCGCCGGTTGGCGCATTGCTTATAATAGGAGGATGTACCAGCAGCAAAGAAACGCTTCCCAGCGGATATCAGGATTATAAAATCCAAAAGGGACAATATTTTGTGGAGTATTCGGAAAAGTATGATTATTGGGATGTGCTGACAATTGAATATCCAGTTTTGCAGGATATCGAAACAGAGCAGGTGGCGGCAATCAACGATATTTTTTACAAGATGGCAATGGAAAAGGTAAATTACTGGCATCTTGAGCCAGATACTGAGGTAAAAGAATTACAGAAAGAATACAGTATTTTTAGCAGTGATGTACATTGTGAAGTACCCTATCATAGTCAGCATTTGGTGAGTGTACATTTTCAGGAGGCTTATGCACCGATTTCGCCAGTCCATTATATTCATATGACAGAGCGTGCTGCCAATGTTGATTTGACGACAGGAAAAAATTATACACTTTCCGATATTTTAACAATTAATGAAGATTTCTCAAAACTTTGGTGCCAGCAGGCATATGCAAGCGGTGATTACGGCGATATGATTCAGGAGGATGATGATACCTATTAAACGATTCTTGCGTGGTTTTTGGGCGAGGATCAGGAAACCGCAGAGAATTATTTGCTGACACCGTTTTATTATTTGGATGAAAATAAGGATTTTGTGATTGGGATTGCTTATGATCCCAAGGCAAATATAGTAGTAAATGATTTGCCGATGGATAATTACATTGCAGTACATATAGAAAGCGATTTGCTTGCACCATACCAAACAGAGTCCGAATTTTGGAACTTATATAATGCTTCGGAAACAGCAGGAACGGTCTTAGAATGTGCGGATCGAAAGGATAATATTTGGCTGGGAAAGGAGGCAGGCGTATGGGATTACTTAGAAAGTCATGGAAGATAGGAAGCTTGTCATTGGCTATTTGGCTGACGCTGTCGAATACGGCGGCTGCAAAACCGATTCGTGCGGAAAATATTAGGGTTAAAATAACGGGTGCGCCGGAGCATAATATAGCAGCAGAAAAACAGGGTGAAACCGTTATTTATGAGGAGAACTTGGGGGAATATACCGTCTGCGAAGGTGACAGTCTGTGGCGCATTGCGGATGAATTTCTGGGAAGCGGTTTTTCCTATACGCAGATTGTGGAGGATAATGCACAGATTATCACAAATCCGGATAAGATCTATCCCGATATGCGTTTGCAGTTAAAGCGCAAAATATCGGTAAGAAGACCTACGAGCAAAGAAGAAATTAGAACGCAGGAATACAGCTTTTGGATGCCAAGTACGTGGGCTTTAGGGATATCCGACTCAGGAGATGCATTTGCGAATTTTGCATTGTTAGGAGAGGGAATTCGCCATACTGTCTGCCTTATTCGTGATAAAGAGCCAACAAGTGTACAAACGTTATCTGATTGGGAGCAATGCAAAAAGACAATCACAACGTATGTGAAGGAAAACTTTGCGGATCGTGTTTTTGATTTAACCTTTACACAGTATCAGTCGCAGGAGGGAACCAAACTCTATATGTTTTCGTATCGATATTTGGTAGATGGGTCGAAGTACGGAATACAAGAAAGCATGGATATTTATGTTTCGGAAGCGATTTGTCAGACCGAGCATATTCAGGCAGAGTTTACAGGATTTGATGATCAGGAATATTTTCGGGATATTGTGTTTCGGGTCGCAGCAAGTTTTGGAGAATTGGAAGTTCCAGAAAATAAGGAATTTACAGTGAATAATACAAACATGACAATCTCTCCTTCAGAACCGTGGGCAGTACTAGGCATCCATAATTCGTTTGTTTGGATTGATACCTATTTTGACGGAATGTTACAAAAAATCGCAGATAAACAGGGACTGGTACAGAAAAATGCAAAAGAGCGGATTCTGCGGGAAGGGGATTAGTGTGAAAAATAGAGCTGTCGCATTAAGGAAAATGTATACAAGATAGCATAATACCATGCTGTGTTTTGTACAATATCTTGTTTCATCAAAGCCTATTGCGACAGCCCCATTAAGTTTCACACAGGAAAAACGCGAAGTACAGCGTTTTTCATATCTATTAATATGAAATTATTGGAGAATCCAGTTGCAAACTCACGCTCTTTCATATAAAATAAAGTAGATACAATGGAGTATACAAAGTAACTATTTTTTGACAACAAGGGGGTGGAGTATGGCATATTCTTACAATAGAGCAGATCGATTGCGCGACAGGAAAGATGAGGAGCGCAATGTGGTATTTTTGGATATTGACGGTGTTCTTCAGCCCGGTGTCAGTCAGAATCGTTTTGATTATGACTTGATACAGACAAGAGCAGATATTGCGGAAAAAATGAAAGACAACGCTTATCTGGAATTGGATAAATATGATGTAGGCGCTGTGTACTATGACTGGCATGAACAGGCGGTGAAAAATCTGCGACGCCTATTAGAATATTATGACGCTGAAATTGTAATTTCTTCCGATTGGAAACGATCGAAATCATTGGATCAGTTAAAACTGTTGTTCCGTCTGCATCAGCTTGACGAATTTATTACAGATATGACTCCGTATACAATGCATAGCTTTAAGCCTGAAGAAATAAAGGAATATCTTGCAGCACATCCCAACTTAAAATCATATGTGGTAATTGATGATCTGGATATGGAAAAGCACTTTCGCGGGCATACCGTTTACACTGGCAGAGAAAGTTTTTTAACGGCTGGTTCGATGTGGAAAGCGGGACGCATATTGGAGTTTGGACCGTTTTGGGAGGGGCGTTATTACGAAAAGACCGACCCTAAGCGAATTGGCACTACAAAATTAATAGATGATCATTATAAAAAAGTAATTTTTCTTGATATTGACGGTGTGCTGAATGATGATGGCGAGAACAGGGATAAAAAAGGCGTTATGATTGACGACTATTTTGTACGAAATTTAAGTACAATTATAGAAAAAACAGGTGCGGAGGTGATACTTTCTTCATCGTGGCGCTATGGTTTTATCAGTTATGCGCATCATAATTTCGATGGATCGGATAAGTCAATGGAAGCATTATTGGAGTGTCTGGATCGATATCATATTAAAATTGCAGGCAGCACGCCGCTTTATTTTAATGGACCAGATGGTCGTCCGTTTGAAGTGCGTGCATGGCTTTGCCAAAGACCAGACATTGAGAAGTTTGTGATATTAGATGATGAAACATTTTGGAAGTGGAATTGGCTGGAGCCGCATGTTGTATGCACTTCCTGCATGAAAACCGGCAGAGGGACCGGACTGGATCGAGAATGCGTACATAATGCAATTTTGATTTTAGGCGGGGAAGATAATTAAAAATAATTAAACACTTGGTTTAGAGGGAGTTTTAAGATGGCAGTAAAAATAAACCAATATAAGTTTGGTAAAATTTGTGGAGAAATGACACAGAGGTTCGGTAGGATACAAAAAGGTGAAGAACAAAATTATGAAGTAGTCTTCTTTCCAATGGAAAGCAATGCATTAAAGGTTCACCGTAAATATCCGTCTTCAAGTGGACGTAGAATGTCTGAAGCCGTTACCTTGGCGCTTTTTCAAGTAAAGCAGTATCTAACAGGAGAGGAGTACGATCTTGGTACATTTGAAACAGAGGATAATAAACGGCTTGTACACGCATTATTAATGGCATTTGACCCTTTTACAAACGACGAAATTAGAGCTCTATTGGGGAAATCGTATAATTTAGAGGATAAAGAGGTATTAACAGAGTATTATAAAGTTCCCGTGCTTTGTTTAATCCGGCTGAAAGAATCGGTTGATTTTTGGGAAAATGAAGGGGGATTAGACGGATATTTTTCATATGTTGAAAGTACATTTGGCGCTACAGTGAAGAACGATGAAAAATTTGATTTTACAGTTTGTGCAGATGAAAAAAAAGGCGGTTTATTGAGGAAAATTGCAAACTTAAAAGATAAATTTTTCTCTTAATACTTAAAATGTCGAGTATCGTTATGGAGGAATGAATTTGAAAAATACAGGAAAGAAACAGGGAATGCTGCCGAAAAAATTTTTTAAGGATAATATAATTGATGATCTTTCGCCGCAAATGTTTACATTTTTCAATGCAAAAATGTTAGCTGATCCAGAGGGAAAAAAGTTACTAGATAGTACGCAGGAATTGTTGTTTGATTCAGAAAGACAAAAACTTATAAACGAAGAACGGCAATATATTGAGCATCTATCTAATCCGCAAGATATCCTGCGGTATATGAGAAAAATTAAAGATGCTTATAATAGATGCCTGCTTATAGAAAAAGTGCTTGCGTATCAGGAAGATGTTATACCTTTGATCATTTCTAAGCTGCGTACATCTGGCTATGATATTTTTATAGAGATGGCTGCTACCGCAATGCTGCTGACAGATGAAAAATATCTGCATTTATTACAGGAACAGTTTGATGAAATTAGGAATCCTTATGCAAGATCGGAGGCGTGTCTGGCGTTTGCAAGAGAGGGAAAAACAGAGTACACTTCTTTTCTATTAGAACAATTCAATCTGTTGAAAAAGAACTACAAAACAGAAAATTATTATAACGGACCATTAATTGCGTTGTCGATTATTTATATTAACGACCGTTAAGATTTTCCAATTTCTGTACAGCCCATATTGTATAAGCGGACAATATGGGCTGTGCAGAAAGGAAAATCTAATCGTTCGTGATAAAGGAGGACTCTTTATTTATGAGAATTGCAGATATGCATTGTGACACAATATCTGAGATATGGGAAAGCAAAAGGCGCAGCAAACCGCAGACACTTTCACAAAACAATCTGCATATAGATATCCAGAAAATGAAGCAGGCAGGATATTTATTGCAGAATTTTGCTATGTTTGTGGATTTGCAGAAAGGTCTTGATCCCTATGCGTATGTGAAGGAATTAATTGCGGTATTTTATGAGGAAATAGAAAAGAATAAAAATGACATTGCTGTCGCAAAGTGCTATCAGGATATTCTAAACAATAAGGAACAAGGGAAAATATCCGCGCTTCTAACAATTGAGGAGGGCGGCTGCTGCAAAGGGCAGCTTGAAAATTTAGAATTATTGTATCAGTTTGGGGCGCGCATGATGACATTGACTTGGAATTATCCAAATGAACTTGGATTTCCCAATATTATGCAAACGCAGACACAGGATGAAAACACCCTCGTTGCTAACAGTCTTTGTGATTTTGATGCTACAAAAGGACTTACAAAAACGGGATTTTTGTTTGTGGAACACATGGAGGAGTTAGGGATAATTGTTGATGTATCACATTTATCGGATGCGGGTTTTTGGGATATTGCCAGACACGCCAAAAAGCCGTTTGTTGCAAGTCATTCCAATGCAAGAGCTTTATGCCGCCATAGGCGTAATCTTACTGACGAGATGATTCGGGCAATTGCAGAACATGGTGGTGTTGTCGGATTGAATTACTATGGTGTGTTTCTGGATGAGGAAAATGGGCAGTATTCATCTGTGGCAAAAATTGCCGACCATGCACAGCATATTGTGCAGGTAGGCGGACAGGAATGTCTGGGGCTGGGATCGGATTTTGATGGTTTTGACGGCGGACGTGAGATGGAGAATTGTGCACAGATGGAAAAGCTGATTGCTGCATTGGAAAAGAAAGGCTTTACGGGAGAACTGTTGGATAATATTTTAAATAAAAACGTACTGCGTGTGTATCGGGAAGTCTTGTAAAAACAGAACAATAAACTCTACCAATTTGTCCAATTCCAACCATCTGTTCATTTGAATTTGTTTGCAAAGAAATTGTCCTGCAAGTATGGAATTACACATGGAGCTTTGCGATAGGAACTGTCAATAAATAACGCATCAATTTGACTTGTTCTTTATCAATAGCAAAGCGCTGGCAAATCGGGACTTTCGCAAAGTATTGTACTATTGGGATACGATTTAGAAAATAATAAGGAACTGTTAAATTGAGTAGAGGAGGTTTCAATCAATGGAAATTGCAGTTTTATCAGATATACATGGTAATTTTGAAGCGTTTCAGGCTTGTATGGATTATGCACTTGCGCGGAATATACATACTTTTTTATTTTTGGGTGATTATTTGGGGGAATTTGCGTATCCGCAGAGAACAATGGAGTATATTTATCATATACGCGATCATTATCAATGCATATTTGTCCGCGGAAATAAAGAGGATTATTGGCTGAATTACCGTCGTTGCGGAGCACAGGGCTGGAAACAATATGATTCCACAACAGGTTCATTGTATTATAGCTATCATTCTTTAACGGAAAAAGATTTTTTATTTTTTGAGCAGATGAAAGCTGTGGAAACAGTACAGTTCGGTGATATAGAACCAATTACAATCTGTCATGGTTCACCGCGTAGAGTCAATGAAAAATTGCTGCCGGAGATGGAAACGACATATGAAATAATGGAACAAAGCAGCACACGCCTGATTTTATGCGGGCACACGCATATCCAAAATAAGATAGAATATCGAGAGAAAGCAATACTCAATGCAGGATCGGTCGGATTGGCATTTCACAGTAAAGGCGCGGGGGCACAGTTTATGATTTTGTCACAAGACGGGAGCTTGTGGAAAGAAGAATTTCTGACAGTGCATTATGATGTCGAGAAAGAAATTGCACGATTGCATGAAGCAGGACTCGATAAAATGGCTCCATATTGGTGCAAAATGACAAAAATTGCGCTTCGGACAGGCGAAGATTCGCATTCTTTCCTTTTAGATAAGGCTATGGAACGATGCAAACAAAAGCAAGGCAAATGTGTTTGGCCCAATATACCAGAATGTTATTGGGAAGAAGCATATCAGGAGCTGTATGGAGCTATTGAATAAAAGAAAATGTTTCTGGAGGTTATTGGATATTTTTCAGAAAATCCGCAGACATACCAATTAAAGGAACTATTCATCGGAGAAACGATTTCACTGGGAAATCTTCATGTAGAAATTGTGCCTTATTGGGGCATACAAAGGGTTCTGTCGGCTTTTGGGTGCTAGAGGAGCGCCTTTTGATTGCTGGAAATGCCTTAAATGAAGGTTTGTGGCTGTTTAATTATGGTGCGTTGTCAATGGCGCAGTTATATCAGACGCTGCAAAATACAATAAGGCTGGATTTTGATACTTATTTAGGTGGTCATAGCAGCGAGGAATACCCAAAAGAAAGCTGTCTGCGCATATCCGCAATATCGAGAATTTAAAAGTTGACGAGAGCACCAACCAGAATACAATCGGATTTGAAACCTACCACAGCATTTATCAAGACCGCTGCGGCAGGTCGGATATTGTGTTAACAGAGGATAGAGTGCGGGGAATGGAGTCTTTACCCAATTAGAACGTGTTTTCCTTCAAAAGCAAATCCATATTTTCGGATGCGGTGGTTTGCAATCCCTTTAGCTTGTAATGATGCGGTGTAGTTTTTCTGATCTATCTGCAAAAGCGCCGCTGCGACAGTGTCCGCTAAGGTGGTTTCCTCCTCTGGATCATGGACTTTAAATTCTAGGAGGATTGCATTATCCTGTTGAGAATAAGGTTCAAGCATTACATCATAGCGACCGAATCCGCTTTCGCGGTTAGATGTAATCATATATCTATCGGATAAATCCACCAATAACCCTAATACAAATCCATGATAAAACCGTTCTGGTTCTACTTTTGCAGTGGGTTTATTACCTGTATCAAAATAGCTGAAAGTTGCAAGTGCAACATCGTTGATATAATGGTTCATCGCTTTTTTATCGTCTGCCAACAAGGCTTTGATAAAATCATTATACGAAGCAGTGCTGCTGCCAAACCAGCTTTCAATAATATTTTCAAACATAATGTGTACTTCTTTATTGGTAAGTTTTAAGTCATATTCTTCTTTTCCGGATTCTTCATCAATAGTATGCTTTTCCACAGTGAGATATCCGCTTGCAAGCAATAGACTCCATATCGCAGAATCGCTATGATTTAGCTGGTTGAATACGATTTGTTCATCTATTTTGGTATGGAGCTGACCGCCTTTTAGAAGATTTTCCATAACCATTTTAATATCCTTGCTGCCTTCGCGAATTAGTTTACTGACAAGACTGTTGCTGCTGGTATTTGCCCAGTAGGCAGAGAATATGCGCTTTTTTAAATAATTGATAATAGACCATGGATTATAAATATTTTTGGTACTGCCAAAAGTAAAACCGTCATACCAGTCTTTTACTTGGGCTTCCTTTTGGGTGAGTCCGTATTCCTGCAGCGCAGCCGTTACCTCGCTTTGGGTAAAGCCAAAGGCTGTGGTGTATTTATCAGATGTTGCTGTTATTACCTCTGGATTGTTTAAATCAGAAAAAACAGATTCTTTGCTGATTCTGGTTATGCCTGTTAAGACTGCACGGTCAAAATAGGGGTTGGTTTTAAAGGAGGCATTAAAAAGTTTTCTTATAAATGCTGTAATTTCATTCCAAAATCCGTGGATATACGCCTCCTGCAATGGTGTATCATATTCGTCAAGAAGTATTATTGGCTTTTTGCCATAGTAGCGATACAAAAAATCGGAAAGCTTATAGAGTGCGATTGCGGCATCACTTTCACACATTTGTTCGGAAACTCGGTCGAAATAGGTTTTATCTCTTTGCGTTAATACATCACAGTCCCTTAGAAATTGGTATTTATTATAGATATCGCTAAATATTTGACAGATTGCAGTTTTGGCATTTTCGTAAGTATTCTCTTTAACGGAGGCAAAGCTGAGATTGAGCACAGGGTATGTCCCCTGCATTTGCTGATAGGCTTCTTCCTTCCAGATAGAAAGCCCTTCGAATAAATTACAGCAGTCAGCATATTGAAGCGAAAAAAACTGCTCTATCATACTCATATTCAACGTTTTCCCAAAGCGTCTAGGGCGTGTAATCAGAGTAACATCATCTCCGTTTTCCCACCATTCTTTAATAAACATTGTTTTATCAATATAAAAATAATGATTTGTAATAAGTTTCGCAAAATCCTGTCCGCCAATGCTGATTGTTCTTGCCATATTCACCATATTTTCCTTTCAATTCAATGGACGATTTTTACTATTATATCATGGTGTATTGGCTTTGTCAGTTATAAAATGTAAATTTTGTTATCGTTTTTAGGAATTGTAAATCAATAACTTGTTAATTTGATGCTGTATCAATATTCCGCTGCAAAGAAGATAATCGCAGGCGTAGCGGGCTCGGGTCAAGATTATCTGATGCTGCAGAGGGACATTTAGACAAGCCAAATGGATGCGTTATTTATTGACAGTTCCTTAGATATCTTTTGTAGTTCGTTCATGGACAGAAGAGTGAAAGAATTTGACAAAACTTTCACAATTTGTTTGTGCCTTGGAAGGGAATGGCAGGGCGTAGCATTAGATAAAAATAAGACTGTCAGTACAGATGGCGTAACAGTTACGGACAATGGTATTACGATTACTGCATCTAAAGTGTATTGTGACGGATTATCGGTTTTTTTATCTGCGCAGGTTTACGCTGAACAAGGCGGATTTAGCAATATTCCCGCACATTATGTTTCAAATGCAAATGAAAATAGTACAGATATGATGGCTGATATGCTTTATCTAAGAGGAGATTGGAAGTTATCAGACGAGAGCGAATGGTATCCCTTAACAGCATATAGCTTAGAAGGAAAAGTAATAGATGACCATACATTTGCGGGAATGTTAAAATTGGATATGAATGCACAAAAGATAGAACAAGGAAACATGACACTAACCAGATATGGATTATCAGCAATATATAGGAAATCAGACAACCAGAAAGCAGCCATGCGAAACCGTTGTCTGTAACAAAAATGGAGAACTCCTTCCAATGGGCGATATGTCAACAACTTCTGGTATTACGATGTTTGATGTAAATAAGAAAACATTATCAACGCTCCATATTTATCTTTTTACAGATGATGAAGATTATGAGAATGCTGATGGGACAATTAATATGGAATTGGCGGCACAAAGAGCGATAGTTTCGGCGGAGATTTCTTTGGATTAAATTTATGCGTTTTGTCAAAACGCAGATGCGGTTATACTGGAATTAAAAGTGTGGAAGAATTGATAGAACAATTCCAACCTTTTACCCCTAAAAACAAACCACTTAGTAAAAAGCTCTTTACAGAAGTGGTTTGTTTTTTTATGATAGTTATACTAAGGAACTTTCAAGAAATAACTCATCCATTTGGCTTGTCTAAATGTCCATCTGCAGCATCAGATAATCTTGACATTGCCCGTTACGCCTGCGATTATCTGATGCTGTAGCTGAACATTTATACAGCGTCAAGTTAACAAGGTATTTATTTACAATTCCTAAGCGTTGAAAAGACTGACGCTAAGTATAACTATATACACACAGCCGCACAGAGGGAAATTTCCATTTTGCGGCGTGCGGTTGACGCAACGGCACGGCAAATATTTTTGCTGTATCGGGTATCTATCACGAAAGCGCGCCTGCGTAAGCAGACAGACAGGAGTCGTCCATGAAAATAAAAATCGAGATTGCGGAAACCTTGGAAGAGGATGAAGTGCTGATTCGCTGCCGAGGACTGACGCCGGAAGTGGCTGCAGTGCAAAAGGCAGTGAGCGAAGTGATCGGCGCTGCGCAGAAATTTGTCTTTTACAAGGGAAATACCGAGTATTATCTTACATTAGATGAAATCCTGTTTTTTGAAACAGATGGGAACAGCGTCTGTGCGCATACCAGAACAGATGCTTACAAAGCAAAATATAAGTTGTATGAGTTGGAGGAAACGCTGCCGAGGTTCTTTATGCGGGTATCGAAGTCCACAATATTAAATACCAACCATATTTTTTCCATTGACCGGAACTTAACTGCTTCTAGTGTGGTGGCGTTTACCGGCACACATAAGCAAGTTTATGTTTCACGCTATTACTATAAACCATTGATTAGCAAATTAGAAGAAAAGAGGTTACATCGATGAGGAAAAAGAATATATTTTGGGGTATCTTTTTTGTACTTGCGGCTGTAGCAGTAGTAGTCACGCAACTTGGCATAGTACGACATATCAGTGTGTGGGCAGTCCTTGCTACGGCATTTTGGATATGGGTGCTGGCAGAAAGCGTGCGCCATAGAAGATTTTATGGAATAATGTTTTCCATTGCCTTTCTTTCCATTATTTATGATAAACCATTAGGAATCGAGACATTGACCCCTTGGCCGGTACTTGTGGCAGCTTTGTTATCATCTATTGGTTTAAGTATGCTTTTTGACGATAAAAAGAAGCACAAGGAGATTGTATTTGAATGGAATGTCAAGAACAATGAGAACCAAGAAGGCTCAGAAAACAATACAAAGCAATCGGCTCAATACGATGGAGAACATATTTACTGCCAAAATAATTTTGGTTCAGCAATCCGCTATATTAATTCCGATAATTTCCATACGGCACGTTTGGAAAATAACTTTGGCGAAATGAAAGTTTATTTTGACAACGCAATTATCCAAGGTGATGTAGCTTATGTGGATATTGATAATAATTTCGGTGAAACGATTCTTTATATTCCAAAAGAATGGAAAGTGAAGATAAAACTTGACCCAGCATTTGGAAAATATAATGAATACGGTACGCCGATCGGCAGCAGCAATGCAACGCTTTATGTGCAGGGGGAGGCGAATTTCGGGCATATATCGATTTATTATGTGTAGAGAGAAATGTTGTTTTGAAGTTCACAGACGGCGGAGAAGTTATAGAGTGAGGTAAAGTAGTGAAAGAAAATTCGCACTGTGAAGTGTGAAAGTTTCTTTTAGGTTTTGTTTGTGACGGGAAAGGAATGGTGAAAAATATGGAACAAGAAAAAAGAATTGATATGTTTGCAGTTGATCAGGTAGCAGATTTGTTTATATCGGCGTCTTGCGCAAATATTGCGTTTCAAGAAACATCAGGCAGTGAGATCCGTGTTGAGGCAGAGGAGTTAGAAAATGGCAGATATTTTTGTACATTAAAAGGAAAACGGCTGGAGATTTCCTATGATATTCATAAAATGGTTTTTGTAAATATTCATCGGAAAAATGCAAAGATTACGGTGTATCTGCCCAAAGAACAGATAATGAATCATAAGTTTGAAAATGTGAAATTTGTGATAGGTGCAGGCGATTTAAGCATTAAAAATATACCATTTTCCTGCAAAAGTTTAAACGCAGAAATCGGAGCAGGAAAATGGGAAGCAAAACTGCTTGCTGTCTCAGAACGGCTGTATATTGAAATCGGAGCAGGATCTGTGAAAATGAAGAAAACAACGGCTGGAAGTTTAGAGGTAAACTGCGGCGCTGGCAACTGTGTATATAAGGGACGGGTAAACGGAAATATCAAAATTAACTGCGGTGTTGGGAACTGCAAGCTTTATTTGGAAAACGAAGAAAGTGATTTTCGATATGCAGTCAGCAGCGCTCTTGGCAAAGTCCGTGTAAACGACAATAAAATAAGCGCTTTTGGAACTGGAAAAATGCAAACAGGTAAAGGGACGCTTGGAACGGTGGTATTGGAATGCGGAATGGGAAATATTGAGGTAGAAACGGCATAGTTTAGTTTATATTAGGAACTGTTTAAATCTGTCAATAAGGGCGAGTCACGAGCGCAATTATCCTGCGCATCAGTGAAATTTGCAGTAAAGAGGCACTATATACGTTATTGATTTAGAGAAACTCTTTACCAAGCTGCAAATGTTCTTGGTGTGCAGTATATCCTGTGTTTTTGGCGCATGATTCCCACTACTTTGGCGTGGGTGTGAAAAGTAATAATCTAGTTGCTTCTGCCCTTATATCGTAGTATAATATATATATTCGCAATCGTTTGAAACAGGCAGCCAATCAATGCAGGATACTGGCAGTACGGCTGTCCCAACATCACAAAAAGGAGGGTACGCAGTTGAGTTTTATATTAGAAGACAATAGTTATAAAGCTGTAAGCAAGAGATATTCTTATCAGTACGAGGAGTATGAAGAGCAGGGCAAGAGTGCTGAAACCATGATTCCGGATATTTTAAATGACGAAGATTTTCCCAAATTAAAAGAATTAATTATCGGAAACTGGGGAGATGCAGGTGCTGGTGATGACTGTCAGCCAGTGATTGATGATATTATAGAAAATAAAGAACGTTTTTCCAATATCGAAAGTTTGTTTATTGGTGATATGGAATATGATGAATGTGAAGTATCATGGATTGAGCAGGGCGATTACAGTAAGCTTTGGGAAGCGATGCCGCAGCTAAAGCAATTGGGCATTAAAGGAAGTATAGACTTAGAATTAGGCGATATCTGCCATGAAAATTTGGAGGAGCTGTGTATTGTCTGCGGCGGCATTGGCAGTGATGTGATTGAAGCAATTCAGAAGGCAAAACTTCCGCATTTAAAACGGCTTCAGATTTATATTGGTGTAGAGGAGTATGGATTTGACGGGGATGAAAACACCATTAAGGCATTTTTGGAGCAGGCAGATTTTCCGGAATTAACCTATCTTGGTATTGTAAACAGTGAGATGCAGGATGAAATAACGGAAATGGTATTAAACAGCAAATTTATAGGACAGATTAGCACATTGGATTTGTCAATGGGAACATTAACGAACAAAGGCGGCGCTCTGCTTTTAGAAAAAATTCCTCAATATCCCAATATTCAAATACTGGACGTGCACTACAATTATCTATCAGATGAGATGGTGGAAAAATTGGAAGCGCTTCCAATTGAAGTGGATGCATCGGAAAATGGAACGGCAGATATTGATGAAGACGACGGCTATGCATACAGAAGCCCTATGCTGACAGAATGAAACAGGCAGTTATTTTGGGCAGTCCTGACACAAAACGGACAATATATTTTAAACAGGCAGCAGAACAGGAAGGGCTGCCTGTTGTGTTTGTAGACTGGAAAAATTGGAGAGCATGGCAGCAGAATAATAGTGCAGAACAAATGTTTATTAAAATCGATCCGCCATATTGGACAAGCTGTTCTTTAGAAGCACTCAATCAGTTAGCGGACGATTATATAGAACAGCTTGCCGCGCTGGAGTTATGGGCTAATGAGCAAATGCAAGAGGGCATTGGAAAAAGAACAATTGCATTTTTGAATACACCATCAGCAATTATAACGCTCTTAGATAAGCAGATTTGCAAGCAAAAGCTTGTGCAGGCGAAAATTCCCGTTACGGAAACGGTTGGCGGGGAAGCATTGCTGTGCGGAGAACAGCAAAATGCGGACTGGCTGTTAGATATTATGCGCCGACAGCACATTGCACAGGTTTTTATCAAACCGTTAAAGGGTTCTGGCGCTGCGGGAGTATCTGCATTTCGGTGGCAGCAGGCAAAGGGGCAAATGGCACTTTATACTTGTGCGCTATTACAAAATGGAACGGAATTTATAAATACAAAACGTCTGCGGCACTTCTCCGATCCCAGTGAGGTAATTCCTTTATTAAACCAAATTTTAGGGCTTGGCTGCATCGTAGAACGTTGGTATGCAAAGGCACAATATCAGGGATTTTCTTATGATATCCGTGCAGTGGTGCAAGAGGGAACCGTCGATTTTATGCTTGGCAGACTTTCCAAAGGCCCGATTACGAATCTGCACTTAAATAATCACGCACTGGATATTGCAGAATTGGCATTGCCAGAACGTGTTATAGAGGAACTAAGAACTTTGTGTCAGAAAAGTGCGGCGTGCTTTCCGCATCTTCGCAGTGTCGGAATTGACATTTTGCTGGAAAAGGACAGTTTCAAACCGCGTATTATAGAGATGAATGCGCAAGGTGATTTGATTTACAACGATATTTATCATGAAAACTATATTTACCGACATCAGGCACGGATTATAAAGGATTGGTTATACTAAGGAACTGTCCAAAAATAACTTTTAATATTGCTTGTCTTTTTCTCTGATAGCACTACTCAAAAATCAGTTACATAGCCCGCTATGCGCCTGATTTTTGAGCAGCACTCTCGAAGAAAAATCCTGCACACTATTTAAAAGTTATTTCTTGACAGTTCCTAAGGAACTGTTAATAAATTACCCATGACAATTACTTGTCTAAATGTCCATCTGCAGCATCAGAAAATCTTGACATAAGGCATTGCTCTTTATGCCTTTGCCTCCTATGCCTGCGATTTTCTTCTAATTACAAAGTAATTTGCAGTTGAACATTTATACGGCGTACTTGTCACAAGTAATTTCTGAGCAGTTCCTAAGCGTCGAAAAGACTGACACTAAGTATAAAAAAGAAAGGGCAGGCTTAAAAATGAATGAAGAAAATGAAGTAAGATCGACAGAGCAGGAAGTACCAGTGCGCCTGTTTGCGCGTTCGCGAAAGTATGAGAAGCCTTCTGTCGATATGAGTCAAGTAGTGGGAAACTGTGATATATTATTTATCTGTTTGGATACGCTGCGTTACGATGTAGCGGTTCAGGAAGAAGCTTCTGGTGGTACGCCTGTACTCAATCAGTACGGCACATGGCAGAAATGTCAAGCACCGGGGAATTTTACATATCCCTCGCACCATGCAATGTTTGCCGGATTTCTTCCCTCGCGATTTGATGCGAAGAATGTAACAGACAGAGAACTATTGTTTTTTCCAAAGGCAATTGGACTAGGGAAAAAAGTGCCCGAGGGTGCATATGGTTTTTCCGGCAGCACGATTATGGAAGGGCTGGAAAAAGACGGTTATGATACTTGGTGTGTGGGCGGCGTGGCATTTTTTGACAAGCGTTCCGATTTAGGAAAAGTCTTTCCAAGCTATTTTCAGAAAAGCTATTGGAATCCGTCATTTGGCTGCCCTGTAAAGGAAAGCACACAGAACCAAGTGGATTTTATTTTGCATAAGTTGTCCAATGCGGACGCCGAAAAGCATATTTTCCTTTACCTCAATGTGGATGCAATTCATTATCCCAATTATTTTTATTTGGAAGGCGCTGCGGGTGACAGCGTATTAAGCCATGCGGCGGCGCTTCGCTATGTGGATGGCGAATTGGGACGGTTGTTTGCGGAGTGGAAACGGCTGCGGGGCGAGACCTTTGTAATTTGCTGCTCCGATCACGGAACGTGCTACGGCGAAGATGGCTGTCAGTTCCACGGAATTAACCATCCTATTGTAAATACAGTACCGTATAAGCACTTTTTTATATAGAATAACAGGATTTTATAAACAGAGAAATTGGGCTTCCTGCTTTAAAGATTTTGTGAGCTGTTATTTCCACAGGCGCTGCTGGAAAATCCTTTGAGCGCTATTGCTAAAATACAATGGATTTCATTAAAAAATGTGTTATACTGAACACAGGAATCTAGTATAATCCGCTATAATTATCTATATGTTTGGCGCAGAATAAATTTTCAGTCTGCAAGGCGGAGGAATGAGGCGCAGTGGTGGCTGCGTCGATTGACGACAACGCAGCAGATGGAAATTTAGGAAAGCCAAACGTAAACTTAATGAAAGTGGATGATATTAGGAAGGGAAGGGTTAAAATGTCTTGGATATATCGTTACATTGCCTCTCTGAAAACGCCATGCGGAGAAATCTTAGTAATGGATCAGGACGGTCAGAAATGTCGATTTTCCCTAAAAAAGAATCCATATCATCTTGATTGTCACCTATTCTCTGGAACGCAAAAAGAAGTGGTGATCAACACGGATACGAACTATTTATTATGTATTGATACGAACGATTTGAAGTTAGGGCATACATACGAGGTATATTTGGCAGGCAGCAAGTTACATTTCGGTGACAGTGATGAACATACAGAAGCCGTTTCAGGTACATTTAACGGATATAGTATTGCAATTGGTGCATATGACCCGAATGATGATGAAAAAGTGTTCCAAGCGGAAAAGTATTCGTTGAAGAAAGGATTTGTTGGTATAATTGTCCCACCGCCCCAATATGATGAAAGCCGTTTCAGAGGATATAATGTAGAAATGTTGAGGGACTATTCTGGTTTTCGTTTCCGTTTGTTGGATTACGCTATACAAGAAATAAAATTTCCTGTTGCATGGATTAAAAATGACTATGAGGGGCAATCTGAATATGAAGCGGCAGTAGAATTATGGACAACATAATTTATATATTTTGACAAGCAGCTTGAAGAATGCTCTTGGCGCAACTGTACGGCACATCTTTCTGCCGTGCAGTATATTTTAATAAAAACAAATAGTTTTGATGATAAAACGGATAGAAGGTAAAGAAAAATGAGAACTTTAAAATGGGGAATAACTGTTTTGGCGATAACAGTGATACTGCCAGGATGCGGTGATAGTCCACATATTGAAACAACTTCCGCTTCCACATTGATGTCAGATGGAAGGAATTTTAATATATCCATGTTAGAAAAATTCCCGCCGGACTTGAATCAATTTATATTGGAGGAATTTCCAACAGACATTGATAAATCTATATTGAAGGAATCCCCCACGGATTTTGCCAGCTCCTTAAAAAATGATACTTCGATGAAATTTGATTTATCCATGTTACAAGAAATGTCATCAAATATTGATATAGCTGTTTCAAACGAAATCCAGAAGAACCTTGATATATCTAACAGCAAAACAGCGGTGGATTCAAGCATAGATGCAGAAGCGGTATATAACTACGAAGTCAAAACCAATCCAGATGGCACTCAATATGCCGTGATAAAAGGGTTTCGGGATAATTATGTGGATTATTTTGCCAAGGAATATTTTATTGAATTTCCAAAACAGCTGGGCGGCGCTAAGGTGACGGCATTTGCACCCTATGCTTTTCAGAATATCCCATTGGGTAAATATGGCCATATTCAGATTGCACCAGATATTGATTTTATTGGGGCGCATTGTTTTGAAAACTGCGGGCTAACGGACATTGTTTTTGAAAAACGGGATTTGACAGAAGCAGAATCTGAAACTTTGCTTACCGTTCAGGAACGTGCATTTGCGGGCAATCCCGAATTGTGGGGCGTTTATTTTAGTGACAGAAATGTTTTTTTAGAAAATAAAGTCTTTGCCAACTGTGCAGAAACAGGATACCTTTGTTATATGTCCTATCAGGATAGAACGGCGGATATGGCGGATTATTTGAAAGCGTATCATATGGAAAATCAGTGGAATATAGTAGCAATTCCTGCATATTACAGCAGTGAGCCAATTGTGGAATATCCCGATACACCGCTTATATTAAAGCCGGAAGTGGGCAATTTTTTCAATGGGGATAATGTTGCCTACGGCTCAATTGACTATTATGATAATGCGCCGGATTATGGTTTTCCAGAGTGGCATATACCCTGTGGTGAGTTTTGCGCAATGATGATAGATAATTATGAAATTAACGCATCTTCGACGCTTTTCTCCAATGATGAAAGATACGCAGCAAAAAATTTAGATTATTGGCCAGGAAGAAGCATTACATGGGCGGAGGGGGTAGACGGAAATGGTATCGGTGAAAGCATCTATATTACATCAGGCTACGGCTATAACTATGATCATGCATTATATCCAAAAGGAACGATTCGCTTCCTGTCAGGAGATATCGAACCTGATATCTATGATGGTTATATGCGTTACACACAAATCTGCATTGTTAACGGATACGCTAAGAATCAAAAAACATGGGAAGAAAATGGACGTGTGAAACGGCTTTTCATGTATGTTGAAGGACGCCCTTTTGCCTATTTGGAGCTGGAAGATACGATATATCCCCAATATTTTAACCTTCCGTTTGATGCTATTAAGGCAGCAGATGCTGTAGATATTGATTTTACATTTGTAATAGAGGATGTTTATGAAGGAACAACCTATGAGGATACTTGCCTGACAGGGCTTATAATTGATTTTATGGGACGGCGCACGCATTGAGTAATTATGCTGGTAACAGACAACTCTCGTCAATATTTATCATGAACAATTCGCATATGCAAGGACAGGAATGTTTTAAGGGAATATTTGCTTGATAGACAAAAAAAGGCAAAGTCTGCTCTGTAGATCTTGACGATATATAGTGAGTTTGTTTGATGATGAACAGATAATAAAGTCATATATTTAGAAGCGAAAGACTTGACGCGGACAGGGAAACAGCAGAAAGAATGATAAAAATGGGAAAGTTATTACTTGATGAAATTGCGCTATGTGTTTCCGCATTATCATTAGACGAATTAAAGGAACTTAAAGCTAAGGATATATAGTTGGTGTAATCAATTAAAATTAATATAATAAGAACGTTAGAGTATATAGAAACTAAAAATCTATATGCTCTATTTTTTTGCAATAAACGCTAGAATTTACTACAATTTCGATTTTTTCTTGACAACCGCCATAATCTGTAATATACTATACTTGTATAAACAATACAGTATATTACAGAAAGACGGTGACAATTTGGAGATTATTGTGAGCAATAAGACAAGCCGCCCCCTTTATGAGCAGATTGTGACACAGGTGAAAACGCAGATTATGAGTGGCGAACTGAAAGCAGGAGAAGCGCTTCCTTCAATTCGCGCTCTTGCGAAATCATTGCAGATTAGTGTGTTAACTGTGCAGAAGGCATATGATATTTTACAGGAAGATGGTTTTATGGAAACAACAGCCGGAAAAGGCTGCTATGTTTCCGCGCAAAATCAAGATTTCTACTTAGAGGAGCAGCAGAAGAAGATAGAGGAATACTTAAGTGAAGCGATTGCGATAGCCCGCACAAGCGGAATAACACTGGATAAATTAAGAAATTTATTGACACTGTTGTATGAGGAGGATTGACTATGACAAATGCTTTAACGATTTCAGGGCTTACAAAAACTTATCCCGATTTTACTTTAGATAATGTATCCTTTGCTGTTCCAAGTGGTTCAATTGTTGGACTAATCGGAGAGAACGGTGCAGGGAAAAGTACGACAATTAATGCGGCTTTGGGACTTATTCAAAAAGAAGCCGGTCAAGTTTCCATTTTAGGAAAAGAAAAAATAGATGATGACACAAAAGAACGAATCGGAGTCGTATTTGATGGGAGCAATTATCCTGAGATTCTTTCACCAAAGAAAATTAATAGAATTATGAAAAATATTTATCGTTCATGGAATGAACAAATATATTTTCGCCTGTTAAAGCAGTTTTCGCTTCCTCTTGATAAGCAGGTAAAACAGTTTTCTAAGGGAATGAAAATGAAGCTGGCAATATCGGCTGCCTTTTCGCATCAATCTAATTTATTGATTCTGGACGAAGCGACCAGCGGTCTTGACCCTGTAATGCGGGATGATATTTTAGATATGCTTTTGGAGTTTGTGCAGGAGGAAGAACGCTCGATATTGGTATCCTCGCATATTACCAGCGACCTAGAAAAAATTGCTGATTATATTGTCTTTATTCATAAGGGAAAGGTTGTTTTTTCTAAACCAAAGGATGCATTAATGGAGCAATATGGGATGATTAAATGCGGCACGGCACAATTTGAAGCATTGGACAAAGCGGATATTACAGCATACCGCAAAATGGATTATGAATGGCAGGTATTAATCACAAATCGGGAAAAAATGGAGAGGAAATATCCCAAAGCAATGATTGTGCCAGCTACAATTGATGAAATTATGCTGCTCTATATAAAGGGAAAAGCGGATGCAACGCAGTTCAAAAAGCATTAGAATGGAGAAAATATATGAAAGGTGTTTTAATCAAAGATTTATATATTGCAAAAAGCAATATTCTTGTTACGTTGGTCAGTTTAGTTGTACTCGGTTTTGGGCTGTCGTTTTTATTAGAAACAAGTGCGCTATTAATATTAGCACCTGTTGTTTCGACAACCGCAGTTTTTATTAGTATTACTAGCGACGCCACATCCAAATGGAATAAAAATGTGATTACAATGCCAGTATCGCGAAGTGCGATTATTGGAGAAAAGTTTATTTTTTATATGCTGCTTGCGGTTTTGGGTATTATTGCGGCTCTTGTTCCCTGTATGCTGCTGGCATTTATCGGCGCAAAAATAACGATGTATTCGCTGTATTTGTATGGCATTATCGGTGTCAGTGCCACGCTGTTAGCAGGCGGCATCAGCCTTCCATGCGCATACTTATTCGATCCAGAAAAATCGCAGATTGTTTTTATGATGTCCTTTATGGCTTCAACAGGAATTATTGTGGGACTTGTGTTTTTCATTAATATTTTTATTCCTGTAAAAGAACATATACTTTTGGTTTTTTCTATGGTACTTGCAATTGCAGCAGTATGGTTTCTAATTTCATATAAAATAACAGCGAAGGTATATCAGAAACAAGATATATATTAGTATACCTCAGGCTAAATAAGCGTATGTTTCGCCTGCCTATTTTCTTGATAGCACTCCTCAAGTCTTGACGCAGCCACCGCTACGTCCTGCTTTTGGCATATTGTCTTGGCAATTTGTCACTTTGCCACGTGCGGCTGTGCAGTTGGGGGCTGCCGCATTAAGGAAAACGGATACAAATTATACTGTTTAGCAGTTAAAATTTGGGGGGAACTTGACTACATAACGCCAGCCATATACGCTTAACCAATGCAGTACGGTAAATTATGGCGTTATGTAGTATAGTCTAACACTTTGCCTTCAGAGTTTACATATTATCGCCGCCAACAGTTTCTTTGCCGGATTTTACCCGCGCAATATACTCTTTTGTCATTTCAATAACCTGCCCAGACAGCAGAGTGACTGCTATTAAGTTAGGCAGTGCCATAAATCCATTAAATGTGTCTGAAATATCCACAACAAGGCTTAAAGAAGCATTGCATCCTAAGAATATAATCAATATAAATATCAACTTATATACAGGAACGGCCTTTAAACCAAATAAATATTCAATTCCGCGCTCACCATAGTAAGACCAGCCGAGAATGGTTGAAAATGCAAATAACATAACGGCAATCGAGATAAAGCCGCCGCCTACCGAACCGAATATGGACTCAAACGCCGCACTGGTTAGCGCAACGCCGCTTTTTAAATGTTCAGGCAGGCTGCCGCCGACATACTGCGCATATTCGGTATAGTCATAGACACCGGAAGTCAATATGGTAAGCGCTGTCAATGTACAAACGACCAATGTATCGGCAAATACTTCAAAAATTCCCCACATTCCCTGTACAACAGGTTCTTTTACATTGGAAGCGGAGTGCACCATAACGGAAGAGCCTAATCCTGCCTCATTGGAAAAAACACCACGTGAAATGCCGCGCCGCATCGCAACCATAATCGTAAATCCGGCAACGCCGCCGCCTACAGAGGAGAATTGAAAGGCATTGCCAAAAATTGCGCCAAACGCACTTGGAATTGCAGAAGCATTTACAAAAATAACAATTAGTGCCCCTACAATATATGTAACAGCCATAAAAGGAACAAGTTTTTCTGTAACAGAAGCAATTCTTTTAATTCCGCCGACAATCACAAGTCCGGCAAGCAGCATCACAACCAGCGCCGTTACCCATTTTGGAATCGCAAAAGAATTGTACAGCCCGTTTGCAATTTCATTTCCCTGTGACATATTGCCGATACCAAACGATGCCAATACGCAGAACACAGAGAAAATCACGGCAAGCCATTTCCAGCCCAAGCCCTTTTCAATATAAATCATAGCACCGCCGACCCAATCCCCTTTTTCATTTTTATAGCGGTATTTAATGCCCAGCGTATTTTCAGCGTAATTTGTCATCATACCCAGAAATGCAGACAGCCACATCCAGAAAATTGCGCCCGGCCCGCCTAGTGCTAAAGCAACCGCGACACCCGAAATATTGCCGACGCCTATTGTTGCCGCCAATGCTGTACAAAGCGACTGGAACTGCGAAATTGCGTGCTTATCGTCTGTTTTGCGCACATGCGCTGCATCCTTGCGGAATAACTGCAAAAATGTGACATCAATCCAATACTTAAAATGGGAAATCTGAAAAACTTTCGAACGTAGCGTAAACATCAGACCCACCGCAAGGAAAATTGCCAACATAATTGGCCCCCAGATAAAGTCGTTTAAAATACTATTTACTTTCGTAACAATTGAAATAAAACCATCCATTTTTTCTTATGACATACGAATTGCGATGTCATAATGCACCTCCTTTATAATAAAATACACAGAAAAAGGGCGTGATACACATTGCTGTTATTACGCCCTTGTAACGGTTTTATTTTAGCGTAGAATAGTAGGAATTGTCAATAAAAAATATTTTTTGCGGTGTTTGCAATCATCATGAATGTATTTATGTTCAAACAGTTTGTTTACTGCATAAACGCTCTAACCAGTTTTAAGGTCAAGTTGTTCTGCAATTTAATTCAGTTCCGAAGCAAAGAAGCTTAAGACCAAAAGATAAGCATTAAAGGACTACTACGACTTTAATTTCTTTTTTAGATAAAGAAAAATCTTTATAAAATCTTCAAAATTATCAGTTATCCTTTTCTTAAGATTAAGAGGGAAAGGAATTTTGTAACATGAATATGATTTTGAAAACTACAGATTTATGCAAAAATTTCAAAGAACAAAAAGCAGTTCGGGATGTATCGCTAAACATTGAAAGAAATTCTATATATGGTCTGTTAGGTGCCAATGGCGCGGGAAAATCCACTATTTTGAAAATGATTACTGGTATCTACCGCCCTACTTCCGGCAAAATAGAGTTTAACAGCCACACATGGAGCAGGAGCGATTTAAACAATATAGGCGCTCTAATTGAAATGCCGCCACTTTATGAAAACTTGAGTGCATATGAAAACCTAAAAGCCCGGACGTTAGCGCTTGGATTGTCCGAAAAGCGTATAAAAGAGGTTTTGGAGATTGTAAGGCTTGAAAATACGGGCAGAAAAAAGACAGGACATTTTTCATTAGGTATGAAACAAAGACTTGGAATTGCCCTTGCATTGCTTCCGCAGCCCCAATTACTAATCCTTGACGAACCGACGAATGGTTTAGATCCTATCGGTATCAGCGAACTTCGTGAGTTAATCTGTTCTTTTCCGACACAAGGCATTACGGTGATTTTATCAAGCCACATACTATCCGAAGTAGAACAGATGGCTGACCATATTGGAATTATTGCAAATGGAAAACTAGGGTATGAAGGAGAAGTTTATAAAGGCATAGATTTAGAAAGAATATTTATGAATGTAGTAAAAACAAATACAGTAGGAGGATATAAATGATGTTTGGAATTGTTCAGTCCGAAATTATAAAGTTTAAGCATACTTTTTCTATGAAGTTGATTCTTTTTGCGCCATTTGTCACACTATTGTTAGGATATTTTTTGAGCGGAAGCTCTATTCAATATGCAGCATATAATTGGTGGTGTACGATGATTTTTCCTATGATAATTTCCATATGGTGTTCAGACATAATTAAGAAAGAAAAAAATACAGAGTTTCAAAACATTTTATGCCTGCCAACTGATTTAGGAAAAATATGGATAGGTAAAAATATTGCAATCATAATATTTCTTTTTGTTGCAAATTTTTTTATGTGGATTGGCTGTACGGTATTTGGTTATTTTACCACAGTGAATATTACGCCGCTAAATGGCATTGCAGGGTGCATATTCCTTTTTCTGACAAGTATTTGGCAAGTTCCGTTTATCATGTTTCTTTCTGATAAAATAGGTTATTTACCTGCAATATTACTATCATTTGCTGCAAATGTGCTTTTATTCAGCGTTGGTGTAGGAAAAACGTGTTTTTTTCTCAATCTGTATGCTATTCCTGCTCGTATAGTGTGCCCGTTTTTTGGTATCTATCCTAATGGACTGCTACTTGAAAATGACAGTCCCTTATGGAATACAGATTGTATTATTCCCGCTGTTATTATCAGTTTGTTTTTAGCAATACTTATTTTGGCAGCCAGTACAATACTATTTTCTAGGAGAAAATATTATGAATGAACAGTTTAGATATATAAAGAGTGATTTCTACAAACTTTGGCACTCACCTTTTGTTATGCTTCATTTTGGGTTCTCTATATGTGGTGTCGGAATGGTGATGATTTATGTTTTGTTCTCTAAAAGTAATGAAATAAACAAATTGGCAGCATTTTTTCAATTATTAGCAGTGGCATTTCCATTTGCTATTGGAATTGTATGTCAGATTGCTGCAGAACAGGAAGCAAGGGCAGGGAATTTTCAGAATATATTAACACTTCCAAACAGGGCAAAAAGCATTATATCCAAACTGTCCATTTTACTGTTCTTTGGTTTGTTGTCTGCAATATTATGCACAGCTTTATTTGGAGTATTTTTTTCATTGACAGGTTCAACGCTTGCTATTTCCTTAGAAATCATTATTTTGATACCAACTGTAATATGGGGGAGCAACATATCGATTTATATTTTTCAATATCTGATAGCCTTGCGTTTTGGGGGGAATTTCTGTATAGCTGTTGGAGTGGCAGGCAGTCTGTTATCTGCTCTTCTACAGACAGGATTAGGAACAGGCATATGGTTTATTATCCCTTATGGTCTTGGTATTCGTTTTTCAGAATTTGCGTTAAAAAAAGCGCTAAGTTTAGCAGTTCATATAGATTTGGAAATAAAAATAGGAATAATATTTTGTGTTACAGCAACAAGTGTTATAATGGGAGTAATTATTTTTTGGTTTTCGAAATATGACGGAAACCGTATATCAGATTAAGTCGGGGTATCTATGGTTTCGAAATACGGTAGAGAGGTGATAGAATGGCGCATATTTTAGCGATAGATGATGACATTGCAATGTTGCAGTTAATCAAACGGGTTCTTGAAAAAGATTCACACTTAGTTACAATCCACTCAAATACACAAACCATGCTTGAAATGAATTTTTGTAAATACGACATAATTTTGCTTGATATTATGATGCCGGGACTGGACGGTTACGAAGTATGCAACCAAATTCGTAACAGAGTGGACTGCCCTATTATATTTTTAACTGCCAAAACACAGGAAGCTGATATTGTCCGCGGGTTGGGACTGGGAGCAGACGACTATATTACAAAGCCCTTTGGAACAAGTGAGCTTCGTGCGAGAGTAGCCGCACATTTACGCAGAGATTTACGGGAGAGAAAAAATTCGTTTTCTGTTTCTGGTGTTATTTTTAATCTAAATGCAAAAGAAGCCGAGGCAGAATCAGGGAAAATTCCTTTTACGAAAAGCGAATATGAAATATGTGAGTATCTTGCCCTGCATCATGGTCAGACGTTCACGAGAGAACAAATTTATGAAGCCGTGTTTGGTTTTAATGGCGAAAGTGACAGTTCTGTTATTTCTACGCATATTAAAAACATTCGGAATAAATTAACAGAATTTCAAATAATGCCAATTCAAACAATTTGGGGGGTTGGATATAAATGGGTATGAAAAAAATGCGGTTCGTTTTTATGCGCTATGTACTTATTCTTGTATTCAGTTTATTATATGCGGTTTTTGTCACTTTCGGCTTTTATCTGCTGGGGGTTAAAAATGAAGTTATTTATCCTTTGAACAAAGTTAGCATGGAAATTGACAATGCGAAAGAATATCTAAAAACAGTACATACAGTTACCGATGAAGATATACCATTCCTTTGTGAGTATGCCTTGTTTACAAATGCGGGCGAATATAAAAGTGGTTCTCTTGGCATTGAAACATCAAAAATAATATGGAAAAGTTGTATTGAAAACAATATAACAAGCGCAAGTCCATATCTGTATAACGTAATTCAAAGGGAAAATGAAGTATTGATATTGCGGTATCGAATGGCAGCACAGTTTTCTAATGCACTACTCCGAAGATTATTTCCGGTTGCCGATTGGTTTTTAGTTGGAATTATTTTAATTGAAATCTTAATATTGATGTTTGCCATTTCTTATTGGTTTGGGAGATATGTTGAAAAAAAGATAGATAAATTATTGTCTGCCACAAGAAAAATTGAACAGCAGGATTTAGATTTTACAGTAGGGCATAGTGATATATTAGAAATTGACAAAGTGCTTAATGGACTTGAACACATGAAACAAGCATTGAAGCAATCGCTTACCGAACAATGGAAAGCGGAACAAATGCGGAAAGACCAAATTGCGGCATTAGCGCATGACTTAAAAACACCATTGACGATTGTAAGAGGTAATTCAGAATTACTTTGCGATACAATACTTACTGATGAACAAAGAGAGTGTGCCAATTACATTAAAAATGGTTCTATTCAAATGCAGAATTATATTCAGACGCTTATGGATATTACAAAATCAATAGATAGTTTTTATCCGCATATACAGAAATTTTGTGTGTCTGATTTTTTACAGGAACTTCAAAATCAGATAAAAGGATTGTGTTCTACGCAGGGCATACAATTACAAGCCAGCTATGAATATCAGACGCATTATATCTATATTGACCATGATTTATTTATGAGGGCTATTCTTAATGTGATTTCTAATGCGATAGAGCATACTTCGGCAAATGGCAGTATTTATCTTGAAGTAAATGAAAATGAGGGATATTTTGTTTTTGTAATCAGTGATACGGGAAATGGTTTTTCCGCAGAAGCATTGAAACACGCTGCTGAACAATTTTATATGAGCGAACAGAGCCGTAATTCAAATGCACATTTTGGTATTGGACTGTATATAACCGATTTGGTTACAAAACAACATAACGGACAACTTATTTTGGAAAATTCAGAAAAAACAGGTGGCGCAAAGGTGACGATAACAATTCCATGTTAAATAAAGAGAGGGCAATATTATAATATTGTGCCATACGTCAATGCGGCGTATGCGGATGCATATGCAATTTATATGATGCAAATATCAATGAAATACGATTATGAATTGCTGGATAATGTTATGGGGAACTGTAATCTGGCATGGGGAGGCTTTACACCAATGGATAATAAAGTTGCTGTTGCGAATACAGCAATACGATTATAAATTACAAGTTCTGATTGTTCTATTTTACTTGTTTGATTTTCAGGTACAAAAAAAATGGGGCTGTCGCATTAAGGAAGATCTATACAAGATATTATAACAGCTTGCTGGATATTACACTATATCTTGTATAATCAATGCTTATTGCGACAGCCGCATTTTTTGTACCTGAAAGTAAATATATTTTACAATAGAGATCTGAAACTTGCATTTTTGCTGATGAATTTAATCCCTCCGAAATGATAAGTATCTTGTTCCCTGAAAAGATAGAGTACCTGAATCATTATCCGCTAACAATCCATATTCTGTTCCTGAAATACGAAACTCTATTCTGTCGCCGCTTTCCACTTGAAATGTTACAAAATATTGTGTCGAGGAAGTGGTATGGATATTATGCATATTGGCACTTCCGTGATGGTGATGCGAAATATGGGTTCTCTTGGATACTATTTTTGCGTGTACTGTTAGAAGTGGGGTGTGGTTATTTTGATTCCAAGTATAGATGTTTTTAACAATCATAACAATAAATGTGCCGATAATAAGCGCAAAGATAATAAAAAACATAAATAGAAATATATTAAAACCTGTATGAAATGGGCTGTCGAATCCGTTATATTGAGTAAACATAATGTTTGATTCCTTTCAATCATTTCTTTTTCTTATAAAAAAGAAAACTACTTTATGTGGTTGCTTCTATATAAGTATATATGAGTCTAAAGGAAATAGCAAGCTATTTTACCATTATGAGATATGAAAAGGAAAAACAAACGAAAATAAAAATGACATTGAGAACAGTTTGTAGTATACTGTTAATAAGTAAATATTGACTTTTTGTAGATAAACAGAGGAAAGTTTATGAAATCAGAATGGAAACATTGTTGAAAGAATAAAAATTGAGGTAGAATGATGATTTTATTTTTTGCAGATATGGACAATACTTTAATTTATTCCCATAAACGTGATATAGGAAGCGATAAAATCGGCGTGGAGTTTTATCCAGAAAAAAACCAGATGATTTCCTATATGACAAAAACATCATGGAAACTGCTGCAAAAAGTTGCCCATAAACTTCTATTTATTCCAACGACAACACGGACAATAGAGCAGTATCAACGGATTAATTTGGGGTTTGTACCATTGTATGCGCTTGTGTGTAATGGTGGGATTTTGCTGGAAAATGGTCAGGAAAATATGCGGTGGTATGCGGATTCAAGAGAACTCGCAGCACCAGCAAAAAAGGAAATAGAGCGTGCATCAGTGCTGTTAAAACAGGATGAATATCGTAGTTATCCATTAAAAAATATACGAGATTTGGTACTGTTTACCAAGAGCAATAATCCAATAAAAACAGTAGAACAACTACATAAGTCGTTAGATTTATCAATGGTAGATGTTATATGTAATCAGGCAAAAGTCTATGTTATTCCAAAAAAAATTGACAAAGGAACTGCTTGCCGCAGGCTAAAGGAAAAATTATATGCGGATTGTACCATTGCCGCAGGGGACAGTGTATTTGATATTTCGATGCTTGCCGCCGCAGATATTGCGCTTGCGCCAAAGCGGTTATGTGATGCATATGATGTGAAAGCCAATGGAATTTGTGATGAGGAACAACAGTTTTTTTCAGAATATATATTAAAATACGTATTGGATTACAGGACAAATTTTGCAAGAATATAATTCTACTACTCTTTACAATCCCGTTTACTTATGATAAGGTAAAAAGGAAAAAGAATAAAAACCATTTAAAACCTTAGAATTACATTGATTTAAAGTGACTTACGAATTGGAGCAATTAATATAGATGAGAACGATACACCATTATTATAGAAGATTTAGACTCTGCTTTATAGAAGCAGCAGCTCTTTCGCTCTTTTTTTGTGCCTTTTTGCTGCCTTCATGGAAGCAATATAGACATACGGGCGATAATTATTTTACGATTACATTAAACGGCGTGGAAATCGGGCATACTGGTTCTGCCGATCAGATAGACAAGCTAATGGCAAAGGCAAGGAAGCAGGTGGCTTTGGAAGCAGTTGGCAGTGACCTTCTGCTTATGGACTTAAATTTAGAAACAAAGGGAAGCGAGGTTGTATGGGCAAAAATTGATAGTGAGGAAACGCTGATATCCAATATGGCTGAGGTTATGCGTAAAAGCGTAAAGGAAACGCTGCATCGTTCCTATACTGTAAAAATTAATGAAACCGCTGTGAATTTGGCATCTCATGAGGAAGTTCACGCGCTTTTGGAACAGGCAATTGCTGCCTATGATCCCCAAAATACTTATGATGTGGAGCTTGCTCTTGACAGCAACCGCGAAGTCAATGTGCTTGAAGCGCGGATTACTACGAAAGAGAATGCTGCGAATGAGGAACAGATTTGTTATACGGCTGGAATTACAAAAGCATTAGAGGAAATAACGGATTCCATTCAGCCAATAATGGATAAGGACTTTCAAGAGTATGAAAAAGGACTTGTTGATATTGCATATGCCGATAAAATTGAGGTAGTGGAGGCATATTTATTAGAAGACGAACTGAATACTGTGGAGGAAGCGGTAAACCGTGTCACCAAGGAGCAGGAAGTGCAAGTAATTTATAAGGTGGTAGCCGGAGATACGCTTTCGCAGATTTCATTAGATAACAATATTCCGATGGAGGAATTAATTGCAATAAATGACGCGCTGGAAGATGAAAATACAATGATTCGTGTTGATCAAGAATTGGTAATTACAGTTCCAGAACCAGATTTATCTGTTTTATGGAAAGAAGAAGATGTATATACCGAAGATTACGAGGCAGAAATTCAGTATATACCTAATGACGACTGGTATACAACACAGCGTGTAACACGTCAGGAACCGTCTGCGGGAAGGCGCAAAGTTGCTGCGGTGGTTGCGTATAAAAATAATACAGAAATTGGACGGGAAATTTTAAAAGAGGAGATTTACGCAGAAGCAGTGCCTAAAATCGTGGAACGCGGCACAAAGATACCACCTACTTATTTAAAACCGATTTCTGGCGGGCGGTTAAGTTCTGGCTTCGGAGCAAGAAGCGCACCGACCAAAGGCGCTTCTACATATCATAAGGGTGTGGATTGGGCAGTACCGATCGGAACAACAGTAGTGGCGTCCAACGGCGGAACGGTAACGGTGGCAGGATGGGCAAGCGGCTATGGATATGCAGTTTATATTAACCATTCTGACGGCAGACAGACAAGATATGGACATTTAAGCAAGGTTTTAGTTAAACCGGGGCAGACAGTGGCACAGGGAGAGCGGATTGCGCTTAGCGGTAATACCGGACGAAGCACAGGCCCGCATCTGCATTTTGAAATTCGTATTAACGGGGAGGCAGTCAATCCGTTAAAACATATGAATTAAGGAACGAATAATAAATTACTTATAAGAATGACTTATTTGGTGATTTTCAACAATAAATGGAAAAGAATCCTGGCTGAAAAAAGCAGTCTTTCCGTTTACAAAATCAGAAAAAAGGTATATAATCGTAACAGTTTGGGCTGCTTGGCAGCAGAGTTGAAAATCTTTTGATACAAAATAACTATGTAACCGTTAGGAAAAGCGAAACGGTTACATAATATGGAATATATGTTTGGTTCGATGAGGCGATATGAAATGTGGCTGGATAATTGTTTCCGGCGTTGATTGATAGATGCTATCACAGGGATGTCTGTGGTATGTGGGGGTAAAAGCAATGGAACAGTACGCAATAAAGGGCGGAAACCCATTAGTTGGCGAGATAGAGATTGGCGGCGCAAAGAATGCGGCACTGGGGGTGTTGGCAGCGGCGATTATGACAGATGAGAAGACCGTGATTGAAAATCTGCCAGATGTTAGAGATATTAATGTTTTGCTACAAGCGATGGAGAGCATCGGCGTGATTGTATATAGAACGGACAGACATACAGTGCGTATTAACGCATCTATGATTTCAGGGCTTGTAATCGAGGACGATTATATCAAAAAAATTCGGGCGTCATATTATCTGCTTGGCGCTCTTTTAGGCAAATATAAACATGCGGAAGTAGCTCTGCCTGGCGGCTGCAATATTGGAAGCCGCAAAATTGATTTACATATCAAAGGCTTTAAGGCACTTGGTGCAAGTGTGAAAATTGAGCATGGCTTAATTATTGCAGATGCAAAGAATTTAAAGGGGGCACATATCTATTTAGATACCGTATCCGTTGGGGCGACGATTAATATCATGCTGGCAGCAGTGCTTGCGGAGGGCAGGACAGTAATTGAAAATGCTGCAAAGGAGCCGCATGTAGTGGACGTTGCAAATTTTCTAAACTCAATGGGTGCAAATATCAAAGGCGCAGGAACGGATGTAGTGCGGATTACTGGCGTTCGGAAACTGCATTCTTCAGATTATTCTATTATTCCAGATCAGATAGAAGCGGGAACATTTATGTTCGGCGCGGCAATTACAAGAGGAGATGTTACTGTAAAAAATATTATCCCCAAGCACTTAGAGTCCATTACGGCAAAATTGGTGGAAATGGGCTGTGAAGTGGAGGAATCAGATGATGCAGTTCGTGTAGTTGCATCAAAACGATTAGATAATACCCATGTGAAAACGTTACCGTATCCTGGATTTCCAACGGATATGCAGCCACAGATATCGGTTTCCTTGGCACTGGCACAGGGAACAAGCATTGTGACAGAGAGTATTTTTGACAATCGTTTTAAATATGTGGATGAACTGGCAAAAATGGGTTCCAATATTAAGGTTGAAGGAAATACAGCAATTATTGAAGGTGTGGAAAAATTTACAAGTGCCAATCTAACGGCGCCGGATTTGCGCGCAGGGGCGGCGCTGGTTTTGGCGTGTCTTACGGCAGAGGGATTTAGCACTGTTGAGGACATTAAATATATAGAACGCGGCTATGAAGATTTTGATGTAAAGCTGCAAAGCCTTGGTGCACAGATTGAGAAAGTAGAATCGGAAAAGGCGTTGACTAAGTTTAAGTTAAAGGTAGGATAGTTGGAAGCCGCAGTTTTGAAAGTAAAAATTTAATATAGAAATTTTTAAATATAGAATTTTATTGTTGACAACTTACGAATCTTATTATATGATGTAAAGGATATGACAATTCAATATTGAACGAATGCTGATCTCTTATTCAGAGTGGTGGAGGTACAAAGGACCTACGAAGCCACGGCAACCCCAGTATGGAAGGTGCCAACCTGAGCGAGTTACTCGAACAATAAGAGGATTTGATTATCAAGCAACTGATACAATCCGCTTATTCCAAGAGAATACAGCGGATTTTTTTTTAGGAGGAATACGAATATGGAGAAACTACTTTTTACTTCAGAATCTGTAACAGAGGGACATCCTGACAAAGTCTGCGATGCGATTTCCGACGCAATTTTGGATGCATTAATGGAGCAGGATCCAATGAGCCGTGTTGCGTGTGAGGCTGCAACTTGTACAGGCTTTGTGTTAGTGACAGGTGAGATTACCACGAAGGCTTATGTAGATATTGCTAAGATTGTACGTGAAACGGTAAAGGAAATTGGTTATGACAAATCCGAGTATGGTTTTGACGGTAACACCTGTGCAGTGCTTACAGCGATTGATGAGCAGTCAGGTGATATTGCAATGGGTGTAGATAAGGCGTTTGAGGCACGTGAAAATAAGATGAGTGATGCGCAGCTTGAAGCGATTGGCGCAGGTGACCAAGGTATGATGTTCGGCTATGCGACCAACGAAACACAGGAGTATATGCCTTATCCGATTTCACTTGCACACAAATTGGCATTGCAGCTTACTAAAATTCGTAAAGATGGTACTTTAAAGTATTTAAGACCTGACGGAAAGACACAGGTTTCTGTTGAGTATGACGAGAATGGCAGACCTAAGCGTTTGGAAGCCGTTGTTCTTTCTACACAGCATGATGCAGATGTTACACAGGAGCAGATTCACGAGGATATTAAGAAGCATGTATTTGATGTGATTTTACCGCAGGAATTAATTGATGCAGATACGAAATTTTTTATCAATCCTACAGGACGCTTTGTTATCGGCGGGCCGCATGGTGATGCGGGGTTGACAGGGCGTAAGATTATTGTTGATACCTATGGCGGGTATGCACGACACGGCGGTGGTGCATTTTCTGGTAAGGACTGCACGAAGGTAGACCGCAGCGGTGCATATGCAGCTAGATATGTGGCAAAAAATATTGTTGCGGCGGGATTGGCAGATAAATGTGAGATTCAGCTTTCTTATGCGATTGGTGTCGCGCAGCCGACTTCTATCAATGTAGATACGTTTGGAACTGGGAAGCTTTCCAGCGAGAAACTTGTGGAGATTGTACGCGAGAATTTTGATCTTCGTCCAGCGGGAATTATTAAGATGTTGGATTTAAGAAGACCAATTTACAAACAGACAGCAGCTTATGGACATTTCGGTCGCAATGATCTTGATTTGCCGTGGGAGAAACTGGATAAGGTTGAGGTATTAAAGAAATATTTATAGGCGGATTCAATAGAAATCATTAAATTTGGTGGACACTAAAGTTTGCTGTGGATTCGCTTGGTATATAGGGACTGTTGAGAAAAAACGATTTCTGACAGTCCCTTTATTTTTATGCACAGACCCCTGCAAAGAAATAGTGGCGAAAAAGCGGCACACGGGTCACGCGGCGAGTAAAAAGGGGGAGTATTTATGTATCGTAATATTGTATTTGATATGGGGAATGTGTTGACGAAATACAGCGTTTCCGATTATATCCGTAAATATATTACGGACAAAGGCATATTTTCAGAGGAACTTTTTCAGATAATAAAAAATGAAGTCTGTGCTTCGGTGGAATGGATTCGAATGGATAGGGGAACGCTTACAGATAAGGAGGCAGTTGCTTCTATTTGTATGCGTGTGCCGGAGCAATATTTTGAAATCATCGAATATTTTATCCGTGATTTCCGAATGAAACCAGAGTTAAATCTGCCAATGGAGCATTTGGTACAGGCTTTAAAAGAAGCGGGATATGGATTATATTTAATGTCAAATACATCGCACCGCTTTCGGAAATTTTGTAGAAATATTGCGGCGATTGCTTATATGGATGGTATTTGGATTTCTTGTGAGCATGGATTGCTCAAGCCGGAAAAAGAAGCATATCTTGACTTTTTTGCACAGTTTGGGCTGAAACCGGAGGAATGTTTGTTTATTGACGATTCCGCAGCGAATATTGAAGCGGCGCAAAATCTTGGGATGCAGGGGATTGTCTATCATCAAGATATGAATGAGCTTGTGCGGAAATTAGAAGGGGTTGTCGATTTACACAATATTCAGATTATGATATAATACCTGTCTTTGGTATCAAACATTAAAAAATGGTGCAAACTGGAAGAAAGAATATAAAAAAATCTGTTACGGCTATCTGTAACAGATTTTTTTGAGGTCAAATTATCGGATTATAAAGAATAATTTATTATAGATTTTACTTGTTTTTCTGATAAAAAATAATTCGTTAAGGGGAGTTGAAATTTTTCCGATAACTCCTGAATAATATCCGAGTACGTTGTTATATTAATATATTTATTTCCTTCTTTTATGACTTTAAATTCTTTTATAAATGAATATACTTCCGTTGTTGGATATTTGTTTTCTAATATCTTAAATTGGAAGATTCTCTCTAGTAGTACTGCAAGGTAACAGATTAAAAAATGTCCTTTAATTGAGCTCTCTTTTTGGACATATACAGGTCGCGCATCAAGGTCTGATTTCATAATCTTAAAGGATTCTTCTATCCTCCAAAGATTATGATATGTATCATAAATTTCTTGGTCTGACATTTGAATTTCTGATGTAACAAGAAGGTTATATCCTGCAAATTTTACATCTTTGTCTATTGCATCCTGATTGATACTTACTTTTGCTTTTTTGCCATTTTTATCAGTAAAGTTAACGTATTTTGCACTTTCTCCATATTCACTTTTCTTTGCTTTGAAAAGTGTTAGTTCTTTGGCTTTTTCCACCATTTTGTTTATCTCATATTTCTTTTTTGTGGCAAGAGATGGGTTGTATGTAAGCAGTCGTTTTTCTGTAAGAAGCACAACGGTTTTTTTCCTATTTTGTTCAATTTCATAGGGAAATTTATCAACACAGGATTTATAACAATATAGAAGTTTTCCGTTTTTATCTTTTACATCTTTGAAGCCTTCTTTAAGCAAAACCCACACTTTTTCTTTTTCGGAAAGTCCTTTAACAGATTTGGAGAAAAGGTAGCCATCTCCGTTTTTCCTTGAAAAAGCAATGTTATTGGCGCAGTTGAGTCCCTTGTCAGCCACATGAATGGTTTTTCCAGTTATGTTCTGCTGTTTTTTTAATTGTGTAATAACATCTCTTAAAACAGGCTTTTCTGATTCATTTCCGGGATACATTTTCATGCCGATTGGAAGAAGGTTTTGATCAAGCAAAAGCCCAAGTCCAACAATAGGATCTTTTTTATTTTCTTTGCTGAAACCCTTCTTACGGAAGCTATCTTCTCTATCAATTTCAAAGAAAAAATTAGTGCAGTCAAAGTATGTTTTAGAAGCGGCAAAACCATAAAGCTGTCCAACACAGGATGTGAATAATTCTACTATTTTTTCGTAATTGTCACCAAGAAAAGAGAGGCCATCAAGCAGTTGGTCATAAGAATAATGACAGGAATGGAAAAGACAGGGAAGTACATCATGGAAAGTTTTATACTTACTACAAGGAAGGACACTGCGGGCAAAAATAAGAGAAGCAAGAAGTTCATAAAGGTCAAAATGAAAATCATTTGTAATTTTAAAAAGATTGATATATTTCTGAATATTGAGAGCATTCAGAACGGAATTAAGAGGGAAATAGCCAAGGTAACGGACAGGAGAAACAAGGGAAATTTTAGTAGAAATTTCTTGCTTTTTTGCCATGTTAAGAGAATCAACTTCAGCCTGAAAATGAGCAACAGGATCAGAAATACCATTGGCAGAAAGGGTTTCCACAGAACCAAGTGATTTAAAGCATTTATGCGCAGTTTCTTTCTTAGAAGGAGAATAAAAACTTTCATAAATAGCAAGATAGGTATGGTTTTTCAATTTCGTTTTTTTAAGAAAATATGCCATAAAATCAACTCCTTAAATATAACACCATTAACACCATGAAATATAACACATTTAAAAAAATATGCAAGCTATTGAAAAGCTTTAAATTAAAGGATTATAAAGAAGTGGGAAATCGAAAAAACATGGTGCTAACTTCTAAAGACGGGATTCCGCAGCGAATATTGAAGCGGCGCAAAATCTTGGGATGCAGGGGATTGTCTATCATCAAGATATGAATGAGCTTGTGCGGAAATTAGAAGGGGTTGTCGATTTACACAATATTCAGATTATGATATAATAAGGAACTGTGAAACAGTGTGAGAGCATCTTTTATGTCTTGTTTGTGACCAGAAAGGAATGGTGAAATATATGAATCCAAGTTACTTTCGTATTAAACTGCCAATGGATCAGGCTGTACAGCGCTTATGCGGTTTTGAGGGAAAAGCGCCGAAGGAAACAATTTTATGCAGACCTACCCAAGCCGTAAGTCACTGTATTGATGAAAAAAAGCAGTGGAAGGGAAGTTGTTTATTCGTTTATGAAAACAAAGGCTGGACAGTTTTCGAGGATTTATCGGGCTTTTATGCTGGTATGTCTGCCAAAGCTTGGCAGGAATTTGCACAACAGGAGGATTTCGTGGCGGCGGGATATAATGATGCGATATTGTATGGTGAGTTGGTGGTAATTACAGATGGTGTTGTAGAGAAAGAATTTCTCGACGATTGGGAAATGCCGGAGGATAACCACAATAATGGGGATAAATTTCCAGAAATTCAAGAATGGACAGACGCTGCCGACTTTGTGGACAATGATGATATCTTGTACGCAGAACAGGGAACAGTTTTGATTTTTTAAGGAGGAGTAAAATGGCTTTTTGTCATCTTCATGTACATACGGAATACAGTTTGCTGGATGGATCGAATAAGATTAAGGAATATGTGAAGCGTATTAAAGAACTTGGCATGGACAGCGGGGCGATTACGGATCACGGCGTAATGTACGGCGTGATTGATTTTTATAAGGAAGCGCGGGCAAATGGGATTAAACCAATTCTTGGCTGCGAGGTGTACGTTGCGCCGAATTCCCGTTTTGACAAGGAGGTGGGAGGCGGCGAAGATCGCTATCATCATTTGGTGCTGTTGGCAGAGAATAATACAGGCTATGCGAATTTAATGAAAATTGTAAGCAAGGGTTTTACGGAAGGATATTATTACCGCCCGCGTGTCGATATGGAAGTGCTTAGGGAGTATCATGAAGGGATTATTGCGCTATCCGCTTGTCTTGCTGGAGAAGTGCCGCGCTATATTGTAAAAGGACTTTATCAGGAGGCAAAAAATGTTGCACAGCGCTATCTGGACTGTTTTGGGAAAGGAAATTACTTCTTGGAATTACAGGATCATGGGATACCAGAACAGCGGACAGTAAATACTGCTTTGGTGCGTATAAGCAAGGAGTTGGATATTCCGCTGGTGGCGACAAATGATATTCATTACACGTATGCGGAAGATGCTGAGGCTCATGATATTCTTTTGTGTATCCAGACTGCGAAAAAGGTTTCCGATGAGGACAGAATGCGGTATGAGGGCGGTCAATACTATGTAAAAAGTGAATTGGAAATGCGGGAATTATTCCCGTATGCGCAGGAAGCAATTAGCAACACAGCACTCATTGCGGATCGCTGTAACGTGGAGATTGAATTCGGGGTAACGAAACTTCCAAAATTTGATGTACCAGATGGATATGATTCGTGGAGTTATCTAAATAAGTTGTGTTTTGATGGTTTGGAAGAACGGTATGCGAATAATAAAGAGCAGCATATGGAAAAGCTGAATTACGAATTGGATGTAATTAAAAATATGGGATATGTTGATTACTTCCTTATTGTATGGGATTTTATTAACTGGGCGCGGGAAAATGGCATTCCAGTAGGCCCCGGGCGTGGCAGTGCGGCGGGGAGCATTGTTTCTTACTGCTTGCATATTACCAATATCGATCCGATTCGCTATAGTTTGCTCTTTGAACGTTTTTTAAATCCTGAGCGCGTTTCCATGCCAGATATTGATATCGACTTCTGTTATGAACGGCGGCAGGAAGTCATTGATTATGTCAGCCGCAAGTATGGTGTAGATAAGGTGGTGCAGATTGTTACATTTGGTACAATGGCGGCAAAAGGTGTAATCCGTGACGTGGGGCGTGCGTTAGATTTGCCATATAATTACGTGGACAGTATTGCGAAAATGATTCCCAATGAACAGAATATGGGTGTTTCGATTGACCGCGCGATTGAATTGAATCCAGAGTTTCGCAAGCTTTATGAGGAGGATGAGCAAGTACATTATCTAATTGATATGTGCAAAAAATTAGAGGGACTTCCGCGCCATACTTCTATGCATGCGGCGGGTGTAGTAATTTGTCAAAAACCAGCGTATGAATTTGTACCATTGTCGAGAGGAAGCGACGGCGCAGTTACCACGCAGTTTACAATGACCACCATAGAAGAATTGGGGCTTTTGAAAATGGATTTTCTGGGCCTTCGTACACTGACTGTAATTAAAAATGCTGTAGACAATGTAAAAAAGACAACGGGCATTTCTATTGATATGGATCATATTGATTATAATGACAGCAAAGTGCTTGCTTCTCTTGGCACTGGAAAAACGGACGGTGTATTCCAGCTAGAAAGTCAGGGCATGAAAAACTTTATGAAAGAACTGAAACCACAGAATTTGGAAGATGTTATTGCGGGAATCTCTCTGTACCGTCCCGGGCCAATGGACTTTATTCCGGCGTATATCAAAGGAAAAAACAACCATAATGCCGTGACATATGCCTGCCCGCAGCTTGAACATATTTTAGCACCGACTTATGGCTGTATCGTTTATCAAGAGCAGGTTATGCAGATTGTGCGTGATCTTGGTGGTTACACAATGGGGCGCAGCGACCTGGTCAGGCGTGCCATGAGTAAGAAGAAGGCGTATGTAATGGAGCAGGAACGCCAGAATTTTGTTTATGGAAATGATGCGGAGGGTGTTCCGGGGTGCGTTGCAAATGGGATTTCAGAAACGGTGGCAGGTCAGATTTATGGTACAATGATGGACTTTGCCAAGTATGCGTTTAATAAGTCGCACGCAGCTTGTTATGCAGTGGTTGCTTATCAAACTGCTTATTTAAAATATTATTATCCAGTGGAGTTTATGGCGGCGCTTTTAACGTCCGTAATTGATAATAATTCTAAGGTATCCGAATATATTATGGTGTGCCGCAATATGAATATTTCCATTCTTCCACCAGATATCAATGAAGGGGAGGCTGGATTTTCTGTTTCTAATGGTGCGATTCGATATGCCCTTACGGCAATAAAAAGTGTGGGCAGACCTGTGATTGATGGAATTGTTGCGGAACGGCGCGCGCATGGCAGCTATCAGAGTCTTAAAGATTTTATTGAGCGAACAACCACGGTTGATATGAATAAGCGTGCGATTGAAAACTTTATTAAGTCGGGAGCATTTGATAGTTTCGGGGCGACACGGAAACAGCATATGAGTGTGTTTGTGCAAATATTGGACAGCATACAACATAGCAAGCGTGGGATTATGGCAGGACAGATGTCACTTCTGGATATAGTTTCAGAAGAAGAGAAAGAAGAACTGGAAATTAAAATGCCCAATGTTGGGGAATACCCCAAGGAATTAATTCTAAGCTTTGAAAAAGAAGTGCTGGGATTCTATATTAGTGGACATCCGCTGCAAGAATATCAAGGGCTTTTGGAAAAGTATACCACGGCGAAGACCTCGGATTTCTATTTAGATGAGGAAACAGGTCATATGCATGTTGCAGACAACAGCAAAGCAACAATCGGCGGCATGATTGTGGATAAAAAAATCAAATATACGAAAAATGATAAGATTATGGCGTTTTTAACAGTGGAGGACTTGGTTGGCAGTATTGAAGTGTTAGTGTTTCCAAAGGATTATGAGCGTTATTCTGCTAAGCTTGTGGAGGATAGCAAGGTATTGGTTCAGGGCAAGGTTTCCGGTGAGGAGGAGCGCGACGGCAAACTGATCTGCGAGAAAATTACTTCGTTCGACGATCTGCCTGCAAAGGTGTGGGTGAAATTTCCCAATCTGTCAAACTATATGCAAAAAGAGCCGGTACTGTTTGACGCAATTTTTGAATCTGAAGGAAATGACAAGGTTGTCATTTATATAGAAGAAACACGGCAGATGAAGCAGTTACCTGCTAACCGCAATATTCATGCAGACGGGGAAGTGCTTGATAGGCTGCGGGGGCTGTTTGGCGAGGAGAATGTGCGGTTGGTGCATTAAATTATAGTAAACGCATTAAATAATTGCGTTATATGTAGCTAAAATTATCTAAATGTGGTATACTACTTATGAGGT
>VSNQ01000200.1 GCA_009774395.1 Lachnospiraceae bacterium
CCGGAGGAAGAAGATACAACATTGAAGGCATTGCAGGCTTCGCAGATACAGGAAGAAGATTATTTCTGCCATGTCACGCATAAGGAGTGGGACGCAATCCTCCACGACATCCGACTGACGCATGAAGCCGCTGTGGAGAGTGCGCCGGACGATTCCAGCACCCTGAAAATAATTGCAGATGTAGAAAAAGCCATGCGCTTTCCGGGGAACTCCCTTGATAAATTCTGTTATGTCATGTGTTCACAGCTTCAAATCAGCTATGAAAAGCTGACCGAAAAAGAACGCACAGACTTGAAAAACATTATGAAAAAATCCGGCATCTATAAGGATTCGCCTTTAGGAAGCCGGAAACGCTGACAAGGAAATGCCGCTGTCTGGATTTTGTCCATGCAGTGGTATTTTGGTCTTGTTTATGCAGTTTTCTATTGTGAAAAAAATTAAGGAACAACTTAATAAAATGACTTTTTTATCTCCTAAACTTCTGAATACCGTAGAACATTGTTGACAGATATCCAACAAAAAGGCAAGTAAGCTGATGAATTGCTTTACTTGTCTTTTTATTTTTCACTATCTGGTAACAATCCAATAAAAAATTCTGAAAAATCTACGCCATAAATTTGTTTTAAGGCAAGAAAATCGCTAATCCGTATATTCCGAGTACCAGTTTCAATTTTGGAATAGGTGCTGCGTGACATATTGCTGCCCATAAGGTGTAATTTAATTACCAATCTGTATTGTGAATATCCATGCTGTTCACGCAGGCTCCGTAAGTTCTTGCCGATATTTACATCTTGTATAAACCACTGCATAACATCCTCTTTTCCTGCGACTAATTAGTCGCATTTTTATCTTGATTGTAGCAAAATGAAATGCTATAATTGGGACTATAGAGTCGCAATTGGATTTTTTCTTTTGAATGACAACAGTGAAGAATTGGGTATTTCCGATATTGAAACCCATGAAAAAAAAATACATTTGGTATTTCAATGACAGATGGGAGTGTTTTTGAAATACAGTGCAGACGCATATTGGAAAGGGAAGATAAATGAACAAAAGAAAGTTGACTGTATACGCTGGGAGCGAAAAAGACTACTCTTACGTTTCACAGATTATCCTGCAAGGAAAGTGGCTGGAATCTCTGGGTTTTTCTATCGGCGATAAAGTAATCATTGACTGTCAACCGAATAGAATTGTCATAGAGAAAGAGAACCCGCTAGAGGAAGAAAAAACAAAATAATTACCACACATTATAACGAAATATAAAAGCAATAAGTCTGTCATCTTTCAGCCGATTCCTGCTTGCGTAGCATTACAGACATACAGATAACAGATTCGCTATATCCGAAATAAAAGAATTAAATAATGATATGAATTAAAGGATATTTTCACAAAATGAAAGTGTCCTTTTCCGTATTGTAAAATATTACATTTTTATCTGCTACGTTATAACTGTCCAGTCAAATGCATCTGATTCCGGCTCGTTTTTTCACTCATAAGCGGCATCTGCATTTCGACAGCCTCCACATTCTGTGCAAATTGCTCTATTGTGTCAGCGCGGTTTTCCGACCTGATTTCCGGCGGTATCGGTTTCTTTGGGTATTCCTGTAACTTTCAAACACAGGGAAACTTCGCAAGCCACGAAAGCTATTTCCTGCCTCTATATTCATCCCACGCCCCACATGGTTCGCAAGTTCCTCAATCAGTGTTCATAAACTGTCAGAGTTCTGCTTTTTTTATCCATATTCCCCTCACAGCTTTCGGCATTCTATCTCAAATTTGCCACCACCAAGCATACCCAGTCGGAATGTGTTTGTTTTTTCGTCTGTTTCGATATCCGCAATAATATCACTGTCCGCATCATTCAGCACATCAAACAGCCAATCTTTAAAATCTTCAAGTTCCATCTTTTACCTCCTCGTTACACATTGTATGGTATACCATTTTCATGATAATGCTCTATTTTAATTCCAATTATACAATTATGACCAGTATAGGTGTCAATATTTTTATTTAATATAGCATAGAATAATAAAAAATGCAACCAATACTGGCCAGAATAAATTGGGATAGTAGGAAAAATGGAACAAAAATTAAGACGCGACCTTAATATGGGAGAAAATCTCAGAAAACTACGTAAAAAGAATGGATTCTCTCAGGAAAAACTGTGTGCTGAACTGCAACGCCGCTCCTGTGATATTGGCAGAACCACTTACGAAAAATACGAATCTGGCGAACTGAATATCCGCATTAGCGTATTGATTCAACTTAGAAAAATCTATAACTGTACCTATGACGATTTCTTTGATGGTCTTGACCCTGATGAAAAGCTCTGCTGACAATGCGGTTGTTGATTTATCTTACCTTTTTTCCTCATTAAGTGGCTTTATTCTGCAATCCCTTCTCCATTGTTTTGTTCCATATTCAGTTTTCCTTGTAAATTCCTGTTATGTACCTCCGACCATGCTGTTACTGAAATGCGGAATGCCTTGATTTTATTGGGTTTATTGATGTATCGCTCCGCATGGTCTTCTTCAGTCGGTCATTTTTTGCGGACAGTTCAATACATACTTGTCTGTCCCTTGTCCTGCTCCTGCGTCTGCTCTCGTTTGATTTCTCCCTCTGCATCTTTTTCGCACATATCGGACAATATTTTGAGATAGCAGAGCCAGGGACATATTCAACGCCGCACACCGTACAGTGTTTAGCGGGCAACGCCGTCCACCGTTTTGTGGGTGTGATATGTAATTCACCGACAAAGCCGATGAATTTATAGTAAATCTTGATTTCCTGCCTAACCGTCCCGTCCGCTGACTTTTCACGCTCCGAAACAAATATCTTGTCTATCAGTGCATTTACTACTGTTGCGTCCAGTTCCTTTAATCCTTGATAGTTGCGGATAAGAGAGAGGAAGTCACGGATTCCTTGCGATTTCTCATAACTTTCGTTGAGCGTTTCTGTCACTTCCCTTAACCGTGCTTCGATTTCAAGCTGTTCTTTCTGGTATTTCCCCGACATCATCTCGAAATTCCGCTCGGTGATACGCTCCATGACCTTATCCTCATAGAGAGAGGAAAACAGCCTGTCAAGCTCCGCAAGGCGTTTGTTCAGCTTCTTTTGTTCTTTCTCCATTGCCTTCGCTTTGCTCTGGTCTGTTTCCGTAAGCCGCTTCTCAATCGCCCTCACCGCCCGCTCGTCATTCACCGCCATATCCGCAAAACGGTTGATGTCGGCAAGCACGGCGTTGAATAAGTCCCTCGCTTCAATGGAGTGTGCGGTACACATGACGTTGCCGTATCTGGCGTAATTATTACAGGAATATTGTACGCAGTCAATGACATCTGGGCGTTTCCTCCTGTTGGCGTTCATCGCCCGCAACGCATAGCCGCAGTCTGCACATTTGATTACGCCTGCAAAGATATTCTCAAATCCCCCTGCGTTCTGTTCCCGCCTGCGGCTCGTCATAAGCTGTTGGACGGTATCAAATTCCTCCTGCGTGACTATCCCCTCATGGGTGTCGGGTATCACTTCCCATTCTTCGGGCAACTTAGAGGGGCGTTTCTTGCTTTTCATGTTGGCGGCAATCCGCTTATAGCCTGCAAGGTTTCCCGCATAGACAGGGCTTCTTAAAATGCCCCTCACGCTGTTCTCGCTCCAGATATAACGGTTTTCCTCGTTATCCTCAAAGTACCGCTCATAGCCTGCCGCCCCCTGCTCCGCCGCATAAGCGGCAGGGCGTAAGACGTGCTGTTTATTGATGTGCTTGCGGATTTTGGCGATTCCGTTTCCCGCAAGTGCAAGGTCAAATATCTCTCTTACAACGTGCGCCACCTTATCATCTATCAGCAGATGGTTGTGGTCGGCAGGGTCTTTGATATACCCATAGGGCGCATATGTCCCCATGAATTTCCCCTGCTGAAACCTCGCTCGGTACGCCGATTTTATTTTGACCGACACATCGGCTGAATACATTTCGTTTAGGATGTTGCGGAATGGGGTGATGTCCATCGCCGATTTATTGAGCGTGTCCACGTCGTCATTGACCGCTATATACCGCACATTATTTTCTGGGAAAAAGACTTCCAGATACAGCCCGCAGTCAAGATAGTTCCTCCCTAACCTTGATAAATCTTTCGTAATCACGCAGTTTATCAGCCCGTTTTCAATGTCCTTAATCATGTTCTGAAAACTCGGTCTTTGGAAATTCGTACCAGAATAACCGTCGTCCACATACGTTTTTGCCAAATGCCAGCCCTGTTTTTTTACATAATCCGTGAGGATGGATTTCTGTGTGGCAATGCTCGCACTCTCATTATCCGTCCCATCGTCCTTTGACAAGCGGCAGTAAATGCCGACTAAATAGATTTTCTTTTCTTCTTTGATTCCTGCCATACTGTGAAACCTCCGTCCTTGCTCTACTAAATTTCATGTTCCATTGCGTACATTCTAAGCGGATATATCCTCATTGTCGAAGGTGTCACCCTCGGCAATCTTCCTGCGGATGTCCTCGGAGATAATCGGGATAAACGCCTCCGCAACGGTCTGTGTGCCGACATATTCACGGCTGACAATCATCTGCACTGGCTCTCTTGCCACAATACGCTTTCTCTTTTTGTTTGCTTTCTTATCCTCGCCCATACTCAAATTTTCCTTTCCCGACAGGGCAGGGGAGTGTCTGAAAACGCCCCCGCCCTGCCAATCAGACACAATCAATCCCCGCTGTTCAATTCTTCCCGCAATGCTTTAAGGAGAGCCGCCGCTTCATCGGCGGTCAACGTGATTCCCTTTCCGCATTTCTCACGGTTGGGGGAAAAGCTGCGGATGTCATACTTCGGCTCTTTCCCGTTCCATGAGATTAAATTGATTTCCTTTGTATAGCCGCTGTCACCCGCAGACAATACGGCGATTTCCTTTACCATCTCATACTGGATTTCTTTCATTTCCTGCCCCTTTCCTGTCTTGGCTTTTCGCATTTTATCTGAATAAAGTTATATATTTACCTCCCGAAAAGAGAAGATTATCGGCTGTCCCTGTTCCGTTTCCTCTGCAATTCACGCTCTAAAAGTTTGATGATGGTGTCCTCCATCTGCTTCGGCGTTGTGCCTTTCGGGAAGTATTTCTTTAACCGCTCCATGCCGATTTTCACGGTTTCTTTCGGGTTTCCCTTTTCCTCCGTCATAATGGAAAATATCATATCCATGTCAAGCCGCCCGCTCTGGCTCAAGGTTTTCATCCGCTGTGCCTGTGAGAGTGAGGGCGTTGCTTCCTCGCTTTCCATCGTGGCGAATAAATTTTCCTGTTCGTCTTTCTTCAAAAAGGACAGCTCCACCGCAGGCGTGAGGGCGATTTTCCCCTCGTCCACCATCAGCAAAATCGGCGGTATCAGTTCCGTCAATCGGATAAATCTCTGCACGGTCATCCTGCCAACGCCAAAGCCCTGCGCCACCTTATCGTCCGTCCGCAACTTCGTCCCAACTTGTGACGAGGTTAAATCCGTGCGGAAGCCCTG
>VSNQ01000201.1 GCA_009774395.1 Lachnospiraceae bacterium
TATAGATATACTTTTAAAAAATCGGCTAATAATTGTATTTTTTCTACTTTTATGATAATATAATTCTATTCTATCATATAAAAAATACTAAAACGGAAAGATGGGAGCAGCTATGTATTTAGAATTAAAAGAAAACCGGCCGCATGGAACAAAAGCATATCCTTATGATCAGTCTTATATTCATAAAATATCACATACCTTTCAGTTTCCAGTGCATTGGCATCATGAATTTGAGATTATTTATATTGCGCAAGGAAGCTTGGATATTTCGATTAGCGAACAGCTTTATCAGGGAACATCAGGCGATATATATTTTGTAAATTCAAAAGAATTGCATTTTATGGGAAGCGCTGATCGGAATGTGGCATATTATACAATGCTGTTTCCACTGGAATTTATTTCTTTGCAGACTGACGATGCTTTAGAAACCGAATTAATGCGTCCCCTGCGGAATGGTATTCTGCAATTTCCGCACCATCTTCCTAACAATGCCGATAAAGAAAACTTATCTGCTATTTTAAATAAAATAATTTCTCTCAACCCTTGTTCGGATTTTCCCTCTCAAATCCGAACACGTGCTTTCTTGCTGGAATTTATTGCCGAACTAAAGCAAACGCAAAACTTTTTTATGGAAAATTACGGCGTTTCCAATACATTTCAGCGGGAACTATTGGCATTTATCCACGGACATTTTATGGAATCTTTATCTCTTACAACGCTTGCAGGCAGATTTCATCTTTCCGAGAAATATCTTTCGCGTTATTTTAAAGAACATTTTCATATTTCTTTTATCCAATATTTAAACCACCTGCGCCTTACGCATGCCAAAAAGCTGTTGGAAACCTCCGAACTTTCAATTACAGAAATTGCGCTATGCTCCGGCTTTTCCAGTGACAGCTATTTTATCCGAATTTTTAAAAAAACCTACGGCATTTCACCATTAAAATACCGCAGGCTTCCGTAAATATAATATAAATATTTGCTATTGATACTGTCGAACACGAAAGTTACCAATAACACTGACTTTCAAGCGTCATTATATTGAATGATATGGCAAAATTAATCACTCATAAGTATACAATAAGTTATGTAATACGCAGTTATCTACCTACGAAACTGCTAAGCGTTCCTCTCTCAGCCAGTCAATATCCTCTTGAGAGGGAGCGTTATATGCCGCCGCGATTTTAATATGCGACGGTGTATCCGATCCACGGCAGACATACGCAAAACTAATTTTTAAATTCCATTCTCCTGGGGTTACAAGTATTTGTTCACTTAATATGGTATCATTTAGAATTTCATCTCCTAGTTTTTCAAAATGATACGCATTTTCCCCTTCCGGAGAAAAAATATCTACCACCACCATTTCTCCGTTTGGAAAAATGTTTTTATTTGCCCATGTAAACAGATTGGAATACGCAATTTCCAGATTAATAGTATTATCTTCATGCACCTTAAAAGACCAATTTCCCTCGGAAACAAAAGGTGTTATTTTTCTATGAAATGTTTTATCCATACGAAAAATATAACCTTCCTCAATATCTGCAAGCAATTCCTCTTTTGAAAGATAATACTCATAAGCTCTGTCTAATTCCGTATCCAATATCGGCTGAATATCGACGGATTCCTTTAATTTATCTTCTTGTATTATAGTATTATCAGACTGTTCTGTTTCCACGATTGTAATTTCCTGACTTTCCTGCTCTACCGCTGCGGCTTCCTGCCCGCTGTGCGCTCCACACGCTGTGGCTGTTATTATAAAAAATGCGGCTGCAAGCGTGGATACAAACTTACCTGTTTTTACCATTTTTACTTTCTTAAACATCAGAATCCCCCTTATACTCATATACATAATACTTATCGTCTTTCTACTGTTATGTTGCTAGAGCCATATAAACCATGCGTTCTGCACATAAACTCAAATCGGTCATTCCACATTAGTCCTACTGAACAGCTCGATCTCATCTTTGTGCTCTGAAAGCCATCCTGCAGCCATCTTTCCATGATGCACCTTTAATTTATCCACTATAAATAAGACTTTCCTGTCTGTTCACTTGCTTTTTTATGATTTTTCTTGTTTCGGACGATACTGTTTTCAAATTAATTATCTCTATAATTATATGATACCAGATATTCGTCAGAAACACCATAGGTATTATCGATTTTTAACTGCCAAAGTAATAGTATCAGCTGTCAGTTCCAACTCCACCGCTTTTACCGCGCCATCCACATGGAAAATCTTTGTCGCTCCCACTACAGGCGCTGTCACATTCGTCATTTCATTGTCACCTCTTTTTCACTGTTCACGAATATGCTCTGCCCCTTTTTCAATCACCATCTCCACATGCTTGTCCGCTAAAGCATAAAATATCATTTTTCCATCCCTGCGCTGTTTAACCAGTTTATTTGATTTCAGCAGATTTAACTGGTGTGACACCGCAGACTGGGTCATTCCAAGCTGCTCTGCCAGAACGCTGACATTCGCATCCTGCTCCATTAAAAGAAGCAGGATACGGATACGGGCAGGGTTCCCCAGCATCTTGAAAAATTCAGTTAAAATGTACAGATTGCTTTCTTTCAACCCTGCATAAAGTTGACTGTCCTGATATTCGGTCATAGGAACCCCTCCTTCCTTACAGCTTTTTCACAAACAAGCAGCGGATCGCATTCAGCACTGCAAGAATCATAACACCCACATCCGCAAAAATCGCCAGATACATATTCGCAATGCCCACAGCCCCTAACGCAAGGCAGGCAAACTTCACAACAAGCGCCATCACAATATTCTGATAAACAATCCGCAGGCACTTTCTTGAAATCTTGATTGCTTTTGCGATCTTAATCGGGTCATCATCCATCAGCACAATATCCGCCGCTTCGATTGCCGCATCGGAACCCATTGCCCCCATAGCGATGCCAATATCCGCCCTGGAAAGTACCGGCGCGTCATTGATACCGTCACCAACAAAGGCCAGCTTTGCCTTGCCCAGCTTCACCCGCAGAAGCTCTTCTACCTTTTCTACCTTGTCAGCCGGAAGAAGCTCACTGTAAACCTCATCAATTTCAAGTGAGGCAGCAACCTGATTTGCCACTTTCTTTGCATCCCCCGTCAGCATGACAGTCTTATCTACGCCTGCTTTCTTTAATTCCGCAATCGCCGCCTTGGAATGCGGTTTGATAATATCGGAAATCACAATATGCCCTGCATATTTCCCACCCACTGCCATGTGGATGATCGTTCCGGTCTGGTGGCAGTCCTGATACGGAATGTTCAGGTGTTTCATCAGTTTATCGTTCCCAGCCGCGACCTCTATGCCATCCACTTTCGCAGTCACGCCATTTCCGCTGATTTCCTGTATATCCGATACACGGGTTCTGTCAATCTCTTTCCCATATGCCCGCTGTAAGCTCTTGCTGATGGGGTGGGAAGATGCACTCTCTGCAAGAGCCGCATACTCCAACAATTTTTCATTCTCTATGGTAGAATGGTGAATCCCATTCACTTCAAAAACACCTTTTGTCATGGTTCCGGTTTTGTCGAAAACAACATACTTCGTTTGGGAGAGGATTTCCAGATAGTTGGAGCCTTTCACCAATACACCCTCCTTGCTTGCGCCTCCAATTCCCGCAAAGAAACTCAATGGAATACTGATTACAAGCGCACAGGGGCAGCTGATAACGAGGAATGTCAATGCCCGATAAATCCAGACGCCCCAGTCCGCAGACAATCCTATAACAAGCATACGGATAACTGGGGGAAAAAACGCCAGCGCCAACGCCGCATAGCAGACGGCCGGAGTATATATTTTTGCAAATTTCGAGATAAAATCTTCTGATTTTGATTTGCGTGAACTTGCGTTTTCCACCAGATCCAGAATCTTAGAAACCGTGGATTCCCCAAATTCCTTTGTGGTTTGTATCTTCAATACACCAGTCATGCTGATACATCCGCTGATTACTTCATCGCCAGCCTTTGCCTCCCTCGGCAGACTTTCCCCAGTCAGCGCACTGGTATTCAGGCTGGAACTTCCCTCAACAATCATACCGTCAATCGGCACTTTCTCTCCCGGCTGGACAACAATCACGCTGCCAATCCCTACTTCATCCGGGTCTACCTGCTCTAACTTTCCATTCCTCTCTACATTCGCATAATCGGGACGAATATCCATCAGGTTGCTGATATTGCGGCGGCTCTTTCCAACCGCATACCCCTGAAACCACTCCCCAATCTGGTAAAACAGCATAACGGCAATGGCTTCCAGATATTCTCCATTCTCATAAATAGCCAGAGCCATTGCCCCAATCGTAGCCACTGCCATCAAAAAGCTCTCGTCGAATACCTGACGGTTTTTAATGCCCTTTGTAGCTTTCTTAAGAATGTCATATCCGATAATCAGATAGTCAACCAGATAGCACCCAAAACGAAGCCATCTTCCTGCGGACGGGAATAAATACCCATCAACTGTATCAAACATCTCTGCGGAAATAAACTGAAGTGCCAGTAAGATTCCAGCACTGATTAAAATCCGAACCATCATAACCCGTTGCTTTCTTGTCATGCCATCTTTGCGGCTGCCGACAAAAATAAGAAGAACAGCAGCCATTATGATAACCACTGTAAGCAGTATGCTTATCACGAATTCCTGCATCGTAAAACTCCTTTCAAGATATGCTTAATTGTTTAATTGTTACTGTTAAAAATGACACCCCTATACGCAAGGCTGTAACTCTGACTAATGTGCAGTATAAGTTGCAGCGGTGCATTTTAAGGGTGTCATTCCATCACTGGCTGCTGCCGCTTAAAGGAAAATTTCGCAGTCCGGCTCCACTTTCTTGCAGGCATCCAACACATTCTTCATAACATCCTTCGGCTCCTGCCCCTCGTCAAATTCCACGATCATCTTCTGTGTCATAAAATTGACGGTTGCACTCTGTACGCCAGCGGTCTTGCGGGCTGCATCCTCCATCAGATTGGCACAGTTGGCACAGTCTACCTCGATCTTGTAAGTCTTTTTCATTGGAAAAGTCCTCCTTGCTATTTTCTATTTATTAAATTTAATGATTAAGTACTTGTTTAATCATCATAGCCGTAGTATAATACAGAAAAAAGCACACGTCAATATCCCTAAAGCATTCCCTCCCAAATGGGCGAAAAGTATTTCCGTTTGGGCGAAATGCAGGCGAACAGACGAATAAGATAGGATAAGAAAGGAAAAACAATATGGACAATATGAAATTGCCACACCAACATGGAGAAGGCCCGCAGACAGCACTGATACAGAAACAATTAGACCGTGTAGATTATTTCCAAACCGTAGCTGAAGTTTTCAAACAGCTTGGCGATACCACCAGAATCCGGATTTTTTGGCTCCTATGCCACCAGGAGGAATGTGTCCTCAATATTTCAGCCATGCTTCATATGTCAAGCCCGGCAGTTTCACATCATCTCAGACCATTGAAAAACAGCGGTCTGATTATTTGCCGGCGTGAAGG
>VSNQ01000202.1 GCA_009774395.1 Lachnospiraceae bacterium
GGCTGGATACCTCCAACCACTACATTTTATTACGGTCAGCGCAGTAAATGCGCAGACCTACCTGAACTGTTACATTCTTCTCCACTTTTCCAAGTCTTTCTGAAATCGTTTTATATCCAAAAGATAATCCAGCCAATCTTGATAAAACGCATAAAAAGAAGCAGCAACAAACCGATAATTCCCTTCATTGTCTGTATCAAATATCTGTCCACGTCTTTCGCCGGCTGTCACCAATCCAAAATCCCATTGACACCCATGCGTGCCAAGTTTAAAATATCCATCCGTATCACACAACGAATATTTGTAAGACTCTGCAACCTCTATAAAATATTTTTCAGGATTTCTTTTATAAGCTTCTTTAGAAAAGCCGCTGTATTCCAAGTCCTCTGGTTTCATTGGAAGCAATAAAAACGCATTTGCCAGACTACACCGATACGCTTCCCGAAATTTTTCAGCCCCCGGACTTTCTGCTCTTCTTAAAAAATTTCCAAATGTGACAAGCCCATAATCTGGACCCGCACCGCCATCTCCAACTTCCGTGATAAACTGAACATAATCTTCCGGAAGCCGGAAATGATATCGTTCCTCCATTTCACGAACAAATGCCATATCTACAGGCGGATGTAATTTGTATTGATGCGCAGAAACGCCAAACATCTCATATTTGGAATCCATGCGCTGTGCCTGTGCCAAAATCTCCTCAACTTCTTCTTTCCTAAACATAAAATCTCCCAAAATCTATTTTGCCTGTTACAGATAATAGTTATCGTTTACCAATTTTTCTTTTATTATAAAATTACTACTACGGAAATGCAACAAGAACTGCTGCGAAATAGCAGACTTTTGCATAAAATCAAATCAAGAAGATTTATCTTCTTGATAATGCCTGTTTCAAGCACTATTATTTTATACTTGTATCTATGCTAAATTTCCGTTATAATATAAATGCTTCGATAGCCACACACAATTACCGAAAGGAGTGTTATGTATGCCACACGCCTTAGCACAAACAGAATTTCACACGATTGATGATATCTATAATTTACCAGAAGGCAGCAGAGCAGAACTAATTGATGGTCAAATATATTATATGGCTCCTCCTACCAGAAAACACCAAGAAATATTGTCATTTCTACACGCTGCCATTTACAATTACATCACCCAAAACAAGGGTGATTGCAAAGTATACCCCGCTCCTTTTGCGGTCTTTTTATTTGCAGACGATTCCAAATATTTAGAACCCGATATCTCCGTAATCTGTGATAAGGATAAGTTAGATGAACACGGTTGCAAAGGCGCTCCAGACTGGATTATTGAGATTGTATCCCCTGGCAGCCGTCCTATGGATTATTATATCAAATTGTCCTTATATCGTTCGGCGGGGGTAAGAGAATATTGGATAGTAGATCCCATGAAACAAACGATTCTGGTTTATGATATGGAACATGATTCAGCACCTTCCATCTACGCATTTACCGATACTATCAAGGTCAATATTTATACTGATTTATGGATTGATTTCCGAAAGTTGAAACTATAGCTTAAACATATTGTAAATATTAAAACAAACTAATAGCTATGGAGAACTTCATAAAATCATCCAAAAATGAAGCTGTCAGGAAACACCATTTTATCCTGACAGCTTCCATTATTATACCAAAAAACGATTCGATTTTCCTTTCAACACAACACATATTGTCCGCTTATGCAAGATGGGTTGTGTAGAAATTGGAAAATCTTAACATTTTTTAGTATATTTTATATACAGTTATAAAATTGTAACAGTTCAGATAACCCATTGAACTGTTACGCATCCAGCCATTGGAAATCGCTTCGCGATGGGCTGGATACCTCCAACCACTACATTTTATTACGGTCAGCGCAGTAAATGCGCAGACCTACCTGAACTGTTACATAAAATTTACAGATATTAGACTAAATATCTTGACTCCTTAAAATTACCATCCAACATACATTATGGCAATTGCTCAACACCTCCTCGCCAAATTCTTATTATATATTTGTTATCCAAATAAACGCCAAAACCATGAGAACTTTTTAGCAGAAATTTTAAACTTCACTTGTTTACTTCCCCCATAATTTTCTTTTCCTACAATTGTAACAGTTGCTGTGCCTTTCTTTACATTATTTGTATTACTATCTGGAAGGAGGACAATTGCTTGGAATTATAGAAAAAATCAAATATTTAATGAAACAGCGCAACTGGTCAGAATATCGTTTAGTGAAAGAATCTGGTTTACCCCCATCCACAATCAGTAATATCTTTCATCGAAATACCTTACCATCTATCCCTACATTAGAAGCCATATGCAATACATTTGGATTAACACTCAGTCAATTTATATCAGGATATTCCTCCAGCACAGATTCCTTCGCCATCTCATCACTCTGACCAAATTTGCGGCACGTTTTTACAATCCCCTTAATACCCCTCTTTAAGCTTTCATCCCTTTCTTCTGCCACATACTTCTCAAATAAAGTTGCCATAATCTTAACTCCTGCCTTTTCATGTTTAAAATAGTCTACCCTATTACATAATTTTGTAAGAAAGTTTTTATTCTCACTCCTCCACCAACTGCAAATCATACAACTTCTTATACATCCCTTCCCTCTGCAAAAGCTCCTGGTGCGATCCGCTTTCGTAGATTTCCCCTTTATGCATCACAATAATCTTATCTGCGTGCTGAATCGTCGATAATCTGTGTGCTACCATTATCGTGGTTCTGCCTTCCATTAGTTTCTCCAATGCCTGTGTTATCAAGCTTTCGGTTTCCGTATCAATATTTGCGGTTGCTTCGTCCAGTACAAGAATCACTGGCTGAAAGGCAAGCGTGCGCGCAAAAGAAAGAAGCTGTCGTTGTCCTGCTGACAATGTGCTTCCGCGTTCCATTACAGATTCATCAAACCCATTCGGCAATTTACTGATAAAAGAATCCGCATGAACAATCTGCGCCGCACGTTCAATTTCTTCTCTTGAAATCGCTTCGTTGTTAAGAGAAATATTCCCTTTAATATCGCCTGTAAAAATAAACACATCCTGCTGCACTTGACCGATTGCGCGCCGCAGTACGTCTTTGTCAATCTGCCGAATATCCACACCATCAATTAAAATTTCCCCACGCTGGATATCATAATAGCGCCCGATTAAGTTCAAAATAGAAGATTTTCCGGCACCAGTAGCGCCCACAAAGGCTATTTTCTCCCCTGGCTCAATTACAAAACTCACGTCCTTTAAAATATAATCGTCTTTTTCATACGCAAACCAAACACGACGAAATTCGATTCTCCCCTGAATATTTACAGGCTTTGGATTTTCGGGATTGACAATTTCCGGCTTTTCGTCAAGAATCGAAAACAATTTCTCTGCGGAGGCAAGCGAGGACTGCAGCGTGCCAAACTGCTCTGCCAGTTCCTGAATCGGCTCAAAAAAAGAACTAATATACTGGATAAAAATAAACAGCGTTCCCAAAGAAACCGTTCCATTCAACACAGATGCGCTTCCCGAGCCAATAACAATAACCATCGCAAACACAGACAACAAATAAATTGTGGGGCGAAATACCGCAAATGTCATAACTTCACGCCAATTTGCCTGAAACAATTGCTCGCTTTTATGTTCAAACTCTTTGTATTTTTCTTTCTCCCTTGCAAAAATCTGGATTAACTTCATGCCTGAAATATGTTCCGACAAAAAAGTATTTAGTTCCGTAATACGATTTCTTGTAATGCGATATGCCTTTCTGGACATATAACGGAAAAAAAACGTAAGTGCTGTAACAAACGGAATCAGCAGAAACGAATACAGTGCCATCTTTACATTGATAGACAGCATTACTACGGCAAATCCCACGATTTTCACTGTATTTTTAAATAATTTCACCAAAATCTGTGTAAAAAGTTCGTTGACAGCTTCCGTATCATTGGATACCCTTGTCACCAGCTTTCCGACAGGCTGCGTATTAAAAAAGCCCACAGAAAGGCTGTGGATATGTGTAAAAACTTCCTCCCGCATTCTGTAAATAATCGACTGCCCTACATTCTGCAAAAGCCACATATTCGCCGCATTAAAACAAAATCCTAAAAGCAGCATCAGCGCATATAAAATTCCAGCATGAAAGATACCCTCATAGGCTTGCGCAAGCGGTATCTGCCCAGAATCCGTTATATAATTATCAATGGCATTTCCAATAATAATCGGTTTATACAGTTCCACGCTAATCAGCCCAATCACAAGAAAAGAAGCCAAAAGCATACTCCATTTATGCGGTTTTAAATAGGAAAGTAACCGTTTCATAAGCTCTCCTCCTTTTCAAAAGCGGCACGCTGTTCCCCGATAGCCGCCTCTAACTGCTGTTTTTCAAACATATCTTTATAAATGCCGCCAAGCTCTATCAGTTCTTTATGCGTACCACATTCTCTTGCTTCCCCCTCCTCCAAAACGACAATCATATCGGCATTTTGAATTGTAGAAATACGATGCGCAATTAAAATCGTTGTTTTGCCTTTTCTGTTTTCCTTTAAATTCGCCAAAATCTGCTCCTCGGTATCGGTATCAACCGCCGAAAGCGCGTCGTCCAATATTAAAATCGGCGCATTTTTCTTAATCGCCCGTGCAATGGAGCTTCTCTGCTTCTGCCCGCCTGACAGCGTAACACCCCTTTCTCCTACAATGGTTTCATACCCATCTGGAAATGCAATGATATTGTCGTGGATACACGCTGTTTTCGTAGCTTTTACAATCTCCTCCATCTCTGCGCTGTCTGTTCCAAACGCAATATTGGATTTGAGCGTATCCGAAAACAGGAAATTATCCTGCGGCACATACGCAATATTTTCCCGCAGCGTTTTCAGCGGAATTGTGTTAATATCTTTTCCATCAATAAAAATCATACTCGGCTTCGTATTATACAAATGCAGCAGCAAATTGACTAGTGTAGACTTTCCGTTTCCGGTGCGCCCAATAATCGCAAGCGTAGTTCCTGCCGGAACATTAAGATGAATATCTTTTAGTGTTGGCTCACTGTGTCCTCTATGGATAAAAGTAAGGTGATTGAAACGAATTGCACCTTTTATTTCGCCAATTTCCTGTACGCCTTCTTGGTTGGCAATCTCTGGTTTTTCCTCCAAAACCTCCTGAATCCGCCGCATACTTGCGCCGCCCTGCGAGAACATATTGATTGCTTCCCCACAGGCGATCATCGGCCACACCAGCATCATAATATACTGATTAAACGCAACAAAACGCCCTACTGTAATCTCTCCGTTTAGTGCAAGGTATCCACCATAAATTAAAGTCAGCAGACTGCTGATACCGATTACCACATCCAAAAGCGGCATTACAATGGATTCCATCCGTGCAATATTTAAGTTTTTCTCCTTTGCCTTATTCCTGAATCCGTGAACATTGCCTCGAATATATGAGGCACGTTGTTTTGCCTCCGTTGATAGCTCCGTTTTGGCGT
>VSNQ01000203.1 GCA_009774395.1 Lachnospiraceae bacterium
GTCAAGATTATCTGATGCCGCAGATGGACATTTAGCCATGTCAGTACCTGACAAGTCAAATTGATGAGTTATTTATTGACAGTTCCTAAGGAACTGTTCAAAAATAACGTTTAATACCACTTGTCTTTTTCTCCGATAGCACCACTCAAAAATCAATTACATAGCCCGCTATGCGCCTGATTTTTGAGTGGCACTCTCGAAGAAAAATCCTACGCGTTATATAAAAGTTATTTATTAACAGTTCCTAAGTATCAATAATTAATGTTCTATCTTAATTTGTGAAAAAATCTCGCCGATACTCCCTGTTACCACCAAGTCCGCCATACTGTCCCTTGGTGTCGGCGTTTTATTAATTAGCACCAGCTTATGTCCCTGATAATAGTCGATTAGCCCTGCCGCTGGATAAACGGCAAGCGATGTGCCGCCGATAATCAGCATATCCGCCTCGCTAATTGCCTTTACTGCCTCCTGCAAAGTTCTTTGATCTAAGCCCTCCTCATAGAGCACAACATCCGGTTTAATTCTTCCGCCGCAGGCACACGTTGGTACGCCCTCTGACTCTATCACTGCCTTTATATCATAAAACTGATGACATTTTTCGCAGTAATTGCGCAATACGCTTCCGTGCAGCTCGAGCACCTTCTTGCTGCCTGCTGCTTGGTGCAGCCCATCAATATTCTGTGTTACTACTGCCTTAAGTTTCCCAATCTCCTCCAGTTTCGCCAATGCCAAATGCGCCTTATTAGGTTTCGCATCTAACGCTACCATTTTATCACGGTAAAACTTAAAAAATTCCTTTGGCTTACTTACATAAAATGTATGGCTTAATATAGTTTCCGGCGGATAATCGTATTTCTGATGATACAGCCCATCCACACTGCGGAAATCCGGAATCCCGCTCTCTGTAGACACCCCTGCACCGCCAAAAAACACAATGTTTTCGCTGCCGTCAATCAGTTCCTGCAACTTTGCAACCGCATCACTCATTATACATTCTCCTTTGCTATTTTATTTTTTACCATGTTTTATAGGAAATATTCATATCCACTTCCTCCTTAATCCCGTTGACCTTACCCTTCTCTGTGTACTGCCAGCAGCTTACTTCATACGGCATATACATATAATTATCATAAAACGCATACCATTTTTCATAATCCTGAAGCCTCGTCATATCCAACAGTTTAGTAAAACATTTTACATTTCCGTAAATCATCGGCGTATATCCTGCCTGACGAATTGTTTCGCAGAAAGCAATTGCAATATTGGTACGCTCCTCCTTAGACAATGCGTTTGCCCTGCCGTTTGCATTTGTAATCATCTCCACATCAAATACAATCGGATACGACACCTGATATCCAGCAATATTTTCCAGGACAAAATTTGCCTCCTCACGTGCCTCCGCTTCTGTAACTGCCTGCGTAAAGAAATATACCCCCGCCTTTACATCCGCATCATTTGCACCCTGCAAATTTTGCTCAAAATATTCATCCAGCACAATTTTTCCCGATTCATAACCGCGCAGCCCCAGCCGAATAAAAGCATATTCCACACCATCCGCCTTTACTGCCTGCCAATCAATTTCGCCCTGATACTTTGATACATCAATTCCTTTGTGGGACGTGACAACACCGTTCTCCACATACTCCATCTCACCCCTGTCATTCTCCACAAAGTTCTCCGCAATTAAATTATGTTTCTTTACCTCATCCAAAACTGGTGAAAAAACATACTGTTGTTCGTCATAATAAATTAAATTTTCTGGGAAAAAAGAACGCAGCATTTTCAGCGGGCTGCCATCCTCGCCAATAACCAGTTCCTTCATTCGCTGCTTCATCGACTCCTCCACAGCATTTCCATCTTCTGGAAGAACCGCTACCGCATTACCGCCTGTAGGCGTAACCTCTTGCCCATTTTCATCAGACACATTGCCTTGCCCATACGTTCCCACTTCGCTACTATCTCCGCCAATTATAGATGCGTCTACTCCACTGCTATTTCCGTCAGTTACCTGTCCATCTACTTCTTGTCCATCATTCTCTCCAGTTCCATTACTTTCGCTTTCATTTACTCCTTGTCCTGCTCCGCTTTCATCTCCACCACTTCCATCTCCTTGTCCCTCTGCTCCTTGCCCATTTTCTCCACTGCTCTGACCGTCTACCTCGGCGCCCTGTGCCAAATCTTGGAATGATCCAACTGAAATCGCTCCATCTGTTCCATATTCGCCGTATTTCGCCATAAGTCGTTTTACTTCGCTACGTTCCTTTATGTAAAGCACTCCTACAACTCCTGTGAACGTCAAAGCAATCATTGTTACCAAACTTAATAAAATAATAATAAAATGAAGTGTCCTAATTCTTCTCGTCTGCATTTCATATCCTCTCTCAAACGTTAACTGCCAACAATTCTATATTACACTAAACACGCCGGATATGCAAATACAGATTCTTCCCTTTCTCAAAATCCTACCACTTTCCATAGGAACAGGAATTATGTGCGATTGCTGCACGTAGTTCCACAAAACAGCCACACGCTCTACACATTCCCTCTGATAAATAATCACATTCCTTACAAACAGCAAGGCGCTCTTGATAGAGCGCCTGTTCTGCCTTAATATCTTCATCTAAATGCTGAATGTAAGAATAGAGATTCTCCATATATGCTTCCTGATCCATTTCCCGCAGCAGACACCGCAGACAGCGCTTTTTCGGCTCATTTTCTTTCAGGAATCTTTCTTCTGCCATTGAATCACATATTCCTTTCATTTGCTTTCATTTCTTTGCATAATCTCTTTATGCACTTTTTACTCTAAACTGCACAACACTGCAGGCCGGCATAACAAAGCTTAACCCTCTCTCTGTTACTTTAAAATCTGTAAATGCTTCTTCCTTTACTGTGTCAGGCTTTTCAAATGTATTGTATGCGTCCATCTTGTTTGTAACAATTGCTGCCGTTACTTCGCTTGGATTGCACTCCATAAAAGTAACATCTACTGGCTCACTGTCTGTAACAGACAAATTATTAATTGTAATCGTAATAACACCGTCTTTGTCCACCGATACCGATTCCTGCAAATTAGGAACCATATAATCTTCTTCCTCACCAATCGTTTTTACACCTTCGATATGACTTTCCACCAACTCAGCATCCTGATGATACTTATACATATGGAAAATATGGTAAGTCGGTGTGAGCAGCATTTTCGGGCCGTCTGTTAAAATTACTGCTTGCAATACATTAATAAGCTGCGCAATATTCGCCATTTTTACGCGGTCACAATGCTTATTAAAAATATTCAAAGACAAACCTGCTACAAGCGCATCCCGCATTGTACTCTGCTGATACAAAAATCCAGGATTCGTTCCTGGTTCACAGGTAAACCATGTTCCCCACTCGTCCACAATCAGTCCGATTTTCTTCTCTGGATCATACTTGTCCATAATATTTCCATGAAGATGAATTAAGTCTTCAATATACAATGCTTTATAGAGTGTCTTATACCACGCTTTTTCGTCAAACTCGGTTGCACTGCCCTTCTCTTTCCACCCTTCTGGATGAACATAATAATGCAGTGAAAAGCCATTTAATAAAGGCTCCTGATCGAACTTTAAATTCTCAAAGCAAGTCTTTAAAACTTCTTCTGTCCAATATGCATCATCCACGTTTGCTCCACAACAAATTTTATAAATGTGTTCATCAGATTTATAATTGCGGACATAAGTCTGATATCTTCTATAAAGATTGCCATAGTAAGTGGGCGTCATATTTCCACCGCAGCCCCAGTTTTCATTACCAACACCAAAATAATCTACTTTCCAGCCTTTTTCACGTCCGTTTTTCTTACGGAGATCTGACATGGGAGAAACACCATCAAAGGTCATATATTCAATCCATTCAGACATTTCCTGTACGGTTCCGCTGCCAACATTTCCATTAATATACGTTTTACAGCCAATCTGATCACACAATTCAAAAAACTCATGTGTACCAAAGCTATTGTCCTCCGTCACGCCGCCCCAATGTGTATTAACCATTTTCTTTCTTGATTCCTTAGGGCCGATGCCATCCATCCAGTGATACTCATCTGCAAAACAGCCACCTGGCCAACGCAGCACCGGAAGCTTCATTTCCTTTAAAGCAGCCACAACATCATTTCTCATACCATTCGTATTTGGAATATCAGAATCTTCTCCTACATAAAGTCCCTCATAAATACACCTTCCCAGATGCTCTGAGAAATTTCCGTAAATTTCTGCATTAATATGTCCCTTTTCATTTTTTTCATTAATATAAAGTTTCGCCATTTTGTTTTCCTCCTAATTTGTTTTTATAGCCGTCACCACGGCCAATGCATGTCACTTTATTACTATAATTTTCTCAAATCCCTTACCGTATACTGAATCTGCACTTTTCTAAAGTAATATACGATTCTGTCATTTTGGCACATTTTTTCTATTTATAACGGGATATTCGTCTGTCATTTTCCTGCACATTTTTTATTTATAGCGGAATACTGGTCTGTTGTTTTCCCACTCGACTTTCATCAACATTGTGTGTCTATTTGGATTATACAGTGGATCGCCCTCGATCTCACTTTCTTTTCTTGCATGATATACAAGAATATCATTTCCCTCCTCGTCAACCGTAAAAGAGTTATGTCCTGGCCCATAAACCTCTATCGAAGGATCTGAGGCTAATACAGGGTAACGCTCTTTTTCCCATGAACGAGGATCTAACAAATCTGTACTATCGTCAGCAGTAAGCATTCCCATACAATAAGGTGCACCTGTTTCACTTGCAGAATATGTTAAGAAAATTTTACCATTGCGCTTAATCACAGCAGGGCCCTCATTTACCCAAAAACCGACACGCTCCCAGTCATAATCAGGCGTTGTCAGTAAGACTTGCACCGTCTTTAGCTTATTTGGAGTTTCCATCTCTGCAATATAAAGATTAGAAATCTGTCTGCCAACGCCGACTTTTTCTGCCCAGACATAATACCGCTTGCCATTGTTTTCAAATACCGTTGCATCCAAGGAAAATGCCCGAAATGAAAACGCATCATCATCTGCACACTGCATCATTCCAAGTTCTTTCCATTCCCCAGTCATTGGATCAGCATCTGTACATTCCAACACATATGGACGGATTTTCCAAATATCCTCCTTCTCACCACCAGCAAAATAGATATACCATTTTCCATCCAGATAATGTAGTTCTGGTGCCCAGATGTGCTTGCTCATAATACCCGTTTCATGTTTTTTCCAAATTGTAACTTCCTCCGCATCAGCAATTCCTGCCAATGTATCTGCACACCGCAAAATAATTCTGTCATATGCCGGCACTGATGCCGTAAAGTAATATTTCCCATTGCTTTGCTTACAAATAAATGGATCTGCTCTTTGTAGAATCCATGGTTCATTATATTTTAATTGTGTATTCAAGCAAAATACCTCCTCATTTATTTTCACAAATATTAAAAT
>VSNQ01000204.1 GCA_009774395.1 Lachnospiraceae bacterium
AGGAGGTGAAGCATGAATACGATGAATCGCAGGATGGAGATTATCAACATTCTTATTATCAGGCGGCATATAACAACAAATGAACTTGCGCAGGAGCTTGGCGTTTCCACTCGCACGATACAATACGATATTCAGGCTTTATCTCCCGATTACCCGATTTATACAAAACCCGGAGAAAACGGCGGGTTGTTTATCAGGGAAGATTACAAACCATACAACAACTCGCTTACCAAGACAGAACTGAAAAATCTGCTTGAAATATATGAGCAGATGGAAGGAATACATAAGGAAGTGATATTTCAGGTTATACATAAATACGGACCCGATAAGCTGGAGATTTAACCTTGTCATTCCGCTAAAGCACATAATTTTTACAGAACCGTTCATAGCAGACGGAGAGTGCTTATGTGCTTTTTGGGCTGACAAGTCCAGAAATGATTTTATCCAAAACGGACAGAAAATTTTGTCCATGTGTACCTTGAAAATTGAATATGCAAATACATACGGGACGTGTGGGATATGCGGAGCCGCTATGCGGACACGCCAAGAGCTGCCTGCTTTCATTTTTGTGTGGAAGTGTATGCGAGGGAATATTGCAATCTGGTATTGAAGCTAAGGCAGTGAGCGATGAATGTCTGGCAAAAAGTGTAGCAGTTACATGAGGCAATGAGGCATATCTTTGATAATGATACTTCCGGTTTTTCCGGTCAATATAGAATGACGGTGCGATACCGATGTGGACAGTGTAATGAGCTGTCACCTGTATGTGTTTTTTGAAAAGAATTGGAGGGAAGTTTTGTCTGCTGATGAGAGCCGGGAAAGAGGTTCGTGGTTGTCATGGGCAGATAAAGCCATTTAAGAGTTGGAGGTGTTTTATTTGGAAAAAACAGAGGATATAGAACTTGTTATGGGGCAGGATCAGGAAATTATTATGGCGCTCGCAATGATACGGCATATGTTTCATAAGGGAGATATTTCTGAGATTGTGTATAAAAATATTAGAAAAGAATATTTGCCTAAAATAAAAAGTGTTGCGCTCAGGGAAAAATTGTGATATTATGAATGTGCGGTAACAAAGTAGGAAATCAGAAAGGACAGAAACATGGAAAGAACTGTTGCGATTTATGCGAGAGTTTCAACCGAACATGAAGCACAGCTTTCAGCGTTGGAAAATCAAGTCCAATATTATGATAATCTTCTTGCAATGCACCCAGACTGGACGCTATATGAAAGATATGTAGATGAAGGGATAACGGGTACTTCGGTAAGGAAACGTCAAAGTTTTATGAGAATGATGGAAGATGCAGAAGATGGGAAATTTGACCTGATTATAACAAGAGAAGTTTCAAGGTTTGCGAGAAATACGGTTGATACTTTACAGCAAACGAGAATATTAAAGAAGTATGGGGTGGAGGTGTATTTTACAGAGGATAATATTTGGACAATGAACGATGAGGACGGAGAACTACGCTTGACAATTATGGCAACTTTGGCGCAGAATGAAAGCAAAAAGACTTCGCTTAGAGTGAAAGCTGGACAGAAAGTGTCATTTCAAAATGCTGTGCCATACGGAACCGGAAATATACTCGGTTATGACAGGGTTGGGAAAGAATTTGTTATCAACGAGGAACAGGCAAAAACGGTTCGAATGATTTTTGATATGTATCTTGACGGAATGGGATTAAGACAGATACAATTTGCTTTGGAGGGGGCAGGGCGACTAACTGCTACTGGATTAAAAAATTGGAGTTGCTCTACTATTAGCAGGGTACTGAATAATGCTTTTTATTGTGGCACTATTGTATATAGGAAAGAATACGTGCCTGATTATCTGGAACAGAAGAAAATCAAAAATCATGGCGAGATAGATAACGTAATTGCAGAGGGGAGTCATGTTCCTATTGTCACTAAGGAAGAGTATACAAGAGTGAGAAATAAGATGAATACAAGAACACAATCTGTTGATAACAGAGGTAAACGTGGAAAACACGCATCAGGAGATGTGTGGACAAAAAAATTGAAGTGCAGTTGTTCAGGCGGCAGTTTTAACCGGAGAGTATGGCATAGAACATCATCAGGAGAACCGCAATACGCATACCAATGTTACAAGCAGATTTCCACAGGCACGATTGCAACAAGGATGAAGAAAGGTCTTAGTCTGGAGGGGATTTGTGAAGCTCCAATGGTTCCACGATGGAAATTAGAGGTTATGGCAAAGGTGGTTTTTCAAAATTTTTGGAAAGACCGGACGGCGGTGAAGCTGATTGCCGAGGAAATGCTTGAAAAACATATCCAAGATGACCGATACATAAATTTTGAAAAAGAAATCAAAGAACTAAAAACCAAGATTGCCCAAACTGATAAAAAGTACGAAAACCTTGTTGATCTTCGGGTAAATGGCGAAATTGACAAAGCCATGTTTGACCTAAAGAAAAAAGAATTGCAGGAAGATAAGGAAAGACTTGAAAAGCAGTTAGAAGGCTACCAAGTGGACGAGGATATGTCGGACGAGGACTATAATCGCAGACTGGAGGTATTAAAATGCGGACTGGATAATAATTTCGATTTTTCGGTATATGACATTCCAGAGGAAATAATAGATGATTTTGTAGATGAGATAATTGTTTACAAAGACTGTTTCTTATGGAAATTGAGTATGTTTGGCGATGATACACGGATGAAGCTTTGTGTAAACAAGGACAAGTCCGTAGAAGTTGAAAAAGCCCCTAACGTTGATACACGCTGCACAGGCGGCTATCAGCCAGAACTAGCGAATACAAGTTCGATAAATTAGTCTTTAGGAGGGCTATTCCATTGGGATAGCTCTCTTTTTGTATTGTATATAGGAAAGGTTTATGCTAAAATGTTTACAAGGGGTTGAAAAGTATGAATAGAAAATTGAAAGTATATTTAGATACATCAGTTATAAGTCATTTAGTACAGGAAGATGTTCCTGAAAAGATGACAGACACAAGAAGATTATGGGAAATGTTTCAGAAAGGAATATATGATGTATGTCTTTCTGAATTAACATTAAAAGAGGTATCAGATTGTCCTGAACCTAAAAGAAGCTTGCTAAGAGATTATCTGAAACAAATTCAGTATTCTACATTTGAGATTAGTCAGGAGATTTCAGATGTAGCAAGACAAATTATCAGCATGGGAATTTTAACGGAAAAGAGTTTTGATGACTGCCAGCATATTGGTGCGGCTGTCGTAAATGACTGTGACTGTATTGTGTCATGGAATTTTAGGCATATTGTAAATATCAAGACAATTAGAGGTGTCAGGGCAATTACAAATTTGAAAGGTTACAGACAGATTGAAATATTAAGTCCATCAGCTTTATTGGAAAGGGATGAATAAGTATGGAAAAACCGATTTTAAGTCCAGATTTTACAATAGAAGATATTCACAAATTGAGAGAATACAATTATGAAATGACAAAACATATGACTGACGAGGAAAGAATGAATTACTACAATGAGGGCGGACGGGCATTTCAGCGTGAGATTGATGAAGCAAGGTTTCAGCAGTGCGTTAAGCTGTAGAGATGAATTGTCAAATACAGATTTTTAGGAAAGCTATTCCATTGGGATAGCTCTCTTTTTGTGTTGTAAAGGTGAAAATTTCATGTTAAAGTAAGTATATGGTATAGACGAGGTGAATTTAAGGGGGCTTTTATATGTTAATGATAGATAGACTTTTCTGTACTTGGAATGAGCTTGTAGAAAAATTTCCGAATAAGTGGATAGTGGTAGAAGATGCGGAGTTAACAAATGCAGGATTTATTAAATCGGGTAAGTTGATTGGTGTGTGCGATGATTCAGAAATAGATGATTTTGTAGTGTCCTGCTACAGAGAAGATAAAAATATTAATTATGAGAGAACTACAGAAGGAAGTGGAGTTGAAATTATAAATGTCGAAGATTTTAAGTATGCAGTTAAGTAATAAAAGTACAAAACCTGTATTCACAACAATCACGCCAGCAAATAAGCAAATTAAATGTTTGTTTGATACAGGTGTTGATATGCCTGTATGGTGTGGAAGCAAGGACATATAATAGATATACAGGAGGTAGATAGAATTAATGAGAGAGGAATATGATATTGAGAATCTGAATCCTAGAAAAAATCCTTATGCCAAAAGATTAAAAAAGCAGATTACGATAAATATTGATTCAGACACAGTAGAATTCTTTAAGGAACAGAGTGAGGAATCAGGTATACCATATCAGACGCTGATTAATTTATATCTGTCGGATTGCGCAAGGCATAAGAAGCAGTTACAGATTCATTGGGAATAAGGAAGTATAAGTTAGAACAGTTGTGTTATTGATTTAAAAAAATTAGTTCAGGCTGTTGAAATAGGTTCTGTTTAAGAAAATTGGATCAAATATTATTATAAAGTATAATTGTCTTTTTGCTATCCTATAAGGGGTAGCTTTTTTGATATGATATTATATCTGATTATTCCTGTACTATCATCTTATAAATAAACTATTGACAAATCCTCAATTAGAGTTATCATCACAGTACCTAATAATAACATGTGTAATTGTGTATGAGTGAAAGGATTGTAATATTATGAAAGCTATGGAGTATATGTTAGAAGGCTTGGATAAAAGTATCAGTTATGATGAACTGGGTAATTTATATGTTGAAACATCAAATTTAAAATGGTACGATGAAGAACGACTGTCAGGTATGGGAGTCAGGTGGCATTGCGGTGATGATTATATTTTTATCAACAAGGAAGACTGCGATAAATATAACCAGTATGAAATAATCATCCCCGATGGTTTGGACTATGATGGCAATGTAAGGAGACCTTATTATCGGATGCGTGGCAAGCCAGTGACAAGGGAGCAGGCATTTGAGCTTATCCGAAGAACCGATAATTTCTTTGCAGGCATCAATGAAATCCGCTATAGTGGTGAGTTTGTTGGTTGTGATTATTTCGATAACTGGTTGATACACAAGAATCATTATCCGAGGGGGTACGGCTGGGTGCATACAGATGGCACCATAGGCACGAATGCCATCACCCAGAAATACCCAGAATTATATGAATTTGTCGTGGAATGGTTTCAGAAGCTGTTTAAATTTCCATATCTTGACTTGGTGATTGGGATAACATGTTGGAATGAATTACCAAACGCACTGTGGAAAGACTTGAGTAATAAGGCTAAGTGTCGTGAGATGGAGTTGAGTGATGAGATATTTTTCTCAGGAGTAGTTCTTGGGATTTACATTCATGATAAGACGCTGGAAGTATTAACTCCCAAAAAAACCATTAGAAAATACAAGGAGTATGCCAAGCGGTATGAGAAGAACAAGGAAGTTTATATTCCTGAATATTATCAGGAAAATGGTATAGTACAAGTTGATTTGCCATATGCAAGACGATGTATAGAGGCATATGGTCTGAACGCTGACGAAATATTGAAGGACTTGTA
>VSNQ01000205.1 GCA_009774395.1 Lachnospiraceae bacterium
GATGCTTCTCCAGTTAAAGAGATTATCGCACAGATTTCGGGACTTGTAAAAACGCTAGATTATTCATCGCTTACTTTTCTTCATGAAACAACCCTATTTTATTTTCTAAATACTGTGTTTTTTCACAACTGTTATCGGTGATTTTGCCGAATCTATTTCTTTTGCTTTAATTTCTATTTTTAACGCCTGCAAAAGAACGACCGCCATATCACCTTTGATACAACGGCCGCTCTACTGAAATTCGTTATCCAATTTTTCTCCTCTTTCTCGGCTTCTTCTACCATATAAGCTTTTTATAGAAAGTTTTTACTTACTTTGCCCTCTACCTACTTCTGATTTCAAGTGATGCATTTTAAGATGCCTTGGACTCTAAGATATTTCTATATTTCTTGTATTTATACTTCCTTTCTTACTAAAAATATCTGTTACACAAAGTTCTTTGTAGATAAAAGCCCCTGTTCATGCGAAATCTTTATTCAAGTTTTCTCTCCATGCAAAGTCTTTTCCTCTCCAAACTTTCAATGTTCCACTTTCTTAGATTATCCTCTTGTTTTGATAATTTCTATTTTCGATAACTGATATCTCGAATAAATCTTATCCCCGACAACTTCCGCTTCCGATAATTCTATCCTCAATAGTTTATATCTCTATAAAGTCTTATCTTTAACATTTTCTATCTTGACTAAATCTTATTTTTGATGCTTTCATCATAAATAATTCCTATCTTGATAGCCTTTGTCTTAAATAATCCCTATCTTCGACAGCTCCCATCTTGACTCTTATCTAAAAATAAGTCCTACCCTCAACAGTTCCCATCTTTAATGATCTTTATCTTTGATATTACAATCATAAATAACTTCTATCTTTGATGACTCCTATCTTAGATATGCCTTAAATAGATACCTCTTATTCTCCATATTTCTATTTCAAATAAATCCTATCTTCGATAAATTCTGCCTTTCAAGATACTTCTATTTTTGAATAGATGCTACTTTGCTATCCGTTAATCGTTTGGCTCTTATTCTCTTTACTCTGTTTCTCAGAATACGCTTCCGACACTTTGATTTTGCTTATATTGCGCTGGCGTCCTCTTTTCCAGCACCGCCGTATTCTACTAACTTCACTTTGTTTTGATTTCCTGTCTTTAACTACTATTCCGAAATACGCTGCTTAATTTCCTTTGCCTTGCATACTTAATGCCTTGGCTCTTATAATTCTCATATTGATTAAGGGATTTCAGCTTCGCTAAATTCAGGGTTCTTACCTTACCAAGGGACTCGCCTCCTTCTATTTTGCTCTATGCATATTGTTTTTGGTTTCCAGATAGCACTTGGTATCTATCTTCAAATGCTTCACAAAAGCTTTTCCTCCTCTTACCTGTCTTGATTTGGTCTTTTGTGTTTCTGTAATTGTATAATAGCACTCCATTTCTAATTTGGCAAGTAGTTTTGTGATTTTTTCTAAATACTGTCGTTTTTCACAAGTGTTATCAGTGATTTTGCATAATAATTTCTGAATATTCAGACAATTTGTTCGTAAAAGCAATTAAAAGTAATTCCTTGCAGGCAATATAAGCCATACAAATAGCACAATCCATCGAGTAGGGAAGAGCCATCTTCCCCCTATGCGCCGCTTCTGCGGCATATTTCCACTGCATGGGACTGCGCATAAAAGAAAAAGAGAAGATTAATCTTCTCCTACTTCCGTTATGACGCACCCTGCAACGCCTTAGCTGGTTATTACTTCTGCACAAATCTGTACAAAAAGCTTCACAATCTCAAAACTGCCGCTTTGCTGCGTGCGGCTGGCACAGCTATACTAATTTATTGCATTAACGCAATTATACATAAGCATGGCAATGGTCATAGGACCGACGCCGCCGGGCACAGGTGTGATTGCACTGGTATGTGATGCTGCTTTTTCAAAATCCACATCTCCACAAAGCTTATTGTTTTCGTCGCGGTGAATGCCGACATCAATTACAACAGCGCCTTCTTTAATATACGTATCATCCACTAATTTCGGCTTTCCAATCGCAACAATTAAAATATCTGCTTGTCTTGTTATCTCCTTAATCTCTTTCGTGCGCGAATGGCAAATCGTAACCGTGCCATTTTCCTGTAACAGCAAAAGCGACATTGGTTTTCCCACAATATTGCTCCGCCCCAAAACAACACAGCGTTTCCCTTCAATCTCAATCTGAGAACGCTTTAAAAGCTGGATAATGCCAAGCGGCGTACAAGAAACAAATCCCTTGCTTCCCACACACAATGCACCGACATTGCGCATATGAAAACCGTCCACATCTTTATCTGGTGAAATGGTTTGGATAATTGTTTCCTCATCAATATGCTGTGGCAGCGGCAATTGCACTAAAATTCCATTTACCTTTTTATCTGCATTTAATGCCTTTACCAAATCCAATAAGTCCTCTTGTGTTGTATCCTCTGGCAGTTCATACGATAGAGAATCAATCCCAATATAAGCGCAGGCTTTTTTCTTATTCCCAACATAAACGCTTGAGGCTGGATCATTTCCTACCTGTATTACTGCAAGGCAAAGTGTCTTTCCGTCTGCTTTCAAGGCTGCTACCTGCTCCTTTAATTCCTCTTTAATTTCCTGTGCTATTTTCTTTCCATCTATTATCTGATACATTGCAATACTTCTCCTTCCTTATCTTATCGCAGCGGTTCTGCTTTCAAAATAGGAGTTTTTTCCTATAAAAATGGATTATCCGTACCCTAATATCAAGACTCTATTGAAGCCGCGATGTTTTTATCATACCACAAAACGGCAGAATATTCCATTTATTTATCTATTTTTTTATATGACGATGGTTTGCTTATATTCCTATTTACGCCCCATTTGATTTTGGCGCACAGTTTTTCATTAATTTGATAGACGAATGGATTGTAGCTTACTTGTTACTGTTCACACAGTGCTTAGAAAGCATTATACTAAGGAACTGTTAACAAATTACTCATGACAATTACTTGTCTAAATGTCCACCTGCGGCATTAGAAAATCTTGACATAAGGCATTGCTCTTTATGCCTTTGCCTCCTATGCCTGCGATTTTCTTCTAATTACAAGAGATTTGCATAGGAACATTTATACGGCATACTTGTCACACAAGTAATTTCTGAACAGTTCCTAATCGTCGAAAAGGCTAAGGCTAAGCATAACAATATGCACACAGACGCACAAAGGAAAATTGCATTTTGCAAGAGATTTGCCCCTCATTCAGTCAGCGTGGCTCCACTACGCCTCCCTTATTCGGGGCAAAATTTATACAAACTGTAGCGCACATCTGACAAAAAACAGGTTTTAAACAGGTTCTTATAGAACAGCACATATTATATATTAAGTTTCATATCGCCGTCTGTTATCCACTTTTTTTTGCGCATAAATTCTGATACTGCCAAGGCAATGATTGCAGGCAATACAAAATGCATCAATCCTATTTGAAATAATGCCATTCCTGCGGACATACCACCCTCTATCATTGTTTGATATGCGTTAATTTGCCCTACTAATCCCGCAGTTCCCATCCCGGAGCCAGTCGGGTTATTGGACATTTGAAACACCATTGTAGAAATCGGGCCTAAAACTGCACTAGCAATAATCGCCGGAAGCCAAATAATCGGTTTTTTCACAATATTTCCGATTTGCAGCATACTAGTACCAAGCCCTTGCGCCAAAAGCCCGTTTACTTTATTTTCCCGGAAAGAAGCTACCGCAAAACCAACCATATTGGCACAGCATCCGACAGTTGCCGCACCTGCTGCAATACCATTCAGCCCAAGAATAATCCCCAGCGCTGCGGAGCTAATCGGCAATGTTAAAATAATTCCCATTAATACAGACACAATAATTCCCATTAAAAACGGTGCCTGAATCGTGCCCCAGTTAATAATAGAACCAAGCCATGTCATAAAGGCTGAAATCGGCGGACCTAAAATTAATCCCACCGCTGAACCACTGACAATGCAGACAAATGGTGTTACCAAAATATCGACCTTCGTTCTGCCAGACACCAAACGACCTATGTAAACACCCACAATTGCCGCAATAAACGCCCCCAACGGCTCACCTGGCCCTGCAAAAACCATTGCACCCTCTACCAACACAGTTCCAGCTATAATCTTGCTTGCAAAAGCACCTACCATACCCGTCGTTGCCGCTGACAACGTTACAAGGGGACTTTCTTTCAATTTCACTGCTACGCCGCAGCCGATTCCTGCGCCTGTTATTGCTGCGGCTACCTTTCCCATCATATACAGATAATTTCCGATACTCCCTGGTATCAGCAGCCCAATCTGCTGGATAATGGTACCAATAATCAGCGTAGCAAACAAGCCAGATGCCATTCCGCTTAATCCATCAATAAAAATCTCATTTAATCGTTTCTTAATTGTTTCCATATTCTCCTCCTGTACTGACACTATGTATTGACAACTGTCTTGTCAGCCAAAAGCAAGAATACCACACTTTTCCTATTTAAGCAAGTACCCTTTTGCATTTAATTCCAATTCTATTCTATCTAGTATCTCCTCCGTGCCTGCTTCCACAGTGTGAAAATGGATGCCGTCTGTCAATGTGCACAGCGGATTTGTTCGAAATTTCTCTACCTTTTCCACAAAAGCCTGTACATCCGCGCGACTGTAAATAATTAAGTCTGCCGCAATCTGCCCATAAATGTCATGCTCCACCACCACATCCAGAATATGCCCGCCATTATCTACAATTGTGTTTAGTTCGTCGGGAATTTGCTTATTTGTATGTTTCACTTTATAGGTTCTTCTCCTACACAGGGCATTTTCATTTTCTATAAACAAAATATATCCTTTATTTGTCGAAAGGATATTTTTATCTGTAGCACGCAAAAGCGCAATATCCTGTACCACTATCTGACGGCTGACCCCTAGCTGCTTTGCCAGTTCTGTTCCCGTCACTGCCTGTTTGCTGCTGCGCAAAATTTCAAGGATTTTTGTTCTTCTTATATCACCTTCTGACATCTTTTCTCCCCCTGCGTGCCTTACACGCATACCAATCAAAAGGGGATGTCGCATTAAACTTTGATTCTACAAGATATAGTGAAAACACTCCATGGCGTTATAATATCTTGTATCTATTTTCCTTAAAGCGCCAACCCCTTCATTCCCTTGCTTTTCCCATGGTTTATTACACTATATTTTATCAATAAATTTGGATAAACGCAATGTGTAATAGAGAAATTAGTTGCGATTCATCTTTGTTGAACTATGAAACTTTTCAATCTAGTACACGGGTCTTTGACAGTTCCATAACGCAAAAAGTATCTATAGGCCGCATAAAGCCTGTATTTTTTTGTCAAATTTTCTG
>VSNQ01000206.1 GCA_009774395.1 Lachnospiraceae bacterium
TTATATCCATAATTTGTTACCGTATTTAACGCCAGTATATTTCCCGGTCCCGGCGTAAAAGCATTGATAACAGAATAAATAAAAAAATTACCTAATACATAACCCGGCATTTTTATGCCTCCTTTCCGCTTCTATATCTTAACACGGAATGCCATGTAATAGGTAATATCTGTTTTATATGCTGTTACATAGGTTGAGCCTATGTTTTATTTATGTCCGGTACTGTTTCAAAGCCTCAACATAAATCTCTCCTAATTCCGATAACTCTTTATCCTTGTTCAATATGTATCCAATATGCATCACCTCATCTTCCTCCAGAGGAATCGAAACGATAGAATCCCCTTGCAGGTATTTCGGGAAAATACCACTTGAAATGGTATATCCATCCAATCCAATCATCAGATTTACAATTGCCGCACGGTCACTGACCTTAATACTCCTTTCAGCAGGTTCATTGCTGAAAAGTTCCTCCGAATAATTGGAAGATTCATACGTTCCCTGCACAAAACTAAGCCGGGGATACGGTTTCAAATCTTCCAGCCTGACAGATGCGCATTTTGCCAACGGGTGGTTTTTGGCAATAAAAATATGTGGTGTTGCAGTAAACAATTCAAAAAAGTTCAGACTGTATTCTTCAAACAGCTTTCTCAGCACATTTTCATTGCTCTTGCAAAGATACAGGATTCCCAAATCGCTAAACCTGTTTCGTACATCTTCCACAATCTGGTGCGTCTGCGTTTCATTCAGGATAAACTCAAACCGTTCCTGTCCAAAATGCTGTATCAATTCCACAAACGCATTTGTTGTGAACGTATAGTGCTGCGTGGAAACACAAAACCTTTGTTTTGCAGGTTTCTTATCAATATATTTTGATTCCAGAAGTTCCATCTGCTGAACTACCTGCCTTGCATATCCTAAAAACTCCATGCCTTCCTTTGTCAGTGCTACTCCTGCCCGGCAGCGGTTGAAAATTGTGATTCCAGATTCTTTTTCTACTTCCTTGACTGCGCCCGAAAGACTTGGCTGAGAAATATACAGTTCTTTTGCCGCTTCTGTAATAGAGCCTCTTTCCGCAACGATTATCATATATTTTAATTGTTGTAGTGTCATACTTCCTCCAAACTAAACAGCCTGATAATACTTTTTGAATATTCTTCATTCGTTCTTCCGATGAAATAAAACACCTTATTTAATTCAATATCAGATTCTGATGCGACTTTACAAACAGTCATAGCATAGTCCATTCCATAATCACCTTCAAACTGACAGTTATAAACGCCAAATTTATTATCTTTAAAGGCTTTTTTTCATCCAAATATGAGGGCAGCTTTCATCATCATCAATATCGCTAAATTCAGTAAAACCTAAAGTCTGATAAAAAGCAGTTATCCTGCACTGGGCATGTAAAACTAAACATTTTCCACCCCTTTTTTGAATATATTTTTCTGCTTCTTTGACAATAACAGAACCTATACTTTTACCACGATATTCTTTGATAACTGCAAGCCTGCCTAATATATAGGTATTCATTACTGTATCCCAAAATATGCGGCATGTTGCAATAGGTATCTTATCCTCGTCAAACATTACAATATGTGCAGCTGTTTCATCTATATCATCAAATTCATTATGAAATCCTTGCTCATCTACAAATACTTTCTGTCTAACTTCTTTTGCATAATCGGGAATCCCCTTATAAATCACTGTTTCCATAATAAATTTATCCTCCTAAATATCGGTTTGCCGCTATCAATAATATTGAAATTATAGCACGCACCCAACTGAATCACAATAATATCTCTTACTCTTTTAACCTCTCCTTCCTTTTTTTCTACGGCTTAATTTGATTTTTTCTATATTCTGAAAACCAGAATGCTTGAAGTCTATTTTCTTTACTTCTTAATTTCCGAAAATCGTAGTTCTTGAAATCCAATTTTTGTACTTCTGCAATTCCGAGAACTGGAATGTAACAATACTGATATTAACTATATACCAGTTTCCAATCTTTTCTTAAACTAAATCTTTTATTATTACTGTCCAAATACCTTATCTACAAGGCGTTGCAACGCTAATTTATCCGGAATTACTTGTTATATCCTTTCTCTGATTTATTATTTTTGTTAATCTTTCATGGGTTCATGACTCCCGATGAAAGATTACATCTTATAATTTCTATCATTCTTGATGTCAACTTTATATCTTAATAGAGCATCATATAAGAGCCTTGATATGCCGGACGGAAAAACAAATTTCTTTTCTGCATTTCTGAATTACATGCAGCCGAATATGATAAAACAATATGCTAAAAAATATTATGTGGCAAATGATGTTACCCGCTTTGCGGTTATGATTCCATACATGGCAGAAAAGGAACAGCAGGATTGGCTTAAGAAAGCAAAGGCAGATAAGAAAAACTCTTTTTTCACAGTATTATCTGATAATTTATTTTGACAAACAATAGTAGTCTGAATAGCAACGTTAAAAGGGCAGCCGCCTAAAAGCGTAGCTGCAAAGTCGTCATACGCTATGACGCTGTTAGAAGCAAAGGAAAAATCAAATAAACAGCAATCCATTATTTTCCTACAGTTCCTAAACAAAGTTAGTCCACCACCCAATTTCTAACCGGATGGTGGACTATTCAAAAACGGATTCTTCAAATCAATTTGAATACTGCTCCAATGCGGAAAACGTCACGCTATTGTTCTGGGCAAACAGCCTGACCGGCTTTCCGCTCACGCCATACAGCCGGATTGTCAATGCCGCCATGCCGTCAATATAAAACACGCCCACAGCCCCCTCCTGTATGTACGTAAAAGCATAGTCTTTTCCTGGCTCAAGGTGAATCTCTGTTTCCGCAATCGGCGTGGTTCCTTCATTAAATGAGAGCTGAAGGATGTTGTCATCCGGACAGATTGAGATCAGTTTGTATTTGTCAGCCTCGCCATTGTAGTCAAAGCAGAGCCCAAAGGAACCGCTTCCCGAATATGTAAAGTTTCCTTTGAGCAGGAACCTTTCATAACAGGTGCACACATCGGCGTATTGTTATGTCCAAAAACTTTTTAAAGCAAAGTCAATACGTATACCAGAAATCAAACACAACACCCTCAAAAAAACCCCATGCCATAAGCAGCACAGGGTTTTGGCGTCCTCAATCAATTCATGAACATCCTGTTCCTTCACATTTTGTGAAAAGTTCTGGGGCTCACCTGATTTGACTCATCGTACCATTTTCAATTCTAAACACTTTATTAAATTGACCCAAAGCATTAAGCCTGTGTGTGACAAAAATCATTATTTTATCATCTGATATGCTTTTGAGATTCTCTATCAACTGTTTCTGTGTCAGGTCATCTAAACCGGAAGTAATTTCATCAAACAGGTACACTTCCTTGCTGTAAATCATTGCCTGTGCAACAGCCAGGCGCTGCAGCTGGCCGCCTGACAAATTGATACCGCTTTCTGAAATATAAGTGTCCAGACCGTCTTCCAGGCCACTGACAAACTGCGATAAACCGGCAAGTCTTAGCACATGACAAATGGCTTCCTTTGATACGCCTGTGTTTAAAAAATCGACAATATCGTATAATCTGCCATCCATTATTGCAATGTTTTGCGAAACATATGCCATCATATAGGATCGGCTTTCTGGAGAAAGGGTTGTGATATCTTCACCGTTGTATAAAATTTTACCGGTTTTTGGGCGGTACAGTCCGCTTATAAGCTTCATCAGTGTTGATTTTCCGCAGCCAGACCCGCCGACAATGGCAACAAAATCACCTTTTTCCAGATTCATATTCAGACTGCAGATTTCAAATTCTCCCGGATGATATTGAAAACCTACATCGCTTACCGTAAGTGAAGATACTCTGTCTTTAGGAACCACACACGGAGATTCACTATTGATATCACCTATGTTTTCAAAAGTTGATTCTATCATGTCAATTTTTGCCTTTGATGCCTTATATTTTATATGATTATCCCAAATCGTTGAGAATGCGTTGTCTATCCAGCCCATATAATTAATGAATAAATAGATCTGCCCCACCGAAATGGTATTATTTTTTAACATAAAGGCAGCGGCCGCAAATATGATCACTTCAATCAATTTGTAAATCTGTGAATTTAGATTATCAATGGAAACAACTTCCTTTGTGTGCTGCTCCTGCCTTCGTGACAGGCGCAGTTGATGGGCGTCTATATTATTCACAATAATATCTGCACAATGATTCGTTTTGATATAAGCTATGTTTTTCAAGGCATTACAGACCTTCGATTCGCCCTCGGATACGATCTCTGTGACCTCTTTCGAAAATTTGTAACTGATTTTACCGATATGAAATTCAAGAACGGAATTTATCAGAAGACAAACTACAAAGACTGCCGTCATGATCCTGTTTATTGTCAGCAAATAAACGAAAATAAACGCGCAGGTGAACAGTTCAATGATTGTATTGGAAATAAAAGAAACCGCTAATTCTCCATAAACCTCATTGAAATCGTATCTGGTTTTCCTATCACCAAAATCCATTTTCTCAAGCGTTTCATAATTAAGACGCAGCAGCTTTTCCAAATACTCTTTCTTTGCCTTCCGGACGATCCTGTTTCTGACTTTTGTATCTAAAATCGCACAAAAAATGTTTAAAAAGCCCCCGCATATAGATGCAGACAATAGTATCAGGACGATTTTTAACAAGTATTCAATATCCGAACCGCCCGCATTATCAAAAAATCTTGATACCAGAAGGGGATTTATCAACCGAATAGCGGTCAGAAGCAAAGAAAAAGTCAAATAAACAGCAATCCATTTCTTTTCTTTTTTAATAATGTTCATTCCCTTCCCCTTTCCCATGCACAATAAATAATTATAGTCCACCACCCAATTTCTAACCGGATGGTGGACTATTCAAAACGGATTCTTCAAATCAATTTGAATACTGCTCCAATGCGGAAAACGTCACGCTGTTGTTCCTGGCAAACAGCTTAACCGGCTTTCCGCTCACGCCATACAGCCGGACTGTCAATACCGCCATGCCGTCAATATAAAACACGCCCACAGACCCCTCCTGTATGTACGTAAAAGAATAGTCTTTTCCTGGCTCAAGGTGAATCTCTGTTTCCGCAATCGGCGTGGTTCCTTCATTAAATGAGAGCTGAAGGATGTTGTCATCCGGACAGATTGAGATCAGTTTGTATTTGTCAGCCTCGCCATTGTAGTCAAAGCAGAGCCCAAAGGAGCCGCTTCCCGAATATGTAAAGTTTCCTTTGAGCAGGAACCTTTCATAACAGGTGCACACATCGGCGTACTGATACGC
>VSNQ01000207.1 GCA_009774395.1 Lachnospiraceae bacterium
TCTATACAATATTTTTCTTCAAAATATTTATTTCTCTTAGAATTTTCAGGGTTGCATTACTGTTTATTTGTCAAGGTTCTTTTTAAACTTTCATACGTTGTTCTGTTTGACACAACTCTGTTAGTTTATCACTTTTCATTTTATTTGTCAAGCACTTTTTTAAATTATTTTTTTGTGCCTGTCCAACGCTTTTTTGCGGTGGAATTTCATGTTAACATATATCTATTCACTTGTCAACATTTTTTTACTTTTTTTTTGCAGTTTAGTTTATATATTATAACTTGTCTGCAATTTTAACATATTATATCTTTTGTAATAATCCAATACAGTTAAAACTAGGCGAAAAAAAAGAATCTTGATGTTACATAAGATACTTTTCTTACATATTCACTTAATAATAAGTGAACGGAGAAGGAGGGATTTGAACCCTCGCGCCGGTCGCCCGACCTACACCCTTAGCAGGGGCGCCTCTTCAGCCACTTGAGTACTTCTCCCTGGTACTGAATAAATCCTCTACCAATGTTTTAACTATGTGCTTCTTGCTCGAAGCATATTTGATTATATATAATATACTATGGATTGTCAATCCCTTTTTTTAATTTATTTCAAAATTTTTAAATTTTTGCTGTCAAACATTATTGCTTGCCCGTGACATCAGCTCACAAGCGTAATTATTTTAAACAATTTTCGCTCATAAGTATCAATATTGTTTCACTCATTTTACTGCTGTTTCGTATAAATTATTTCCCTCAGCATCTATCACAACGATAACAGGAAAATTTTTTACTATAAGCTTTCGGATTGCTTCTGTGCCTAAATCATCATAAGCTACAACTTCGGAATCAGTTATAGATTTTGATAAAAGTGCACCAGCACCTCCTACTGCTGCAAAATAAACAGCATGATTACGAACAATTGCCTCCTTTACTGCTTCACTGCGCCTGCCTTTCCCTATCATGCCTTTTAGACCAAGGTCAAGCAGTCTTGGTGTGTATTTATCCATTCGACTGGCAGTCGTAGGGCCTGCGGAACCGATAGGACGACCTTCTCTTGCTGGCGACGGCCCCATATAATAAATAATATTGTGTTCTAAACTGATTGGAAGAGGATTATTTTGGTCAAGTGCTTTATTCATGCGCAAATGTGCCGCATCTCTGGCAGTGTAAATTGTGCCGGATAGATATATATAATCTCCTGCATGAAGCGTTTTAATGTCTTCATCTGTTAAAGGCACTGTTATATGTTTATCCATTTTTATATTTTTGTGATTTAAAATAGGCTCTTTCACATAAGTTATAATATCATGGTAAACAGCTCTGTAACCATCCTCATTTATGTGCAGACCTTCTATTGTATATTCGGCTCTTAGCCTGCCTTGTTCGTCCATAAGATTCTTGTTTATATCAATGTACCGCTGACTATGTTTTTCCGCAAGCTTTTTAACCTCTGTATTAGCAATACGAATTTTCTCATTATTTCGTATTTTCAGACATTCTTTCATATTCTCATCCGCAGCTTCATAGTTTACTGGATAATATGCCATAAGATATATGATTGTGTTGGGCAGCTTTGTTTCTATTTCAGAAATTATTTTATCATAGTTTTCTATAAGCTCTGATATTGGAATACTGCTGTCGCTTAGATCGTTTGTACCAATATTTATAAATATTTTCGATGGTTTCAAATCTATTGCACAAACATCAATAACTTCTAACAGTTCTCGCGACACAAAGCCACCGATTCCTCGATTATAAACAATCTCGCTATCGTTATGTTCTGCTAATAGTTTGTTTATTGGGAACATTTCCATAAGTGACGAACCAGTAAAAACAGTCTGTCCATATTTGACTGCTTTGTTTTCCTCACGGTAACGCAATATTTTCTTTTCCTTATCATTCATTTTACTTCCTCCACAATTTCTGCTATCCTTGATTTTTTAGGAAATGCAACCCTTGTTTTTCTCCATTCTCTGCGCAGCATTGATTTTATGATTAGCCGTCAAAAGGGTATTTTTCAAAAGAATGATACAATATATTGTGATTAGGACAGAGATACATATTCTATATATTGTGGTTATTTTTCTTAATTAACTCTTTTGACGCTTTAATCATTTTATATAGTAAACACAAATAATATTTGCGTTTACCTGCACCGACCGTATGCTGCAAAGCGGTTAAATTCTCTATGCGATCGTTCGTGTACATGAATTATAGCAAACATGCACCAGTAATCATCGCAACTGTCCATGCATTTTCCTATGCGGTCGTGTGCATGAATTATAGTAAACGGCAAATGCTTTTTTCGATTACTATAATTCGCGTACTGCATGGCGATTTACATGGCAACAGATATTGACTGCAACGGGAAGCCCTGCAATATGTGTGGGATATGTGTTGATATTGACTGCAAGGGCTGTGGTTTTGCCGCCTAGACCTCCGGGGCCGATGCCCGTATTATTGATTTTCTGCAAAAGTTCTTCTTCTAGTTCTTTAATATATGGTATGGAAGAACGCTCACTGATTGGCCGTGTTAGCGCTTGTTTTGCCATCAATGCACATTTTTCAAAAGTTCCGCCGATGCCGACACCGACTACCATTGGCGGGCAGGCGTTTGGACCTGCATCTTTTACGGCTGTTAAAATAGCGTTCTTGACGCCTTCGATGCCGTCTGCTGGTTTCAGCATAAATACGCGGCTCATATTTTCGCTGCCAAACCCTTTGGGGGCTACAGTGATTTTTAGCTTTTCGCCGTCTGATATTTCATAGTGAATTACAGCAGGAGTGTTATCTTTGGTATTTTCTCGCAGAATTGGGTCTTTTACAACCGATTTGCGCAAATACCCTTCTACATATCCTTGGCGGACACCTTCATTTACCGCTTCGACTAGGCTGCCGCCCTCAAAATGTACCTCCTGACCAATTTCCATAAAAACAACTGTCATTCCGGTATCCTGACAAATAGGTATCATATCCTCTGCTGCAATTACGAGATTTTCCTGCAATTGGTTTAATATTTGCTTTCCCAGACTGCTTTCTTCTGTCTGTACGGCATTTTCAAGTGCCTCTTTCATATCTGGTGTCAGAAAGTGATTTGCTTCAATGCACATTTCTTTAATATTTTTCGTAATATCGCTTACTTGTATCGTTCTCATAAATTCTCCCATTATCAGTATTTTGTGCTATTCTACTGTAATATCTGCATACTCCGCGCCGGAGGCTTTGCACAAGCCTTCGGGGGAGATTTCTAATTGAATACCGATTTTTCCGCCGCTAACGATTATTTTATCTAAGTTTTGAGCCGTCTGTGCAATGCGTGTAGTATACTGCCTTTTCATGCCTACAGCGGTGCAGCCGCCACGAACATAGCCTGTTACAGCATTAATATCTTTGACGTGAAGCATCGCGACAGACTTTTCGCCAACGGATTTTGCGGCTTTCTTCATATCTAATTCTTCGGCAATGGGGATAACAAAAACATAATAATTTTTGCTGTTTCCCTGCGTTACCAGCGTTTTATAGACGATTTCGTGTGCGAGTCCAAGCATATCGGCAATCTGAATTGCGTCTATAAATTCATCACACTCATACGTGTGTGTAATATATGGGATTTTCTGTGTTTCTAATATCCGCATTGCATTTGTTTTGAGTTCTTTTGCTTTTGCCATAATATACACACCTTTTTATGATTGTACTAATGCCAGCGTCTGTCTTGCGATTGCGAGTTCCTCGTTTGTGGGGATTGCCATTAAGGTGACTTTGCTGCCCTCTTTTGAAATAATACGTTCCTCGCCACGCACGTTGTTGCGATCTACGTCAAGTTCTGTGCCAAGGTATCCCAGATATGCACAGATTTCCTTGCGTCCGACTTGATTGTTTTCACCAACGCCTGCCGTAAATGCAATAATATCAATGCCGTTCATTGCTGCGGTATATGCACCGATGTATTTTGCCACTCTATAATAAAAAGCGTCAAGCGCTGCCTGCGCCAATTTATTACCTTCGTCTGCGGCGGCTTCAATATCCCTAAAATCGCTAGAAACGCCGGACATACCAAATACGCCGGATTTTTTGTTGAGAATATTATTCATTTCTGCGGGGGAAAGGTGCTCTTTCTGGCAGATAAAATCACAGATAGCCGGGTCGATATCACCGGAACGCGTTCCCATTATCAGCCCTTCAAGCGGCGTTAAACCCATGCTGGTGTCAACACATTTGCCGTGATCCACCGCTGAAACAGATGCGCCGTTTCCTAAATGACAGACAATTATTTTTAAATCGGTACGCTTTTTTCCCAGAATCTGCGCTGCACGATCCGATACATAGTCATGGCTCGTCCCATGAAAACCATAGCGGCGTACTTTATACTTTTCATAGTATTCATAAGGCAGTCCATAAAGGTACGCTTTCTCTGGCATGGTCTGGTGAAAAGCGGTATCAAATACAGCGACCATTGGTACATTCGGCATAATCTCTTTGCAGGAATTGATGCCAATTAAATTTGCTGGATTGTGCAGTGGTGCTAAATCATTGCATTCTTCAATCGCTTTCATTACGGTTTCATTGATTATTACAGAAGTTGCAAACTGCTCTCCGCCATGCACTACGCGATGTCCAACTGCGCCAATTTCATCAAGTGAAGAAATCACGCCATGCACTGTGTTTGTAAGGGCTTCGATTACAAGCTTTACTGCAACTGTGTGATTTGGCATTGGTGTTTCAATTTTTACTTTATCCTTCCCTGCGGGCTGATGTGTCAGCAGACTTCCATCAATTCCAATCCGCTCACATAGCCCTTTTGCAAGCACTGCTTCGGTCTTACTGTCGATTAGCTGGTATTTTAGGGAGGAGCTCCCACAGTTGATTACTAAAATATTCATTTTCTTAACCTCCAAATTTATTTTTATCATTTTTTAATTTCATTTCTTTTTTATAGGAACAAGTTAATTTTTTCCTGCTCAATTATATCTAGTGTACAACATTTTTATAAAAAACGAAAGTCCCTAGTTTTAGAT
>VSNQ01000208.1 GCA_009774395.1 Lachnospiraceae bacterium
TATATTCACTAATTATTAGATTATGTAATAGAAATATACTTTTCTAATTATTAACTAATAGAATAGTTAATATATTCGTTAATATATTATAAATATAACGGATCAAACTATCTTTTATATGCGTACAGTTTGATCCGTTATTTCAAAAATTTTCATTCCGGTTTCCGATATGAAATGATGCTGATCATACAAGAAATCATACATAAAGTACATCCTGTAAGGAAAAAAACGGATGTTAAAAAACTTCCAAAAAAGGTTTCTAAACCGATTTGATAAGAAGCAAATAAAGCAAATCCCAGTCCAAAAACAGATAAATACAACCAAATCCCATCAAATAACATAGAAAACCGAAGTCCATGCAAGACAATCTGTTGTACAAAAAACAATGCCCCGCAAAAAACGGTTGCTAACAGTTGTATCCACCAGGAAAGATCAGGAAAATAAATGGGAGAAGAACCTGGAGGATAAACTGAAATTGCCTGGAATGCGGCAGCGACTAATAACACCAGGCCGCCGAAAATACCAACAACAGCCGCAGCTAAACTGCCTGGATTAACAGTAGGATACTGGTCCGTAGCTTTTGTTGCAGGATGAAAGTACCCTTCCACTAAAGAGGCGCCGCAGTATCCACAAATACGCCCCTTTGCTGGTTTATTACAATTTGGGCATCTGGTCATAAATACCTACACCTTTCAAGAATCAGTCAATGGATATTATCAATATATTTTATCACAAGGCTTTCTTTATTTCAAAAAAATTCAGCCATGATTGCCTTTCGTTGACATTCATTGGACCATATGATTTAATAAAAAAACAGAAAAGCTTGTGGAAAATGGAGGGGGCCAACAAGCTTTTTAGATAAAAAATATTGAGGTGTTTATTGATGAAAATACGGTGGATTGCTGGGCTTATGGCCGCGGCAATGGCAGCTTCTGTCCCTGTTTATGCCGAAGATGCAGTATCAGCAGCTTTAAAAAAATCTTTGACCAAGCAGGCTGTACAACAGACAACTGAAGGAAATACAGAAGCATCGGATTCCGGTGCATTTACAGGTTCAACACCTCTTGTGCAGTATCTCTATAAAGCATTTTCATCCAGTCCTTCTTCTGTATCTGTCCCAACGAATTTATTTTCAAGTCAGGATATGGAAACAAGATTTGAAGAATTGGGACAGGCCTGCATTGAAGCCTATATTCAAAATGGGCTGACAGATTATGTTACTCATTTTGATTATAGCTACACCAGCGAAAATTCCGGTATCATTACTTTAAATTTGACTTACAACAACAGCAGTCCAGAAAGCCGCCAGGCTAATTTTAAAGCTTTGGAGCAAAAAGCAGCTTCTATTGTGGCTTCCGTAACGAAACCGGAGATGACAGAACGGGAAAAAGCACAAGCTTTAAGCAATTATGTTGCCCAAAATGTAAAATATGATTTTGCAGGATTTCAGCGGTATCAAAGCGGTCAAAACGTTTATGATCAGCAGACAGCTTATGCAGGATTAGTAAGTGGCAGTGCGATTTGCCAAGGCTTTGCCCGGGCTTATAAACTTTTATGTGATAAAGCGGGCATTCCCTGTGTCGTTGTATTTGGAACAACAAAACAGTTTGGAACTGCTCATGCCTGGAACCGTGTCCAATTAGACGGGAAATGGGAAACTGTGGACACTTCCAATCCTCAATTAGCAATTAACCATGTAGGAAGCTTTTGTATTCCTGCAGATGTGGTAAGCTCCACATTATCTCCTGAAGGACAGAAAACCATTGTTTCCAGTCAAGTGTCCCGTTATATTTTCTGATTTATACAAAAAATAAAGCTAAGATGTGTTAAATATTGGATAATTGACAAATATGTGAAGTAGTGTTAGAATGAAGCCGGAATTGGAGCAATTTGGATAATTTTCTTCAATCCAATAAAGCAGCCGTCAGGCCGAGAATTTTATATCAAATTCGAGAGGTGGAATAATCCAATGAAAAAGGTACTAAAACAGCTAACAGCCGTCTTTACGGGCGCAATTATGGCCTCTGCGTTGATTCTGCCTATTTATGCTGCGGAAATATCGCTTTTGCAAACAACAAATGGAAAAGCTGTAGAAAATGTTTCTTTGAAAAAGGAAAATTTATCCAAATACAACAGCTTTTTTAAAGCGATTGGCGCAACGGATAGCCAGATCCGGGAAATGTATCTGGCTGGAAGAATCCGGATGAAAGTTGGAGAAACCGTAGAGCTTCATCTTTTGCAGCCTGCCCGGTCTAAAAACGCCAATGCAGCTTTATCTCTTTTAGTAGGTAAACAGGCTGCTGTTTCTGTAACAGGTCCCAGTGATGGAAAAACGATTAAAAATAGCAATGGCGAATATCTGCCATTAACTTTTACAGGAAAAGCAAACGGCACGGATCTTTACATAGCAAATCTGGAACCTTATGGAATTTGTGCTTATGAGTTTATTGTTGGTTCCGGCAAAGGTGTAACAAATACCAATCCGAAGCTTTACTGGGACGAGGTCGCATCTGCGGATACATCTGCAGTTGATTACGAAGATGTAAAGACAATCAATTATAACCCCTCTCCTTTAGGCGTTGCTTTATCCACGCAAGGTTCTTCTTTGTTGAGCCAGGGAGGCGTTAAAATCGCCGGAAAACAGGTCAATGGAATCATGCTGAATGGTCACGCCCTATATTCTCCCTCTGCCGTAGTAAACTCCGCGCCGAAATCAACCCTTCTTGGCATGTTAAACGAGGAAGAAATTATAACCGTTAATAATGCAGGCGTCCGGGCAGCCAAAAAAGCTCCTGAACCAACCCGTCTGGGCCTGCTGAACGAAGAACAAATTATCACGATCAGCAACACTGGCGCTCAGGCAACTACTGAAGCTCCTGCTCCAACCCGCCTGGGCCTGCTGAATGAAGAACAAATTATCACAATCAGCAACACTGGCGCCCAGGCAACTACTGAAGCTCCTGCTCCAACCCGTCTGGGCTTACTAAATGAAGAGCAAATTATCACCATCAATTGATTCTTAAAGATATAAAAATGCGCCGGAAAATCCGGCGCATTTTCTTATATAAAACGAAAACTTGTGACATCAAATACACCCATATCCGTTATACGAAGCTCTGGAATAACCGGAAGGGCCATAAAGCTTAATGTAATAAATGGGTCAATTCCATCAGAAACACCTGCTTCTCTCGCCTTTTTGAGCATTTCATCTAATGCCGGGATAAATGTTTCCGCAGGCATAAAGCTCATTAAACCGCCTACCGGAAGCGGTAAGGTGCCTAAAATTTTTCCATCTACAGCTAAAGTATATCCGCCTTGTACCCGTTCCAGCTCCTTAGCGGCGGCCAGCATATCCTGGTTATTATCTCCTACGATAATCATATTATGGCTGTCATGGGCGACTGTGGAACCAACTGCACCATGAAATAGCCCGTAGCCTTCAATTAAGCCTACCCCAATATTTCCGGAAGCATGATGACGTTCAATGACTGCAATTTTACGCAAACGGCCTGCAGACACCAATCCGGCGGCCAATTCTCCAGATATTTCACTTTTTTTGGTAGAAACCTGCCCTTTTATCAAAGTGATAACAGGCTGGATTTCACGGTGTGGAAGGCAAAAACTGGCTTCTGTCAAGGACGGCAAATTTACTGTTTTTGTAATTTCCTCTAAATTTTCCATATCACTGGATAAGGCAGGATATTCCGAAACCCGGATTCCATCTTTATACACATCAAACAAATTGAATTGTTCTAAATCGTCTAATATGACCATATCTGCTCGATAACCGGGAGCGATTGCACCAATATCTTTTAAACCATAAATTTTTGCTCCATTGATTGTAGCCATCTGAATGGCTTGAACTGGTTCCATCCCCATAGAAACAGCTAATTTCACACAGTGCAAGATAGAGCCTTCCTGCCGGATGTCTGCCAAATGCTTATCATCTGTGCAAAAAGCCATACGTGTGGTATCCAGTTTATCCCGCAAAACACCTTCCAAAATATTTTGCAGGTTTTTACACGCTGAACCTTCCCGGACTAAAACAGCAAGTCCGGCCCGCAATTTTTCTAAAGCCTGGCCATAAACATCATTTTCATGGTCCGTTTCAATTCCGGCGGCTACATAAGCCTGTAAATCCCGTCCTCTTAATTCTGGAGCATGTCCGTCCACAACACGATTCCGGAAAAGCTCTATTTTTTTCATCACTTCTGGATCGCAGCCTGCTACGCCAGGATAATTCATCATCTCCCCAAGACCTAAAACACGGGGCTCCTCCAGAAATGGAAGCATATTTTCTGAGGTAAAAGGAGATCCGTTGTGCTCAAATGATGTAGCTGGGACGCAGGATGGAAGCTGAACATAATAATTCATCGGACAGGATTTGGAAGAATCCAACATAAAACGGATTCCCATAGCACCGGAAACATTTGCGATTTCATGAGGATCTGTAATCAGGGTTGTAACACCTTTCCGGGCTGCTTCAGCACAATAAACGGATGGAACCACCATAGAAGATTCCACATGACAATGGGCGTCTAAAAAACCTGGTGCAACATAACGGCCTTTTAAATCTATTATTTTTTTGCCTTGACTGTAATCACCGACTCCGGCAATATATCCGTTAGAAACTGCGATATTTCCGTCTAGTATTTCTTTGGAAAAAACGTTAATTACCTTAGCATTTTTCAGTACTAAGTCAGGTTCTTTTTGTCCCAATGCAGTTTGAATCAGTTCTTCACGCATTATAAAACAGCTCCTTTATTTTTGCAGTAGGCAAAAAATATTTTTAAATATAACCTAATCATATCAAAAAAAGCTTCTAACGAACAGCCTTAAACCATATAAATATGTTCTAATAAACAATTTTTTACAACTTATTTTGTAAAATAA
>VSNQ01000209.1 GCA_009774395.1 Lachnospiraceae bacterium
GCAATCGAATGATTGGATAGTCAACATGCCCTGAATGCAAAAACCGGGAAATGGGGAGATGCTTCTCCAGTTAAAGGGTAACATCAGTTTAGAAGATACCAGTTATCTAAATATGCAAATCTTTTCTTTCAAATATCATAATTCCCAGCGCATACAATATAACAGCACCTGCAAAAAGTACAAATGCGGAGACGATTGCACTGCTTTCGCCAGCAATTATGCCATCTGGATGAAACAAAGTAAAAAAAGTGAAATACTTTGCTTTTTCGGCATCTCCGCCAACATTTGCAAGCATCCGTAATACATACATAAATGCCGGAATGCCCGCTCCAAATGCAACGCTATATTTGGTATCAGAAAAAATACAGGAAGAAAGAAAGCATATGCCCCCAATAAATAAGTGCAGACATAACAGACCTCCATTCAATATAAAGAGTTCTTTTATATCTAACTCTCCGGGGAAACCGCTTTTAGCACAAATCAACTCTACGATTGCGCTATAAAGAATGAGCAATAGAATACCGCTTACAAGCACTATCATTTGTGTAAAGGCAACGGTACGACGTTTTACAGGTGCAGCAGCCAGCGAAGCCATAGAACCTTTATCAACATATTTTGCAATTAAGGCATTTCCACGTAGTATGCAGAATAGCATGGGGAAAATCAGCAGTATAAATCCATAGAGATAAGACACCATAAATCCCAAAAGACTTGTAGCGTTTGTTTTCATACCGACAGATGCCATCAATTCCGGCATAACTTCCGCAAAACTATCTAACGTTTTCATCATTTGAGGGTCATACATATTGATGATAATGGAAACGTACATGGTAATAATTGCACAAAAAATGATAAGCAGTTTTATGCTTCCTTTCATTTCACGTTTGAATAATACCATGTTAAACATTTTTCTCACCTCCGTAATAATTCATGAAAATCTCTTCCAGACTTTGCTTTGTTGTAACAGTAACTTTTTTTCCGTTACATATACCGCCAAAATCTGCGGCAAATGCTTTTGCGTTAGCTTCGCTTTCAAGCGTCACTGTGTAACTGCGGGTATGTCTTTCGTGTAATGTTGTAGCAAAATCAACAGCTACCATTCTGCCTTTCCGAATAATACCAATACGGTCACAAGTCCGCTCCACTTCCTCAAACATATGGCTTGACATCAAAATTGTTTTTCCATGTTCTTTTTCTTCGGCGACTAAATTGACAAACCTGCTTTGCATCAGTGGGTCAAGTCCGCTGGTCGGTTCATCAAGAATCAGAATATCGGGGTCGTGCATAAATGCGGCGACGATTCCAAGTTTCTGTTTCATTCCCTTGCTCATTTTTTTAATTTTACTTTTGGGGTCTAGTTCAAAACGCTCAAGTAATTCTGCCATACGGTTCCGTGTGTCAATTTTTCGATATTCTGCGATAAATCTCAAAAACTCCGTACCCGTCATATCGTCAAAAAAGCTGATTTCACCGGGAATATACCCAAGTCTTGCCTGCACTTTATCTCTTTCACTCCAACAATCCAGACCGTCAATGGTGCATTTTCCTGATTTTGGTTTTATGAACCCCATTAAATGGCGTATTGTTGTTGTTTTTCCTGCGCCATTCGGACCTAAAAAGCCAAAAGCTTCCCCTTGATTCACATGGAACGATATATCAAATACTCCTTTTCCACCTCCATAATCACGTACCAGATTTTCGATTTTAATTACGCTCATAAATACTTCTCCTTATATGCAATTTGTTTAAACATTTCAGTCCAACTTGTAAGCATTTTGCCGACTTCATCTAAACAAAACGGCTCATTTTTCATTTGTTGCTCGTGGATATAGCCATCTACTATCCAGATAAACATTTGAAATATCTCGCTCGGGTCTACACCATCTTTGAATTTACAAAAATTTATCTTGCTGAAATATTGATTATAATTGTTTCCTATTCCCTCTCTGGTTTTCTTCTTCAAATCATCCGACACTTCTTCCTTATCGGAATAAAAGGAACGAATGGAAAATTCCATGATATACGGAATTTCTTTTAGTATTTTTATCTTTTTCATGGAAGCGTAGGTGACGAGTTCAAAAAAATCCGTAATTTCTAAAAGCCTGGAATCAGCTACTCCCTCCATGATGATTTGTTTGACATATTCGTATACTGTCAAATACAAATCTTTTTTGTTATGAAAATAATAAAAAAGCAATCCCTTAGAAACTCCTGCCTTAGAAGCAATCAAATCGGTAGATGCTTTTTTATATTCATATTTTGCAAAAACTTCCGTGGCGGCACGCATAATAGAAAGTTGCTTTTCTTCTGGAAGCTCTTTAAATCTCTCACTCATACTATCACCTCTGACTATTTTGGTTTGACTGGATTGTTTAATCTAAATATACTTGTTTGACTCAAATTTTCAAGCCCTCATTTACAAAAAAATATCAAGAAATAAATGATTCCGTAGTAGTCGGCATTGTGGTAAAATCCAAAAGTTTAGATTTTACCACAATGCTTGTCTTTTGGCCTTTGTTTTCTCTGGTTCGGAATAGTGTGGTGCTGGCGGTCTATCGCTTGTTTTCGGTTGCTTGCTTCTTTACCGTACATGAGCATTCGCGCCAGGGTTATCATTGCCGTAACCTTCCAGCAGGTTGATGACGCCCCAGATACCGAGGCCGGCTCCCAGTGCGATCACGAGGGTCTGCAAAACTTCGATTGCGCTGTTGAAAAATTCCATACTTTAATTTAGCCGGAATCGCTTTGTGGTTAGTGTTGGTTCATAGGCATACAAAAGCCGGACAACAAAACCGCCCTGCGTTTTGGGCGGCTCGATTCCGGCTATCCTCCTTCTTCATTTTTTTGTTGAGCTGTCCGCTTTGTACGCCAATGGCCTCAACCGAGGCAGGTTTCAGGGACCCTGGCGGGTAGATAAGATCACTCCTTTCTTGCGGAACGGGATTATTCGCCCTCGGTGTCTACGTCAACTTCAAACACATCGTAGACCTCGTTGGGTTTTGGTTTGAGCCGGGTGGACAAAAACGCTTCAATGTCAAAGGCGTTCTTATCGTCCGCGTCGGCGGTGTACTGGAAATTGGGGTGCCTGGTGATGTCATACTTGTCCGACAAAAACGGGCGGACGCCCCGCAGCTGGAGGATACATTTTCCCCCATCCATCACCGCAAGCTCATCCTGGCTCATCAGCTCTATGCAACATTGTCAAGTGGTGAGTTCAATTTCTATTGAGAAAAATGGGGTTGTATGTTAGAATACAAAACAGCAAATCGTTAATTAGGGGATACTTTAATGGTAGATTTCATTTTGAATGTTTTTGCAGAGATTGCCGATTTCTTCATCAATTTTTGGGTAGACAAGGTTATTGATAAGTTTGCAAAAAAGAAATAAGTCAAGGATTATTTGTTTATGGAGGGTGTAACATGGAGAACAAAATATTTATAGCTGAAACGGAAAGGCTAATTTTAAGAAGATACAAAAAAGAAGATATTCAAGATTTATTTGAATATTTATCTGATAAGGAGGTTGTAAGATACGAACCATATAAACCGCAAACCTTTGATGAAACAGAAAAAAGTCTTGAATGGCGTATAGGCACAGATGAAATGATTGCTGTTGAATTGAAAAATTCCCATAAAATGATTGGAAATGTATATATGGGTAAACGTGACTTTGAAGCACTGGAAATAGGATATGTATTTAATCGAAATTATTGGGGATATGGTTATGCTGCCGAAAGTTGCAAAGCATTAATCGAGCAGGCATTTTACAATGGCATACATAGGATATATGCAGAGTGCGACCCCAATAATAAGAGTTCGTGGAAATTACTTGAAACGTTAGGATTTCAACGTGAAGCCCATTTTAGAAAAAATGTGTATTTCTGGAAAGATGAAACTGAAAAACCAATCTGGAAAGATACATATGTATATGCTAAATTAAATGATAACACTTAAATAATTTCCAGTTTATCAACAACCCAAAAAAGGCAGCCGCCACGTCAAAGCGTCTGCCTTTTCCTGTCCCCGTCCTTCTACTCGTCCCTGAAAACCTCTGCCATCATCTTTGCCCCCAGCTTAAAACCGTCAATGAACATTTCCGAGAACTCAAACGGGATTACGTCAAGCTGTTCGTCCATGATTTTAACGAACCGCTTGTCAAGGGGCGGCTCCAGCTTAGCCAATACCTCAATAAAGTCCTCGTAATGACTATAATGCCCTTGATGGATTTTCCGGTATTCTTCACTTTTGGGAGCATACTGTTCCGCCGGGAAGATTTCACCGTTATAAAGCTGTTCCAGTACATTTTTCACTTCCATGACCTCCTTTTTATTTTGTAATACTATTATGTATTACATAATAGTGTTTTACCATGTGTTATATGAATGTCAAGAAGAATCGTTTATAATGGTTGCAGAAACGTAATACAGAGGTGTAACATGGCAGATAAGTTTGTGGTACGTCAGAAGAAACCTGACAAAAAGGAAGATAAGTCAATCGTTATGACGCTGCGGTTAGACCGGGAATTGCAGGAAGAATTTGACGCTCTGGCGGCGAAAAGCGACCGCTCCCGAAATGAATTGATGTGTATGGCTCTGCGCTATGCCTTAGACCATTTAGAGTTTATCCCGGAAGCCGGAGAGTAAGGAACCCGGCTTCTTTTTCGTGTACAGGCAAAAAGAAAACCCTTCCCCCAAAAAGAGAGAAGGGCATTGCCATTATTCTGTTACCGCCGGTATCTCCCCGACAAAGTTATAAATGATTTTGATTTCCTGAAATTTCTCCCCGTCAACCTTTTTCACCTCCCCCACCAGAATCCGGCTGATAAGGCGGTTTAAGATACCCTCGTCCAGTTC
>VSNQ01000021.1 GCA_009774395.1 Lachnospiraceae bacterium
GTAAATAAGTAAAATATGTAACCAAATTAATATGTAAATGAAAGAGGCGTATGGAGCAGAGATGCAAGACATGCGCTTTTTTTAGTATAAAACAAAAATTTTATTTTGGGTAGTTACAAACAGTATCTATTAAAATTAGTACATATGTGGAAAAGCATAAAATGACCAATTATATTGCAGAGTGGAATATCTTTGATTCCATGATTTATAAGACAGAGAATATTGTCACTAAAATTACATCTGGCATTAAGGACAGCAAGGATGAACTGCCTGATGCAGAGGAAATGATTACAGCTACAACAGGAAAACAATGAGTTAAAAGAAATCCGTATGATTGGAAAGCTAATCAAGCATGGAGAAAATTATGCCTGTCCTGATTGCAGCAGGGAAATTACAAAACCTGATATTATTCAACAGGAAATTCGACTTTGTGCTGGCTGTGGGAAAAGGATTGTTTTACCTTATCAATTGTCTTATATGATATTGAAACAAGATCATAATTTGGCTTAATCTTTTTTAAGTGGCGGAAATGCCACAAGGTTTATCATCATAATGACAGACATTATTTTCTCCCCAAATTGGAATGTCCGTCACTTTAAGGGGATTAATAAGAATGTGACAAGTAGTAAAGCCATACAATAAATAAAAGGGAGTGAGGGATAGTTATATGGAAACTGCTGCAGAACAAAAATGCAAAAGTATATTTATACATAATGATAAGGAGAAAATATCGGAAGCATTTACCCTATTATGGGCACAGGTAATCAATAAAAAAGAAAATAGTCAAAATATACATATTGCGCAAGCAAATACTTCTGATTTATAATAAATAGGAGATATTGGTTTGCTTTATTGAGAGGATAATATGAATGAGATTGTAGCGATTTATAGTAGGTTATCTGAAGAAGATAAGGACAAACTAAACCAAGAAGACGAAAGTCGAAGCATTCAGAATCAAAAGAGTTTGTTAATAACATATGCAACAAGCCACGGCTGGGAAATTTACAACATTTATTCTGATGATGATTATAAGGGTAGTGATAGGAATAGACCAGCATTTAAGGAACTGCTAAAGGATGCAAAAAAACGAAAATTTAATATTGTACTCTGTAAATCTCAGTCACGTTTTACACGGGAATTAGAACTTGTGGAGAAGATAATACATGGTGATTTTGCTGAGTGGGGTATTCGCTTTGTGGGGCTTGCTGATAATGCAGATACTACAAATAAGGGGAATAAGAAGTCAAGACAAATCAATGGCTTAGTAAATGAATGGTATCTTGAGGACTTATCCGATAATATCAAAACGGTTCTTACAGATCATAGAACAAAAGGGCTGCACATTGGATCGTTTGCCCCCTTTGGTTATCAGAAAGACCCTAATAGTAAAGGGCATCTAATTATTGATCCAGAAGCAGCAGCAATTGTAAGAGAAGTGTTTGAACTGTATGCTACTGGAATGGGGCGAACAGGAATTGCCAAAATATTAAATAATAAGGGAATACCAAATCCAACAGCATACAAAAAACAAAAAGGAATGCGGTACAATGGTGTTACAAAGTCATATGGTACACTTTGGCATTATTATACAATTACATCCATATTAGAAAATGAGATGTATATTGGAAATATGGTGCAAGGAAAATACGAAAATCCCACTTATAAGAGTCGGCATAGTAAGCCAGTTCCAAAAGAACGTTGGATACGTGTAGAAGGAACACACGAACCAATTATTGAGAAAAAATTATGGGAAGATGTTCAAAAGCGTAAGCAGGAGAAAACAAAGCCAATGTGTACAGGTGAAGTAGGAATATTTGCTTCCAAAACGAAGTGTATGTATTGTGGTTATACATTGCGTTCTTGTTCTTCTAATGGCTTTCGATACTTGAAATGTCCTTGCAGAAATGTTAGCAAAGATTCCTGTAAAGGAGCATTTATTGCACAGCGTTTTTTGGAGCAGGCAGTATTAGAGGAATTTAACAGTATTATTACTAAATATTTTAATGGAGCATCAGCAGAACTGTCTATTACAAAAAAATGGGAGGAGGAAATACGAAGGATACACCGTGAAAATTCCAGTTATGAAATAAAGATAGCAAATCTGAAAAAAGCGATTGAGCAAACTTACGTTGATAAGGCAAATGGAGTGATATCAAATGAAGAATATCTTTCGTTTAGAAGTAATTTTTCCAGCGATATTAATAAATATAATAAAATACTAGAAGAAAATGCAGTGAAATTGGAAACATTGGAAAGCGAAGGCAGGCGGAATCATTCGAGAGAGGAAATTTTAAAAAAGTACAATAATGTTCAGAAACTGGATAGGGATATTATGGATACCTTGGTAGAATATATTGAAATTGGGCGGTGCGAAAAAAAGGTACATAGAAATGATTTGCCGCCAATTATAATACATTGGAAATTTTAGTTGTGTTTATCAATGTGGAGCATCTGCTGCCATATCCTCCATCAAATCCGTAATAACATCTCCCTTTGACTGGAATTCACAGGCATTAAATGGGATTCCGCCTGCTGCTTGCGGCCATAGTGCCAGAGTATGGTCAACATAGTATTTGTCAAAACCAGATTCCTTAATTTGCTCTGGGGTTAAATCTCTAGTAAGCTGGTAAACGATTGCACAGATCATTTCGAAATGTGCAAGTTCTTCCGTACCTATATCGGTTAATACACCTGTTACGGTATTGAATGGCATAGTATATCTTTGCGCAAGATAACGCATGGAAGCACTGAGTTCTCCGTCAGGCCCGCCATATTGTGTGATAATTACCTGCGCAATTTCGGGATTGGTTTGTGTAATTTTTACTGGAAATTGTAATCTTTTTTCATAATTCCACATTTAATGATACCCCCTTTCCCAAGGCCAGTCCTGCAAAGCCCATTTCCATTCGCGGTCGTTGTTATCAAGACAGTTGAGCACGATAGGACCATATTTTTCCGTGTATTCTCTGACCAAAGCGGTTTTGAGGTTATTGTACTGACGGAAGGCTTCGATTGCCTGCTGGTCATAAGGGTGTGTATCCAGATAAAGGTTTAAGTCTTTCAATACGAAATCAACCTTACCGATTTCCATTAATAGGCGTTTCCTGTCGGAACAGGAGTCCATGCATGTATTACATCCCATATTCATACTCTGCATCTCCTTCCCATAAACGGTTTGTTTAATTCAGGGAAAATTGTGCCTGTTTTGTAGGCTTCATCAAGGTTTTCGTACATATTGCAATTTCGCTGCCAAGGTACATAAGCCATTGCAACTGGAAATTGCTCCATATAAGGCATTTGCATTTGCGGCATCGTCCATTCCTGCATAAATTTCTTGCTCCTTGTTATTTTTTCGTAGTTATTAACATATTATGTAAGTTGTGGGTTTTGGTTCCTGTTTGTAGTTTTTTGTTGGTTCAATAATATTTTTAGCTAAATTATTTTCAAACGATTGATTGGTATGTGTGCAAGAACATACGAGGAGGATAGCAATGATTCAAGCAATTACTAAGCGGCGAAGTATTCGCAAATTTAAGGAAAATCCGGTTTCATATACAATGATTGAAGAAATTTTAAAGGCTGGAATATTGGCACCGTCTGCGAAAAACCGCCAGCCATGGCGGTTTATTGTAGCAGCAGGAAAAGCAAAAGAGGAATTGTTATGTGCAATGCGAGAAGGATTGGAACGAGAAAAGCACATGCCGCTGTTGCCAGAAAATGCAGTCTATTTGCAAGATGCAGAGCATACGGCGGATATTATGGAACAAGCACCTGTAATTATCTTAATTGTAAATCCAATGGGAATTAAAATTGGGCAAAATTTAACAGCAGAACAGCATGTTTTTGAATTGTGTAATGCACAATCCATTGGTGCAGCAATAGAAAATATGACATTAACAGCAACAGAACTTGGGCTTGGAAGTCTATGGATATGCAATACCTATTTTGCACAATATGAGTTAAATAAATGGGCAAAAATAGATGGAGAAGTATGTGCAGCATTGGCACTGGGATATGCAGATGAATCCCCTGCTTCCAGACCACGTAGCAAGCTTGAATCTATTGTGCAATGGAGAATTTTATAAAATTTGCTAAATTACCGACTCACGAGTGGAAAGCATCGTGTATATGTTGCAAATTTGCACATGCGTGAGTATAATATCAGTGGGAAGAAATAAAAATCTAAAAGACAAATAACAAGAGAAAAATCACTTGACAATATAGGGAGGTAAATTTCTAAATGAAGATACTATATGGAACAGGCAACCCAGCAAAATTGCAAGCAATGCGTGCAAATCTAAGCAAATTAGATATTGAGATTATTGGGCTAAAAGATATGGAGGGCGAAATTCTGAATGCGCCAGAAGATGGAAAAACGCCGCTTGAAAATGCGCGTCAGAAAGCATGGACATATTTTCACTATTATCAAATTCCTGTGTTTTCTTGTGATTCTGGTCTTTACATAGAAGGGATTCCAGATGAATTGCAGCCAGGGGTACATGTGCGGACAGTACATGGAAAAACGTTAACGGATGATGAAATGCGGGATTATTATAGTGGTTTGGCTGCAAAGTACGGCGATTTAACGGCGCAGTATATCAATGCAATCTGTTTAATTATAGATGAAACACATGTATATGAGTCAATGGATGAGAGTTTGTTCGGTGAAAAATTTTTAATTACAAGCAAGCCGCATAGCAGTATCCGAAGACCAGGTTTTCCAATAGATAGTTTGTCAAAGGATATTGCAAGCGGTAAGTATTATTATGACTTAGAGCAGGGAAATGTGGATAAGCTGGTAGAATATCCCGGGTTTGCAGTATTGTTTCAAAAATGGGGGATTTGTTGATAAATTTGCAAAGAAAGAGAGCGCCGCGCCAAATGCATTACTCTTTTCTTTATAATAAAATGATTAGCCCGTCAAAAGGGTATTTTTCAAAAGAATGGTACAATATATTGTGATTTGGACAAATATTCATATTCTATATATTGTGGTCATTTTTCTTAATTAACCCTTTTGACGCTTTAATCATAAAATTTTATAATTGACAAAGTCTGTAAAAATGGTTATAATCGTTTCATATAAGAAAGGCAATGAAAAGAATAAGTAGCTTCCTTGGGAACTTACAGAAAGCAGCCGGATGATGAGAGGCGCAAGGGAAATTGGAAGTGAATACCTCTTGGAGCTGCGCACCGAAAGGATGAAAGCGGACTGCTTGTCAGGGAATATGAAAAGCGCTTTTGCATCAGTGAAGTAGGCTGCGACGGAACCCCGAACGTTATATTGGGAGAGTATCAAATACGTACTGTATTTCGTACTTGCGAAGGCGTAATGTGTGAGCATTGCGTGAATAAAGGTGGTAACACGTGGTATTTACTTCGTCCTTTGATTCTATTCAAGGACGAGATTTTTTTGTCCTTGGAACGAAACGAAAAATTTGATTTGTAAAAAGGAGAGAAGACAATGCAACTGTATGATGAATTAATTGCAAGAGGGTTGATTGCCCAAGTAACAGATGAAAATGAAATTCGAGAGTTAATCAATAATGGGAAAGCAGTATTTTATATTGGATTTGACCCAACTGCGGACAGTCTTCATGTAGGGCACTTTATGGCGCTTTGCTTGATGAAGCGCTTGCAAATGGCAGGAAATAAGCCAATAGCGCTGCTTGGCGGCGGTACAGGTATGATTGGCGATCCATCTGGTAAAACAGATATGCGCAAGATGCTGACCAAAGAAGATATTGACCACAATATTGCCTGCTTTCAAAAGCAGATGAGCCGTTTTATTGAGTTTGGCGAGGATAAGGCGATTATGGTAAATAACGCCGATTGGCTTTTAAATCTAAACTATGTAGAACTGCTGCGTGAAGTGGGACCGCATTTTAGTGTGAACAGAATGCTGACTGCAGAGTGTTACAAACAGCGCATGGAACGTGGGCTGAGTTTCCTTGAGTTTAATTATATGATTATGCAAAGCTATGATTTTATGGAATTGTTCCAAAGATATGGCTGTAATATGCAGTTTGGCGGTGATGACCAGTGGAGCAATATGCTTGGCGGTACGGAACTAATCCGCCGAAAACTTGGAAAAGATGCCTATGCAATGACCATTAATCTTCTTTTAAATTCTGAGGGAAAGAAGATGGGAAAAACCGAATCTGGCGCAGTCTGGCTTGATCCGGATAAAACGTCGCCGTATGAGTTTTTCCAATACTGGCGGAATGTATCGGATGCGGATGTTATTAAGTGTCTGAAAATGCTGACATTTTTACCAATTGAGGAAATCAAGGAAATGGAAAGCTGGCAGGGCAGCGAATTAAATAAGGCAAAGGAAATTCTTGCATTTGAATTAACACAGCTTGTACATGGCACAGAGGAGGCAGATAAAGCAAAAGAAGCATCAGCGGCATTGTTTGCAGGTGGCGGAAATCTTGAAAATATGCCTAAAACGGTGTTGACGGAGGAAGATTTTACAGAGGGAAGTATTGATATTCTTTCTATATTGGTAAAAGCAGGTATGACAGCTTCAAAATCCGAAGCAAGGCGCGCTGTGGAACAAGGCGGTGTTTCTGTAAACGGTGAGAAAGTAACAGATGTAAAAGCAGCATTTACACAAGCTGATTTTCAGCAGGAATTTATATTGAAAAAGGGGAAGAAAAGTTTCCAGAAGATTTGTATGTAAAGGTTAGAGAAAATACGATAGAAAACTAGAGAAAAGAAAACTAGAGAAAAGAAAACTAGAGATAGATTGTTTATAATAACAAATATTAAGAGCAGGGCTGTCGCATTAGGGATAATGTATACAACTAGATTTTGTATTATCAAAGCTTCGAAACGGTTAAGAAATAACTTTTAAATAGTTCCTTATTGCGACAGCCCCTAAGATTTTTCGAGTTCAGCCTATATTGTGTAAGCGGAAATATGTGCTGTGCAGAAAGAAAAATCTAATATTTTAGAAACTTTCATTCTTATTTAATGTGTCGTATGCTTACAAATAGTTGTTGATAGTGTTGTTTTGGATTCTTTAATTGTAAGATGCAATTTTGCAAACAAGTCGTTATACTTTAGCTGTTTTCCCTCGAATTTTGTTGCAGTAACATAAAGTGTAAGCGGATATTCTGTTCCTTCATATAGAAAGGGTTCGCCGTTTTGCTTTGTAATATCTGCCGCAATTTTATCTGCGTAAGTGCGTTCTGTGCTGGCGGTCAGCATACAAAATTCATCTCCGCCAATTCGAAATACAATATCCTCTGTACCTGCTGCCGCATTCATACGTTGCATGGATTCGAGAATTGCCAAGTCACCAGCTTTTCTGGACACATCATTAATCGGCGTTAGGTTTTTAATATCGCAGCATATAAAGTAGCAGTCCTTTCGTTCCTGAAATAAATCATATAATTGGCTGATATCGACGCTTTTTCTCTCCATAATATAATATTCTCCTTCCTGAATCGGTTCCCGAAAACGCGGGTAAAGTTCCCAATATTTCTGCTTGCGGAAAGCAGAGGGTGTACAGTTCCAAACTTCTTTAAATGCGCGCGTAAACGCTTCATGCGATCCATATCCAAATTCGACCGCAACCGTAAGGACGGAGATATCTGGCTGCTCTGTCAGGGATTTTGCGGCAAGCATCATTCTCCGGTATATAACATAGCGGTGCACCGAAGTGGAATAGACATACTGAAACATTTTTTCAAGAGTTGATTTTGAACAGCAGCAGGCATTTGCAATATCCGTGGTTTTTAGATCGTTTCTTAAATGATCTTCTATAAAGTTCAAGCTGCATACCAGCAAATCTAAATTCCGCATACGCATACAAAACCTCCATGCTGCATTATCATTTTATTACGATATCGTAATGAAATGATAGCATAGTTATCTGCTGTGGGTTTGATATTTTGAATATTTTTGTGATTTTATGAAAGAGCTGCGCATTCAGTTTTCAAAATCTATAGAATTGTCTGTACATATATGATAAAATTAATGATGTTAAGGAACTATGCAATAAGGAAAAGTGGTAAACGAAAGATATTCAGTTATTATTAAAAATATTGGAGAATCAAAATAAAATTAAGAATGTTATACATAAAACAATAAAAGTAAAGGAAATGAAGAATGTCACACAGCAAACAGACAAAGCGAGGCTATTCATTATATATAGAAAAATGGAATTCATCTGCCAAAAAGTATATTAATACTTGTGCAATTTGCGGGCATCAAGGTTATAGCCCCGTAATTGAGCAAAGTGATTTTTGGAATGCTATGGCAGAAAACAAAGTAATTTATAAAGAATTAACAAGGATATTTCATAAAATGTCATTAGATGAATGGGGGCGTTGTGAAGATTGTGCAAAGGTGCAGGATGTAATGAGATAAAACTATGAATCTAAGAGTACATTGAAAAGAATTTCAAATGATTGATTGCCGGTTTGCCAAGGAAGGAGATAATATGAATATTGAACTTGTTCATTTAACCAATGAATATAAGGAACAGCTATTTGAGATGCTGACAGAATGGAAGAATGATATTATTGTAAATCACACAGATATATCGCCGTGGAGAATATGGGAAAGTGATTTTCATGATTTTGATGCCTATCGAATAAATCTTGAAACAAAAAAGGACGCGAACAATCATTGGGTTCCAGATACGACTTTATTTTGTCTTGATAAAGATAGAAATATTTTTGTGGGAGCGGTCAATATTCGTCATTATCTAAATGAGGAGTTATTAAAAACGGGTGGTCATATAGGTGATGGAATCAGACCTAGTGAGAGAAGAAAAGGCTATGCGACATCAATGATTGCTTTGGCATTAGAGGAATGTAAAAAACTTGGCATCAAAAAAGTTTTGATATGCTGCAGTAAAGATAATATTGGTTCAGCGAAATCAATTATAAATAATGGCGGCGTGTTGGAAAATGAAATAGAAGATAATGGACATATTGAGCAGCGTTATTGGATCTCATTGTAGTTTTATACTCACGATTAAGAAGGAAAATAAAAATGACAAAAAAACTCTTAATTATAGAAGATGATATTGCGCTTGCGAATGGTTTATGCCGCGCGCTTGCCACACAGGAGATTACGGCAGAAAGCTGCGACTCCCTGCGCAAAGCAAGACAAAAACTGGCACAGGAGCAATACGCACTTGTAATTCTTGATATTAACCTTCCTGACGGAAACGGCTTTGATTTTCTGCCAGAACTAAAACAGGTGCAGAATATACCTGTAATTATGCTGACTGCGAACGATTTGGAAATGGATATTGTTGCGGGATTGGAAGCAGGTGCAGATGATTATATTACGAAACCGTTTAGTTTGGCGGTATTGCGGGCGCGGGTAAATACGCAGCTGCGCAAAAACGCATATCCGGCAAAACAGACTGCCATAAGAATTAACGGCTATTGCTTTGATTTTGAAAAAATGGAATTTTCCTATGGTGGAAATCTGATAGAATTAAGCAAGACAGAGCAGAAACTGTTATACTATTTAATAGAAAATAAGGGAAATACGGTTAGCCGTTCGGCACTAATTGATTATATTTGGACGGACGGAGCAGAATATGTAGACGAGAATGCCCTGTCCGTATCTATGAAGCGCTTGCGCGATAAACTTTCTGCGCATCGGTATATTAAGACCATATATGGGATTGGGTATATATGGCAGAATCTGGAATTAGAACAGGAAGGAGTATTGCATTAAATATGAAAATAAATGGATTTTCTATTCCGTTTGTACTTATCATAATTTCGCTTTCTATTTTTGTGATACTTTTATACCGCCGCCACACAATTAAAATTTTAAATTCCCTAAACCGTATGCTTGACCGTGCAATTGAGGGAAATTTTAATGAAACAATATTTGATGAAACACGGTATTCTGCAGTGGAGTGCAAAATGGGGAAATATTTAAGCGCTTCGCAGATATCGGCGCACAAAGTTGAGGCAGAACGCAATAAGATACGGGCGTTAATTGCTGATATTTCGCATCAGACGAAAACGCCAATTTCCAATATTTTACTTTATGGTGAACTCTTAAAGGAACAGAATTTAAGCAGCGACAGCGCCTCCTGTGTGGAAGCAATGAATGAACAGGCACAGAAACTGCAGTTTCTTATTGCGGCGCTTGTGAAAATGTCGCGCCTTGAAGCAGGCATTATAAAGGTTCATCCCATACAGTCAGATGTAAAGGACATGATTGAAAAAATAAGAACACAATATTATCAGATCGCCATAGAAAAGGGACTGGACTTTTTATGCGTAGCTCCACTTATTTCGCCGCAGAGATTGATTGCGTTTTTTGACGAGAAATGGACAATCGAAGCGATTGGAAATATTGTAGATAATGCGATAAAATATACGAATCAAGGCAGCATAACACTTCGCATAAAACCTTATGAAATGTTTTGCTGTATCGAAATTGCTGACACAGGGATGGGAATTGCCGAAGAAGAACAGGCGCAGATTTTTGCGCGGTTTTACCGTTCCAAGCGTGTCAGCCAAAAGAGTGGCGTAGGTATTGGGTTGTATTTAGCACGGGAAATTATTATGGAAGAAGGCGGGTATATTAAGGTGCAGTCAAAGTTAGGAGAAGGCTCTGTGTTCTCTGTATATCTTCCTGTTCTCTTTCATTATACTGACAACCGTTAAGATTTTCCAATTTCTGCACAGCCCATATTGTATAAGCGGGCAATACGTGCTGTACAGAAAGGAAAATCTAATCGTTCGTGAGTATAGAATATATAAGCATTAAAATGGACTCTCGATCGTTTTCATCATTTCACAGAAGCCATTTTTTTCGTAAAATCTTATGCCATCCGTATTTTGCTGGAAAACTTGTGTTTGAATAAAATCTGTGCCTTTTCTTTTCCCATATTCTTTACTGGCTTCGTTAAGAAGCGTTCCAATCCCTTTGTTTCTTTCACATTCTAAAACATCTAAATCTTGAGTTAAAAAAGCTATCACTTCGATAACTTAATACAAAATGTTCTGGTTGCTATTTTACACTGTCAGTTTCTAATTCAGAATACAAACGCCGTAGCTGCTCAAAAATGACAAAACTGTAAGAATTGTTTTACAAATGGAAAGAATATGGAAAGATTTTTATGATAAGATTGGTACAGTAGAAAAATTTCTAAACAAATTTTCTTTTCCTAAAAAGAAAAAAGTAGTTTTTATTGGATTATAAACAAAAACGGACAAAGAATGGAGGCTCATATGGTGATTTTATCAGCGAAGGGATTAAGGAAGGAATATGGTAGTGGTGAGAGTCTGGTTCGGGCGCTTGACGGTGTAGATTTTTGTGTGGAACAGGGGGAATTTGTGGCAATTGTGGGTACGAGTGGAAGCGGAAAGTCTACGCTGCTGCATATGCTCGGAGGGCTTGACAGACCTACAAGCGGAAGCGTGATAATTGACGGAAAGGATATTTTTGCATTAAAAGATGAAGCACTGACCATCTTTCGGCGTAGAAAAATAGGTTTTGTATTTCAAAACTACAATTTGGTTCCGGTGTTAAATGTGTATGAGAATATTGTTTTGCCAATCCAGCTTGATGGGGAAACGCCAGATGAAAAATATATTGGGAGCATTATTAAAACACTTGGATTAACAAACAAGCTGCAAAACCTTCCTAATAATTTATCGGGGGGACAACAGCAGCGTGTAGCAATTGCAAGGGCGCTTGCAGCGAAGCCAGCAATTATTCTAGCAGATGAACCAACGGGAAATCTTGACAGCAAAACAAGCCAAGACGTGTTGGGACTTTTAAAAATTTCCAGTCAGAAATTTGCACAGACAATGGTGATGATTACACATAATGAAGAAATCGCGCAGTTGGCAGATAGAATTGTGCGGATTGAGGATGGGAGCGTAAAAAGTAGCTCTAATGACTTTTCACTATAGGATGTAAAGCCAAGAATTACTAAATTTCACGCGGGAAGAACGCAGGGCGGCGTTCTTCCTATAGAATGGTTTAGGTTGTTGGTTTGTGGTGATGTGTGTGGGGTAGAGGGTGTGTTTTTTCAATAAAGAATGGGGTTATGGTTGTTGTATATAGAAACGGGAGGAATTATGAGAGTTTCAAATGGAAATGTGATTAAAAAGTTAAGTTTTAGGAGTATGCGGGCAGCGAGGGTGCGCAACCGTGTGGCAGTGACAGCGATTGCTTTGACGGCAGTGCTGTTTACAGCGTTATTTACGGTTGCATTGTCGTTTGCGTATAGTTTTGAACAGTCGAATTTTAGGCAGGTAGGTGGATATGCGCATGGTGCTTTGAAATATTTGACAAAGGAGCAGGTAGAGCTGTTTGCGGGCGACTCGCTGATTAAGGCATATGGTTTGCGTATTTTTGTGGGAATGCCGAAGGAGAAGCCGTTTCACAAATCGCACGTGGAAGTCAGCTACACAGATGCCAATGAAGCACAATGGCTGTTTGCAGTACCAGAGGAAGGGCGGCTTCCCAAGGAAAATACCAACGAAGCGGCAACGGATACAAGGGTTTTGGAACTTTTGGGAGTAACGCCTAAGCTGGGAACAGAATTTACGATAACATTTGATGTGGACGGCACCAAGACCACACAAACATTTACACTTTGCGGATGGTGGGAATATGATTCTGTTTCAATTGCAAGTCATGTATTAATACCGAAAAGCCGTGCAGAACAAATTTTTACGGATTTGGGTACAGAGGGGAAAGATGGAATTACAGGAACATATACAATGGAAATGATGTTTCCAAATTCTATGCATATCGCAGAAAATATCGAAACATTGCTGAGCCGTTACGGGTATCATACAAAGAATGAATTAGGAAAGGAAAACTTTATTGCAACAGGTGTTAACTGGGGCTATATTTCCTCGCAGCTTTTTGTCAATATGGACAGTGGAACGGTTTTATCGCTTACGGCGGCGCTGCTGTTAATTATTTTTACAGGTTATCTGATTATTTACAATGTATTTAAAATTTCTATATCAAATGATATCCGTTCCTATGGGCTGCTGAAAACAATCGGAACAACAGCTAGGCAGATACGGCGTATCGTTTGGATGCAGTCAATTGTGCTTTCTTGTATCGGGATTCCGATAGGGTTGGCAGCAGGTTATGGAATTGGTGTAATTCTAACGCCGATGATATTGGAAACATTTCAGCAGCGGCAGATAGGGCATATTTTGGTGAATCCGTGGATTTTTATTATTTCCGCTGTGTTTGCGTTTGCAACGGTGATGATTTCCTGTCGAAAACCAGCGAAAATTGCGGGTAAAGTTACAGCCATTGAAGCATTGCGCTATGTGGAGAAAAAGATAGAATACAAACAAATATTTAGTATTAAAAGGCGGATAAAGCCAAGGAAATGGGCTTCTCTTGAGTATATGGCATTTGCAAATCTTGGAAGGGACAGGGGAAAAACGGTAGTTACAATGCTTTCTTTGTCGCTGTCAGTTGTGCTAATGCAGATTACAGTTGTCTTTACGAATGGGTTTGATATGGATAAATATTTAAGAAAGGTAGTTTCTGATTATATTCTGGCAGATGCTTCCTATTTTCAAGTTCAGGCAGGGTTTCGCAGACCAGAAAACGCGTTGCCAGAGGAGGTAATACAGGAGATAGCCAAGCAGAGGGGCATTGTAAAGGGTGGGTGCACATATGGTCAGACACGGTGGAATATCAGTGAATTTGTTACAGAGGAGGATTTTCGCAAGGGAAAAATTTCACACTTTGTAGGACTGGGAGAAGAAGAATTGGAGTCATTGCTTTTTATGGCAGAGAGAGAAAACGGGCTTTTGCAGACGGATGTAAAACTCTATGGTATGGAAGCATTTTGTCTGGAGAAGCTGAAAGTAATTTCTGGTGATATTTCTAAGCTTTTTACGGGTGGAAATTATATTGCAGCGGTGTATATGCCGGACGATTATGAAAATGTAATTCCAGATAGTAACTGGGCGGAGGTTGGAGATAAGGTAAAACTGCGTTACACAGAAAAGTATGAATTTTATAATCCATGGACACAAGAAATTTATCAAGATTCGGACGATTTAACAAATGTTGCATATAAAACACGTTCTATAGAATACCGTGACGCAGAGTACGAAGTTGCTGCTACGGTTTTATTGCCTTCGAATATGAGTTATCGTTATTATGGAAATGATGAATTTATAATGGGAGCAGAAACTTTTATTAGAGAAACCGGAACGGACGGTGTGATGTACTATGCGTTTGATGTGGAAGATGCAGCAAAGGAAAATATGGATGCATTTATCGCAGATTATACACAGAATATTCGCTCAGACTGTGATTATGAAAGCAGAGAATCCTATGAAAAACAATTTCAATCGTTGAAAAATACCTTTTTAATTGTAGGAGGCATTCTTGTCTTTATCGTCGGATTGGTCGGTGTGCTGAATTTTTTTAACGCGATACTTACCGGAATTTATACAAGAATCCATGAATTTGCTGTGCTGCAGTCCGTTGGTATGACAGGAAAGCAGTTAAAGACAATGTTGGTAATAGAAGGATTATTTTATGCATTGGGTTCTGTAGCTGTGTCTTTGATCATGAGTATTGTTACAGGCCCATTGGTTGGAAAGGTACTGGGCAGTATGTTTTGGTTCTTTTCCTACCGATTTACTATAGTACCAATATTGCTGGCGGCACCACTGTTTGCCTTGTTGGGATTTCTGCTGCCGCTGATGACATATCGAACAATGGCGAAAAAGTCGATTGTGGAACGGCTGCGGGAAATATAAAAATTTTCATTTTTAAAAATTTTTACAAAAAATACGTGACAAATTACTTTAATAGTGATAAAATCATAAGTGTTGTGCAGATGGGGAGATATATTCTCCCTAAATGCATACAGTTTGATGCGCACAGATGGGAGCACATATGAGTAATTTTAAGGAAAGTTTGTACAAGACAAAAAGCTTTTTTTATCAAGTTGGAGAGGATTATTACGCAATAGGAGCTAACACTTTTGCAAAGATTACGGACTCGCCGGAAGTGGATAATATGGAACTGCTGCAGAATGCATTGAAGAAAAACAACGAGCGGCAGATTATGAAATATTTGGACAAAATTATTAGGATTGCCAATACATATCGAGTAGATGCAAGGGAGCACTATAAGCTTCAGGACAAGTTGTTTCACTTTATTGATGATCTGGAGCACAATAACAGGCAGGCATATGAGGACTTGCAGCGCCAACTGCTGCTTTTTGATGAACTTGTTGAAAAATATAATAGATAAAGTATAATAGACAATATATTTTGCCCTATTTTGGTGAAATAGGGTCAAATAGTTAGAAAATACCAGATGATAAAAATGAATAACCATTATTTAAGTATGGACAAATCAAATGAAGTGTGTTAATATTACAAGCATAATCCTTTCAGCACCCGTAGTCTAATGGATAGAACGGAGGCCTCCGACGCCTTTAATGCAGGTTCGATTCCTGCCGGGTGCATTCTTGTTACATCTTTTTAAAATTTTTTTGTCTACAGCGTTTCCATAGGGATTGTTGAGTTGAGAATACCGTTATCATTAGATTTGTTGAATGGTATTATATTTTGCCGCTTGGAAATGAGATGTGCGGCATAGAATGGGGTATAAGATGGATAATAATAAGAAAAAAAACAACATACCAAAAAATAAGCAGAAGGATAAGAAAATTGTTGATTTCAAAGAAGTAAGGCAGGAGCCAAGATTTAAGGAAAATATAGAAGAAACAGCTGCCCAAGAAACAAATAAGAAAGAAGATAAGAACGTCAGTGTGGATACGAGTGCAGTAGAGTTATCCGCTCAGACACAAGTATTAAATACAGACACAGGCACAGAAAATAAGAATAAACCAGAACAGCCGCCTGTACGGACAAAGGCTGATACAAAACCAGACTTTGATACAAGGCTTGAGGAAGTCCGCAAGAGAAGGCGCAAACGTGAACTGGATAAGGTAGCAGTCGTTGGCAATAAAGTGAAATCTGCGTCATCAATGGATATTAAGGTGATGGCTGTTACAGCGTTAAAAGTTCTGCTGCCAGTTGCAGCGTGCGTGCTTGTTGTTGCAACAGTAATCTCTTTTGTAAATGCAAAGAGGGACAAGGATTCCAGCGCAGCAATTATGCCAATGGAGCAAGAAACACAAGAAGCAAAAGAATCTGCAGAAATGGAAGTCACAGAGGATGCATTGGAAGTAAATGCACATGAAGATGTAAATGCTTTGATGACGGCGTTTTATCAGGCACTGGCAGACGGTGATATCGAAACAGTAAAGACGTTAAAGGATAGCACAACCGATATCGAACTTATGACATATCAGAAAAAGAGTGAGTTTATTGAATCTTATGACAATATTACGTGCTATACCAAGAAAGGATTAGAAGAAAATTCCTATTTTGTATATGTTTCCTATGAAGTGAAAATCAAGGATATAGATACAAAAGGCCCAGGATTAATTGCATTTTATGTCTATACCAATGAGGAAGGGAAAATGGTAATAGATGGTGAAATGGATGAAAATATTGATGCGGCGCTAAAACTTGTGACAGTGCAGGATGATGTAAAGGATTTGTTTCAGCGTGTTGATGTAAAGTATCAGGAAGCAGTGAAGGCAGATGAAAGTTTAAATACGTTTTTGACAGAACTGCCGCAGCAGATGGAGATTGCATTAGGGCAGGAACTTGCAAATATGGAAACACAGCCTCAAGAAGATACTTCTAATGCAGATAGTTCTAACGCAGATAGTTCTAATACAGAAGAATCCAATTCAGAAACGACATCAGATACAGAAGCTGGCGAGCAGCCCGCAGCAGGAGAATCACAGCAGGAGGAACTGCCGCAGAATCAGGCGGTAAATCAAATTGTTAAAGCTACATCCACAGTAAATGTACGTTCATCTGACAGTGAAATGGCAGATAAAATTGGCCGTATTGAAATTGGTACAGAACTGACACGGACAGAGGAACGAATTAATGGCTGGAGCAAGGTGATTTTTGAAGGAAGAGAAGCCTATATTAAAAGCGATTATTTAGAGGTGGTTTCCACGCAGGAGCCGGCAGCAGATGAACCAGTACAAGGAGAAGGCGATGCTGCAGCAACAAAGAAAGCAATGGCAACGACCAACGTAAATGTTCGAAATGCACCGAACCAAGAAGCGGATAAGATCGGAACAGCCCAGGCAGGTGTTACATATGATGTTTTGGAAGATTTGGGCGAGTGGTATCAGATCAACTATAATGGTCAGCAAGGATATGTAAAGGCAGAATTTTTTAATTAATAAATAGTAAGTATAGTGGTAATAGAAGGGCGAACCCATGTAACTGTAATAGTTGCATGGGCTTTCCTTGTATTTTTACGCATAAGCTGTTTGAAATAGGATAAACTAAAGCTATCTTTTGATAATAGGAAAGGAGCAGGCGTTTATCCATGAAAAAAGATGATCAGGAAATATTGAAAGAAGTACAGAAAAACACAGGAATGGCATTAAAAGCGATTGATACCATATCAGAAAAGGTTCATAATGACGAACTATCACATGAACTGTCCAAAGAGCGGCTTCTTTATTCTGTAATACAAAATAAAGCAACGGATAAGCTTCAGGCAGAGAAGGCGGAAGAATATCATAAGAGTGCAATGGAGGATATGATGCTTGGTGGTGCGATTCATATGAATACGCTGACCAATTGCAGCACTGGAAAATTAGCAGAACTTATGATACAGGGAAGCAACCGTGGTTTGACAAGTATGTGGAAATCTATAAACCATCACAAGGATTTTTGCAATACATCAATGGAAATTGCCAAGGAATTAATGGATTTTGAAGAAAAATGCATTAACCGTCTAAAACAATTTCTTTGATTATATTTTGGAGGAATTTACCATATGACAAGGTTAAATAAGTACCTTGCAGAGTGCGGCGTCTGTTCGCGCAGAGATGCAGATAAATTAATTGAAACGGGTGCGGTAGAGGTGAACCATCAGATAGCACGTTTTGGAGTACAAGTCAAAGAACAGGATATTGTAACCGTGAACGGGAAAATTGTCCGCCCTGCATCTGCTAAGGTGGTGCTTGCTTATTATAAGCCCGCAGGCGTTACCTGTACGGAACGGGATAAATATGCGCAGAAGACGATTGTTGACGCACTGCAATATCCTGTCAGGCTGACTTATGCGGGGCGTCTTGATAAGGAGTCGGAGGGGCTTATGATTATGACCAACGATGGGGACTTGATACAGTATATGATGAAGGGTAGTCAGTGCCATGAAAAAGAGTATATTGTTAAGGTAGATAAAGAGATTACGGATATTTTTATAAAAAGGATGAGCGGTGGTGTATATTTGCCGGAACTTGAACAGACAACGCGGAAATGTACAGTAGAGCCGCTAGGCAAATACACATTCCGGATTATTTTAACACAGGGACTAAACCGGCAGATAAGGCGGATGTGCGCAGTTTTTGGCTATCAGATACGATCGCTTATCAGAGTGCGTGTGCTTAATATTACGCTTGACGGGTTAAAACGTGGTGATTACCGTGAAATTGTCGGTGCAGAACGTGAGAAACTGTATCAGATATGTGGATTATAGATTTTCAAATGAAAGTTTTTAAAAGAAAGTTCTAAATGAAAGTTTTTAAAAGAAAGTTCTAAATGAAAGTTTTTAAAAGAAAGTTCTAAATGAAAGTTTTTAAATACAAGTTTTTAAATACAAGTTTTTAAAAGCAAGTTCCAAATGAAACTCTAAATATAAAAATTTTGAGTATTTCATGTTTAAAATAAAATTTTAGTTGATAAAAAGGGAGGATTCTTATGGAAAGCGCTATAGCAGCAAATAAAGCAGATTCAATACATAGAATGAAGGAATTAACAGAGATACTTCGCGAAGCATCCAAAGCTTATTATGCTGAGGATAGGGAGATTATGAGCAATCGTGAATATGATGCGCTATATGAGGAATTACAAGTGCTGGAAAAAGAAACAGGAATGGTGCTTACAGGAAGTCCTACAATTACAGTAGGATATGAAGCTGTGGACGAACTTCCTAAGGAGGCGCATGAGAGTCCTATGCTTTCTCTTGATAAAACAAAGGAACGAGAAGAACTAAAAAACTGGCTGAATGGAAAGGATGGACTGTTAAGCTGGAAGCTGGATGGGCTGACAATTGTTTTAACCTATCAAAGTGGAAAACTGGTAAAAGCTGTTACGCGCGGAAATGGTGAAGTGGGGGAAGTGATTACAAATAATGCAAAGGTATTTAAAAATCTTCCGCTGCAAATCCCATACCAAGGCGAATTGGTTCTAAGGGGCGAAGCGGTTATCACATACAAGGATTTTGATGCGATTAACAGTCGGATTGAGGATGTGGACGCGCGCTACAAAAATCCTAGAAATCTTTGTTCTGGTTCCGTAAGACAATTAAATAATCAGATAACCGCAGAGAGAAATGTGCGGTTTTTTGCATTTACACTGGTTACGGCGGAAAATGTCGATTTTGAGAATTCGCGTGAGAAACAGTTTGCCTTTTTAAAAGAACAAGGTTTTGAAGTGGTGGATTATGTTAGAGTGGACGAAAATTCCATAGTTGATGCAGTAGCGGCTTATGAGGAGCGTATTCAGACTTATGAAGTGCCATCAGATGGACTTGTATTAATCTATGATGATATTGCGTATGGACGTTCTTTGGGAAGAACATCAAAGTTTCCAAGAGATTCGATTGCGTTTAAATGGGCGGATGAAACAAGAGAAACGACGCTTTTAGAGATTGAGTGGAGCCCAAGCCGCACGGGATTAATTAATCCCGTAGCGATTTTTGCACCCGTGGAACTAGAGGGAACTACGGTAAGCCGTGCGTCAGTCCATAATATTAGTATTCTAAAAGGCTTAAAACTTGGTATTGGTGATACGATTACCGTGTATAAGGCAAATATGATTATTCCGCAGATTGCAGAGAATTTAACAAGAAGCGACAGTATCGAAATCCCTAAGATTTGTCCGGTTTGTCAAGGCGCAACGCAGATAAAAGCCGTTAATGAGGTGCAGTCATTATATTGTACCAATCCACATTGCGACGCAAAAAAAATTAAATCGTTTACATTGTTTGTCAGCCGTGATGCAATGAATATTGATGGGCTTTCAGAGGCAACGCTGGAAAAATTTATTGCAGAGGGTTTAATCCATGAGTATCAGGATATTTTTCACTTGGATCGTTATCAAGAGGAAATTGTTTCCCTGGAGGGTTTTGGCAAAAGGTCTTATGTTAAGCTGATTGACAGTATTAATGCGGCAAGGACTGTGACGCTGCCGAAATTAATATACAGTTTGGGGATTGCCAATATTGGTCTTTCCAATGCAAAAGTGATCTGCCGTTTTTATAATTATGATTTGGAAGCGATGCGCAGGGCAACGGCAGAGGAGTTAAGCGAAATTGATGGAATTGGTGAAGTCATCGGCAAAGCATTTGAGGATTATTTTGCAGATGAGGATAACAGTGCGCGCTTTGACAAACTTTTAACAGAGTTGGTGATTGCGCAGGAGGAAATCAATACAGAAGAACAGACATTAACGGGAAAAGCATTTGTAATTACCGGAAGTTTGGAGCATTTTGGCAGCAGAAATGAATTAAAAGAGTTAATAGAAAAAATGGGCGGCAAAGTAACCGGAAGCGTTACTTCTAAAACAACCTGCCTGATTAATAATGATATTGCGTCAAATTCCTCCAAGAATAAAAAGGCGAAGGAACTGGGGATTCCTATAGTTACAGAGGAAAGCTTTATAACGGAATATTTAGAAACGGATAGTCAGAATTAAAAATGCATTAGAATGGGGGAGTTATTATGCCAATTAAAGTACAAAATGATTTGCCAGCAAAAGGAATATTGGAAAATGAAAATATCTTTGTAATGGATGAGGTGCGGGCGAGCCACCAAGATATCCGCCCGCTGCAGGTCTGCATTCTCAATCTAATGCCTGTGAAACAGGATACAGAATTACAGCTTCTGCGTGCGCTGTCGAATACGCCGCTGCAGGTGGATGTAACATTTTTAATGGTGACAAGCCACGTATCACTAAACACTTCTGCAAATCATTTAAACCGATTTTACAGCACATTTGCAGATATTCAAAGCAAACGTTTTGACGGTTTGATTATAACAGGAGCGCCGGTGGAGGATATTGCGTTTGAGGAAGTCGATTACTGGGAAGAAGTATGCGAAATTATGGATTGGGCAGAAACAAATGTAACTTCAACACTGCATATCTGCTGGGGGGCACAGGCGGGATTATATCACTATTATGGGATTCCCAAACATATGCTCCCTCAAAAGCTGTTTGGTTTATATTGGCATAAAGTGCAAAACAGAAAAGTGCCATTGGTGCGTGGTTTTGACGATCTATTTCTTGCTCCTCACAGCCGCCATACAGAAACGCGTTCGGAGGATATTCATCAGTGCAAAGCAGTTACGGTATTGGCGGAATCAGCCGAGGCAGGTGTATTTCTTGCCTATGCCGAAAATGGCAAGAAAATTTTTGTAAACGGACATCCAGAATATGACCGATATACATTAGATGCCGAGTACAAGCGTGATTTAGCAAAGGGACTGCCGATACATATTCCTAGAAACTATTATCCCAACGACGACCCCAGCCAGAAGCCTAATTTGCAATGGCGTTCACACAGCAATAACCTTTATACGAATTGGCTTGATTACTATGTATACCAGAATACGCCGTATGAGTGGTAAGAATCCTGCAAAAACAAATAAATTGTTTCTTTTTTTCCAAAAAACGGTTATAATAACAGTGGATATATTGATAGATAAAAAAGGAGGATTTCTATGAAAGGTTCTATGAATACCCATCTAGGTAATATCCTTATCGCACCCGAAGTCATTGCGCAGTATGCAGGCAGTGTTGCAGTGGAGTGCTTTGGTATCGTAGGGATGGCCTCGGTAAATATGAAGGATGGCTTGGTAAAGCTGCTTGTGAAGGACAGTATTACACATGGGATATCGGCAACCATTGTAAATAATAAATTAATTCTGGATTTTCACGTAATTGTTGCCTATGGTGTTAGTATCGTTACTGTCTGCGATAATTTAATTAACAATGTAAAATACAAGGTTGAAAACTTTACAGGGCTCGAAATCGAAAAAATCAACATCTTTGTTGAAGGCGTTCGAGTAATTGATTAAGGAGGATTCTTGAAGTGGGTTTAAATGTAATCGATGCGAAGATGTTTTCAAAGATGTTTCTTGCCGGAGCAAAAAACTTAGAGCATAAAAAAGAATGGATTAACGAGTTAAATGTCTTTCCTGTTCCAGATGGTGACACGGGCACTAATATGTGCATGACAATAATGTCTGCTGCAAAGGAGGTTGCCGCTGTTGAAAATCTGGATATGATGACTTTGGCAAAAGCAGTTTCCTCTGGTTCCCTGCGGGGGGCACGGGGAAATTCGGGTGTGATTTTGTCACAGTTGTTCCGTGGATTTACCAAGGTGATAAGGGAATATGATGAACTCAATGTTGCGATTTTGGCATCTGCCTGCGACAAGGCAGTAGAAACAGCTTATAAGGCTGTTATGAAGCCTAAGGAGGGCACAATTCTAACAGTGGCAAAAGGCGCTGCTAAGAGAGCAAACGATTTGGCAATTGCAGGTGAGAAGGACTTGGAAACGTTTTTAAAGGAAGTGATTAAAGAGGCGGAAGTAGTTCTTTCACAGACGCCGGATATGCTTCCGGTTTTAAAACAGGCAGGCGTTGTTGACTCTGGCGGACAAGGATTGGTTGAGGTTTTAAAGGGCTGTCTGGATGCATATTTAGGAAAAGAACTTGACCTTACAATTGAAGTGATGCCGAAACCTGCTGCGAAGAAGGGCGCATTGTCGCCGAATATTGAAGCGCAGGCGAATGCGGAGATTAAATTCTGCTATTGTACACAGTTTTTAATTATGCTGAATAAGACGTTTAACATAAAGCATGAGATGGATTTTAAAGAATATTTATCATCAATTGGTGACTCAATTGTTGTGGTAGCAGATGAGGAAATTGTTAAGGTTCATGTGCATACAAATGATCCTGGTCTTGCAATGCAAAAGGCGCTTCGTTATGGTTCTCTAACAACGATTATTATTGAAAATATGCGTTTGGAGCGTGATGAAAAAGTATCTGATATGATGGAAAAGCAGATGCAGAGTACACAACTGCCCTCTAAAGAACCGTCGGAAGGTATTGTTGATGCCGCAGCCGTAGCCGGCAATGCAGAAACTGAAACGCCGCAGACAATCGCGGAGCATAAGGAAACAGGCTTTATTGCAGTATCAATTGGTGAGGGAATGAATGAGATATTCCGTTCGCTGGGCGTGGATTATATAATTGAGGGGGGACAGACAATGAACCCTAGTACAGAAGATATGCTGAATGCGATTGAAACGGTTGATGCTGATAATATTTTTATTTTCCCAAATAACAAAAATATTATACTTGCGGCAAATCAGGCAAAACAATTGACAAAGGATAAAAATATTTATGTAATTCCTACAAAAACAGTACCACAGGGAATTACAGCGATTATTAATTATGTCCCTGATGTATCTGTGGAGGAGAACGAAGCCGTTATGACGCAGGAGGCAGCAAATGTAGCGACGGGACAAGTAACATATGCCGTGCGGGATACTGTAATTGATGACAAAGAAATCCATCAAGGGGATTTTATGGGGATCGGTGATAAAGGGATTCTTTCTGTCGGTACGGATTTACAGGAAGTAGCGTTCTCCATGATTTCGGAAATGATGAAAGCTAATGCATATGAACTGATTAGTGTTTATTATGGTGATATTATTCAGGAGTCACAAGCACAGGCACTTGCAGACAGGATAAAAGAAACGTTTGAAGGCTGTGATGTGGAATTACAGTTTGGAGGACAACCGATTTATGCTTATATTGTTTCCGCAGAATAAAAATAATAATCTGCATTGAAAAAATATAGACTTGATAAAGCAGGATATGCGTTTCATATTTTGCATTTTTAATAAGGGCGAAAGAAACCATGCAATTAACAGATGCGATTACAACAATCAGCGGTATCGGCGAGAAAACGGCGGCGCTGTACCATAAATTAAATATTTTCACAATCCATGATTTAATTACACATTATCCTAGAGATTATGAGGAATGGCGTGATATTGTCAATATCGGCGCATTACAGGCAAATCAAGTACACTGTGTTCGGGCAACCGTGCTGAATGTCGTGCATTTGCCGCATATCCGCAATAATCTTTCGATTACGACAGTGCGGGTTCGTGACGCAAGCGGTGCTTGTGATGCTGTCTATTACAATATGCCCTATGTAAAAAACAGTCTTCAGGCTGGCAAGCAGTATCTTCTCCGTGGGCGTGTGTCATTAAAAAATAATAAAATTACATTAGAGCAGCCCAAAATTATCAGTCAAAGGGAATATCAGCAGAATCTGCATAGACTGACGCCTATTTATCCGACAACAAAAGGACTGTCTGTCAATGCAATTGCAAAGGCAGTGCAGGCAGTGCTGAAAAGTCTATCTGAGGAGGAGGACTATATCCCCCGTGATATGCGCAGTAAATATCAATTAATGGATTATCGAACTGCTGTTGCAGCAATCCATTTTCCCGAAAACCGCGAGATTATGGTGGCGGCAAGAAAACGGCTGGTTTTTGAGGAATTTTTATTCTTTATTGTGTCGGTGTTGGTGTTAAAGGATTATTCGGAGCGTGCGGTAAATGACTGCCCTATGATGCGGATTGATGCTTGTCAAGCATTAATGGATAAGCTTCCCTATGAATTAACAAATGCGCAGAAAAGAGTGTGGGCGCAGATTGAGGAGGATATGTGTTCGACACATTTAATGAACCGCTTAATTCAAGGAGATGTGGGATCGGGAAAGACAATTGTCGCAGTTTTGGCAATTTTTATGTGTGTTATGAATCATCACCAAGCAGCGTTTATGGCGCCGACAGAGGTTTTGGCAAAACAGCATTATGATTCGATATTGGCATTTGCGCTGGATTATAATATCCCTTTTAAGCCTATTTTACTGACAGGTTCGCTGACGGCAAAGGAAAAGCGCAGTGCAAAGGAAAAAATCAGCACAGGCTATGCCAACGTAATTATTGGCACACAGGCACTGCTTCAGGGAGATGTGGAATTTTATGATTTACGTCTTGTAATTACAGATGAGCAACATAGATTTGGCGTAAAACAGCGGGAAACACTAGCACAGAAGGGCACTGTTTTTCAGGATATCGCCGAGGAGGGCAGTGTGGGCGGCACAGTGCAGCGATCGGCGCAGCCGCATATTTTGGTAATGAGTGCAACACCAATTCCTCGAACGCTGGCATTGATTTTATATGGCGATTTGGATATTTCTGTTATGGATGAACTTCCTGCAAACAGGCTTCCGATTAAAAACTGTGTTGTCAATACAAGTTATCGGAAAAAGGCATATGAATTTATTGCCAAAGAAGTTGCTGCTGGAAGGCAGGCATATGTTATTTGTCCAATGGTTGAGGCAAATGAGGAGATAATGGGCGATCAGCCAATCCTTGAAAATGTGATAGATTATACAAATCTGTTAAAAAAAGCACTTCCGGCGTCGATTCGGGTAGAATATCTTCATGGTCAGTTAAAACCAAAGGAAAAAAACCGTATTATGGAAGAATTTGCAGCACATAATATAGATGTATTGGTATCGACAACGGTAATCGAAGTGGGTATTAATGTACCGAATGCAACGGTTATGATGGTAGAAAATGCCGAGCGGTTCGGGCTTGCGCAGCTTCATCAGCTTCGGGGGCGTGTAGGGCGTGGAAAAGATCAGTCTTATTGTATTTTTATCAGTACCTCAAGCCAGAATGATACCTTAGAGCGCCTTCAGGTTTTAAATAAATCCAATGACGGATTTTTTATCTCATCTGAGGATATGCGTATGAGAGGTCCAGGCGATCTGTTTGGGATCCGTCAAAGCGGGCAGTTTCAGTTCCGTTTGGGAGATATTTACCAAGATGCGCAGATATTGCAGAGCGCGCAGCAGTGCGCTTCGGAATTATACAAGATTTATCAGGAAAATGGCAGGCAGCCAACGGCAGAGCATGCAAAATTTTGGCAGCACTATGAAGATAATATTGCATCTAGTGTTGACTTTATTAATATCTGAAAGTAAAATATGATTATGGTTGTTTTTTTCTTTCGCAGCCAATGAATCCAGCAGGGAGATATAATGATATGTCAAAAATAGCAATTGTTACAGACAGCAACAGTGGTATTACACAGGCACAAGCAAAAGAACATGGCATTCGTGTAGTTCCTATGCCTTTTATGATTGATGGAGAAACATACTATGAGGAAATTACACTAAGCAGGGGTGAATTTTATCAGAAATTAACGAGCAATGCGGATATTTCAACATCCCAGCCATCACCAGAGTCTATATTGGAATTGTGGGACGCACTTCTAAAAGAATATGACGAAGTGGTGCATATTCCTATGTCTAGTGGTTTAAGCAGTTCATGCCAGACTGCCATTATGCTGGCGCAGGATTATAATGGAAAAGTGCACGTTGTAAATAACCAGCGGATTTCTGTAACGCAGAAGCGTTCTGTTTTTGATGCGCTTGCGCTTGCGAAAGAGGGGAAAAGCGGCGCAGAAATTAAGAAAATTTTGGAAGATGACAAGTTTAATTCGAGTATTTATATTATGATTGATACTCTGTACTATTTGAAAAAAGGCGGTAGGATTACACCGGCAGCAGCTGCACTTGGCACATTGCTGCGGTTAAAGCCAGTGTTGCAAATCCAAGGTGACAAACTGGATGCCTTTGCAAAAGCAAGAACAGTGAATCAGGCAAAGTCAATTATGATTAATGCGGTAAAAAGTGATATAGAGAAGCGGTTTGGCGGGATTTCACCGGATAATCAGATTTATCTTGCGATTGCCCATACGGAGAATGAAGAGGCCGCCTGCATTTTTAAGGAAGAACTGCATGCGCAGTTTCCGGATTATCCCATAACGGATGTAGATTCTCTTTCGCTAAGTGTTTCCTGTCATATTGGACCGGGCTCATTGGCAGTAACTTGCTGCAAAAAACTGCGGTAGTGAAATCATAGAGAGATAACAAACAGAGGATAAAATTTTATTTTTATTATATAAGGAGGTTTTTTATATGGCAGCATCAAAGCGCAACATTATTGTAGGGCAGTCGGGAGGACCAACTTCCGTCATTAATTCCAGTTTGGCAGGAGTTTACAAGACTGCTAAGGAGAGAGGATTCCATAAAGTATATGGAATGCTGCATGGAATTCAAGGGTTTTTAGATGAGCAGTATGTGGATTTATCGACACAGATTCATTCCGATATGGATATTGAGCTGTTGAAAAGAACCCCTTCGGCGTTTTTAGGTTCATGCAGATTCAAATTGCCGGAAATTCATGAAGACACAGATACGTATGAGAAGATATTTCAGATTTTGGATAAATTGGATATCGAAGCATTTATCTATATTGGTGGAAATGATTCTATGGATACGATTAAGAAGCTGTCAGATTATGCGATTATCAAAGGACATAGCCAAAAGTTTTTGGGTGTGCCTAAGACAATTGACAATGATTTAGCTTTGACGGATCATACACCAGGATTCGGTAGTGCGGCAAAATATATTGCGGCGTCAACAAAAGAGGTTATTCGTGATGCGTTGGGATTGACCTACAATAAGGAAATGATAACAGTTATTGAAGTTATGGGGCGTAATGCTGGATGGCTGACAGGTGCAACGGCTCTTGCGCGCACAGAGGAATGCGATGGGCCGGACTTAATTTACTTGCCTGAGATTTTGTTTGATATGGAGAAGTTTGAGAAAAAAGTAACGGAGCTGCTGAAAAAGAAACATTCCATTGTAATTGCCGTTTCAGAGGGAATTAAAACTGCTGATGGGAAATATGTCTGTGAGTTATCCGGTGGTGCAGACTATGTGGATGCATTTGGTCATAAGCAGTTACAAGGAACGGCAGCATATTTGGCAGGACATCTTGGCGCTGTAATCGGCTGCAAAACACGTAGTATTGAGTTTTCTACCTTACAGAGAAGTGCGTCGCATATGGCTTCCCGTGTCGATGTAAACGAGGCATTTATGGTGGGTGGTGCTGCTGTAAAGGCAGCAGACGAAGGTGATAGCGGTAAAATGGTTGTTATTGACCGCGTTTCGGATGACCCTTATATGAGCGCGGCAGGAATTTATGATGTACATAGAATTGCAAACAATGAAAAACTAGTTCCACGTACTTGGGTAAACAAAGAAGGAAACTATGTAACACAAGAGTTTATTAATTATATTGAGCCATTAATTCAAGGTGATTACCAACCGTTTATGGTAAATGGTCTGCCACAGCATTTGGTTTTAAATAAGAAATAACAAATATATAGCATATATAATAAAATAAGGGACTGTCACACTTGTAAAATGCGGCAGTCCCTTACGTTATTGTGCTTTATACGAGCGCTGCTGTAATAATTGCCATAGAGTAAACTTCAATTGCATTGCAGCCACGAGATAGGTCATTGATTGGTGCATTTAATCCTAATAGGATAGGACCATATGCTTCAAAATTTCCCATTCTCTGCGCAATTTTATAACCCATATTACCGGAATTAATATCAGGGAAGATAAATGTATTTGCATGTCCAGCAACTTCCGAAGAAGGGCATTTTGTTCGTGCTACACGCGGGGATACAGCAGCATCAAATTGTAGTTCGCCATCAATTGGTGTATTGGGAAATTTTGCTTTCGCTAATTTTGCAGCGTTTCGCATTTTTTCAACATCTGCACCCTTGCCCGATCCCAGTGTGGAGTAGCTTAAAAATGCTACCTTAGGGTCAACACCAAATATTTTGGCACATTCAATTGTTTCACCGCAAATTTCCACGAGTTCCTCTTCAGTCGGGTCAATGTTGATTGCACAGTCACTCATTGCAAGTACTTCATTTTCACCAGTAGCACCAGGACGAACGAGGATAAAACAAGAAGAAACAATATTGTTTTCGGGTTTGGTTTTAATAATCTGCAGTGCAGGACGGACAGTTTCAGCAGTAGAGTATGTAGCGCCGCCAAGTAAAGAATCTGCTACCCCCATTTTTACGAGCATTGTACCAAAATAATTCGGTTGAGAAAGGATTTTACGTGCTTCCTCAGTGGTCATGCCTTTGCCTTTGCGCAATTCGCAGAAACTCTCAACCATTTCATCGAAACGCTCATAATTATTGCTGTCGATAATCTGTGCACCGCGGATATTATATCCCGCTTCCTCAGCAGCACTCAGAACATCTTCTTCATTTCCGACAAGGATAGGGGTTAAGAAACTGCTTGCCAAAAGACGGGATGCTGCTTCCAGAATACGTGGGTCTGTTCCTTCTGTAAATACAATTGTCTTCGGGCTTTTCTTAAGTTGATCGATCATTGTGCCAAATCCATACATCATAGTTAAAATCCTTCCTTTTCTTTGCGATATTTTGGGTTGTTATTATTTGCTTTTGAAAGTGGTTACACCGTAGTATTTATCGGGTTGCTGCCTATTCTTAACTAATATTGTATACAAAATTTTTTCATTTGCAATGCTTGTATTCAATTTAATGCATAAAAAGTTTAGTCGAGTGTAACAGTTCAGGTAGGTCTGCGCATTTACTGCGCTGACCGTAATAAAATGTAGTGGTTGGAGGTATCCAGCCCATCGCGAAGCGATTTCCAATGGCTGGATACAACAGTTCAATGGGTTATCTGAACTGTTACAGTCGAGTTAAGGGGCTGTTTGCATAGCAGCAAAAGTAATGGAATATATGCTATGTATTGACACATTAGTTCTGTTATGCTATTTTTATGTGCATAGATTCGATCTATATGGAAGAATATTGTTACAATTCACGTCAACGCCAGATTTTGCACCAATTTACGAATATTCGGTGTGAATTGCAACAATTGATGCACACAAAATGCCCCAAAACAGGCATTTTGGCGCAGCTCTGACATTATACAGCAAGTGCGTGGTGCGGGTGTGAAAAATAACAGAATATAAACATACGTTTGAAAAAATCCCCCGAAACTATTTGCAATCTAAAAAAGTTGTGTTATAATATTCACGAAAGCAGCGAGCAAAACATATATTCGAATTGCTAAAATAAGAAAGAAAGGCATGATTGAACATGGCAAAACAAGAAACAGTTTATGACGCTTCGAGTATTACCGTTCTGGAAGGATTGGAAGCAGTCAGAAAAAGACCTGGTATGTACATAGGCAGCGTGTCAACAAAGGGTCTAAATCATTTAATATACGAAATTGTGGATAATTCTGTAGATGAGCATCTTGCAGGTGTGTGTTCTGAAATTCGTGTTACATTGGAAGCAGATGGGTCTGCAACGATTTCTGATAATGGGCGTGGTATTCCAGTGGGAATGCATGAAAAAGGTGTTAGTGCAGAGCGTATTGTATTTACGACACTCCATGCAGGCGGTAAGTTTGATAATAATGCATACAAAACAAGCGGCGGATTACACGGTGTGGGTTCATCTGTAGTAAATGCGTTGTCTACACAGCTTACTGTAACGGTAAAGAGTGGCGGTTTTATTCATCAGGATAAATATGCATATGGCAATCCAGTAGTAGATTTGGTTGATGGATTGCTGCCAGTTATTGGCAAGACGAAGGAAACAGGAACGACAATTAATTTTACGCCTGACCCAACCATATTTGATCGCACGCGTTTTAAGGCGGACGAAGTGAAAAGCAGACTGCACGAAACGGCTTACTTAAATCCCAAATTGACCATTATTTTTGAGGACAAACGCGATGAAACGCCAGAAAGTATTACATTTATGGAACCAGAGGGAATTATTGGGTATGTGAAGGACTTAAATAAAAATAAGGAAGCACTGCATGATGTAATTTATTTTACAGGAGTAAGCGAGGAAGTAACTGTGGAATGTGCCTTTCAATATGTTAATGAGTTCCATGAAAATGTTCTTGGATTTTGCAATAATATTTATAATGCAGAAGGTGGTACGCATTTAACGGGATTTAAAACAATGTTTACGACCATTATCAACAATTATGCACGAGAACTCAATATTTTAAAAGAAAAGGATGTCAATTTTACTGGTGCAGATATTCGTAACGGAATGACTGCAGTTGTTTCCATAAAGCATCCCGACCCAAGATTTGAGGGACAGACAAAAACAAAATTAGATAATCAAGACGCAGCAAAGGCAGTGAGTAAGGTAACTGGTGATGAAATTCCCCGTTATTTTGACCGTAACGTAGAGGTATTAAAAAGTGTTATTTCCTGTGCGGAAAAGGCGGCAAAAATTAGGAAAACTGAGGAAAAAGCCAAAACGAATATGCTTACGAAACAAAAGTTTTCTTTTGATTCCAATGGAAAACTTGCAAATTGCGAATCAAAGGACAGCAGTAAATGCGAGATATTTATTGTGGAGGGAGATTCTGCTGGAGGAAGTGCAAAGACCGCACGTAACCGAAATTATCAGGCGATTTTACCGATACGCGGGAAAATATTAAATGTTGAGAAGGCAAGTATTGATAAGGTTTTGGCAAATGCAGAAATTAAGACCATGATTAATGCGTTTGGCTGCGGATTTTCTGAAGGGTACGGAAATGATTTTGATATAACAAAATTGCGTTATCATAAAATTGTAATTATGGCAGATGCGGATGTAGACGGTGCGCATATCAGCAATTTGCTTTTAACGTTGTTTTATCGGTTTATGCCGGAATTAATTTATGAGGGACATGTTTTTATCGCGATGCCGCCTCTTTATAAAGCAATGCCTGCTAAGGGAAAAGAGGAGTACCTCTATGATGATAAAGCATTGGAAAAGTACCGCAAGAAGCATAAAGGGCCTTTTACATTACAGCGGTATAAGGGACTTGGCGAAATGGACGCAGATCAATTATGGGAAACAACATTAAATCCAGAAACAAGAATTTTAAAGCAGATTGAGATAGAGGATGCACGCATGGCATCAGAAGTAACGGAAATGCTGATGGGAACGGATGTTGCTCCTAGAAAAATGTTTATTTATGAGCATGCCACAGATGCAGAACTGGATATCTAAATATCGAAACACGGAAATGAAGGAGTTTAATGAATGGAAGAAAAAATATTAAAGACCGAATACTCAGAAACAATGCAGAAGTCTTTTATCGACTATGCGATGAGTGTTATTATTGCCAGAGCGCTTCCGGATGTGCGCGATGGCTTAAAACCAGTACAGCGCAGAACCTTGTATGATATGCATGAACTGGGAATACGTTATGACAGACCTTATCGAAAGAGTGCGCGTATTGTGGGGGATACAATGGGTAAATACCACCCGCATGGTGACAGCTCTATCTATGAGGCGTTAGTAGTATTGACACAGGATTTTAAGAAAGGGATTCCTTTAATTGATGGCCATGGAAATTTTGGCAATATTGAGGGCGATGGCGCAGCTGCGATGCGTTATACAGAAGCACGTTTGCAAAAAATTTCGCAGGAGGCGCTGCTTGCTGATTTGGACAAGGATGTTGTAGATTTTGTACCAAATTTTGATGAAACGGAGAAAGAACCAAGTGTACTTCCTTGTCGTTTCCCTAATCTGCTAGTCAATGGTTCAGAGGGAATTGCTGTGGGTATGGCAACGAGTATTCCACCACACAATCTTGGTGAAGTGATCGAGGCAACCAAAGCCTATATGAAGAATGAAAATATCACAACCAAGGAACTTATGCGATATGTAAAAGGGCCTGATTTCCCAACAGGCGGGATTGTATGCAATAAGGATGATTTGCTGTCCATTTATGAAACAGGAGTAGGAAAAATTAAGCTGCGCGGCAAGGTAGAGGTGGAAAAAACAAAGGGTGGCAAATTAAATCTAATTATCAGTGAAATTCCGTACACGATGATTGGCGCAAATATTGGCAAATTTCTACAGGATGTGGCACAGCTATACGAGCAGAAAAAAGCACCAGAAATTGTTGATATTTCCAATCAATCCTCTAAAGAGGGGATTCGTATTGTGATAGAATTGAAAAAAGATACAGATGTAGAAAATTTTAAAAATCTTTTGTATAAGAAAACACGGCTTGAGGATACATTTGGCGTCAATATGATAGCCATTGCAGGCGGGCGGCCAGAAACATTAGGATTAAAGAATATCATTGCGCAAAATGTTGCATTTCAGTATGAGATAACAACACGCAAATATACAACGTTATTAAATAAAGAGTTGGAAAAACGTGAGATTCAAGAAGGTTTAATACGTGCCTGCAATATTATTGATTTAATTATTGAAATTTTGCGAGGCTCTAAAGATAGGGCAATGGTGAAAAAATGCTTGACTGATGGAGTCACTACAGGAATAAAATTTCGTTCCAAAGAATCTGCTATTATGGCGGAACAGTTAAATTTTACAGAGAAACAGGCAAATGCAATATTGGATATGCGTCTATATAAACTGATTGGCTTGGAAATTGAAGCGCTTATGAAAGAAAATGAGCAGACGAACGCGAATATTTATCGTTATGAGGATATTCTCGACCGCCGTGATGCTATGGCACAAGTAATTATTCAAGAGTTGGATGTCATTAAGAAAGAATATTCCAAGAAACGCCGTACTTTGATTGAAAATGCACAGGAAGCAGTTTATGAGGAAAAGAAACCAGAAGAGATGGATGTTATTTTCTTAATGGATAAATTTGGCTACTGCAAAACAATTGATATGACAACATATGAGCGAAATAAGGAAGCAGCAGACGCAGAATTCAAATATGTAGTAAAATGTCGAAATACAGGGAGGATTTGTGTCTTTACAAATACCGGGCAATTACATACAATAAAGGTAGTGGATATTCCGTTTGGCAAGTTTCGCGATAAAGGTCAGCCGATTGACAATATTAGTAATTATAATTCTGCGAATGAAGATATTTTGGCGATTACCAGTCAGTCTGAGATGAATTTATACAGGCTGTTGTTTGTTACAAAACAGTCAATGTGTAAGATTATTAGCGGCGGGGAGTTTGATGTAGCAAAACGTACAGTAACATCAACAAAACTAAGTGAAGGTGATGAAATTGTCAGTGTTGTGGTATTAAATGAGCAGCAGCATATTATATTGCAGAGTAAAGAAGGGTATTTTCTGCGTTTTGATATCAGTGAAATATCGGAAGTAAAGAAAACAGCATTAGGCGTACATGGAATGAAGATGGGAGATAATGACTATATTGAACAAGTATTTTATACATATGCAGGGCAAAATACCAAAATAGAGTATAAAGGGAAGCAAATTGATATGAATAAATTAAAAGTTGCAAAAAGGGATGCAAAAGGAACAAAAATTAGAGTATAATCATAAATAGAGGAGAACTTTTACATGAGAGTGATTGCAGGAACTGCCCGAAGATTGTTACTAAAAACACCGCAAGGATTAGAAACGCGTCCTACTTCTGATATGATAAAGGAAACACTGTTTAATATGCTGATGCCTTATTTGCCCGGAGCTGTGGTTGTGGATCTATTTGCTGGAAGCGGTGGCATTGGGATTGAAGCATTAAGCCGTGGTGCACGTAAAGCGTATTTTGTTGAAAACAGCCCAAAAGCAATTGCGTGTATAACTGATAATTTAAAGCATACGCATTTAGAGGACAAGTCTGTTGTTTTAAAACAGGATGTTTTTGCTGCCCTATATGGAAGTATTCGGGATAAGGCGGATATTGTATTTCTTGATCCGCCTTATTTTCAGGGATTTGAAAAACGTGTTTTGGAAATTTTGCAGAATATGCCATATATTACGGAAGAATCGCGGGTGATTGTGGAGGCGTCTAATCAGACAATGTTTGATGACGTATCAGGGCTGGGCTTTGATGTGGAAAAAGAAAAAATTTATAAGACAAATAAGCATGTGTTTCTTCGGAAGAAAGGAACATGTTTGTAGGCAATATAAGTGTGTGGTGCACATTTATAAGATTGGAGGATTGCTATGATTTCTGCTGTATATCCCGGAAGCTTTGACCCTATGACTTTAGGCCATTTGGACGTAATCCGCAGGGCATCCAAGATGTTTGACCATTTGACTGTAAGTGTTTTAGATAATAAGGCAAAGAATGCGTTGTTTTCCGTTGAAGAACGTGTTAGTATATTAGAGGAGGCTACGCGTGAGCTGCCCAATGTTGAGGTAGACTCATTTAATGGGCTTTTAATTGATTATGCAAGACAAAAGGATATTCATATTTCTGTGCGTGGACTGCGTGCAATTACAGACTTTGAGTATGAGTTGCAGATTGCGCAGACAAACCGCAAATTGTCAGATGGAAAGCTTGATACTGTTTTTCTAACGACAAGTCTGGAATATGCTTATCTAAGTTCTTCAAGCGTGAAAGAGATTGCGTCCTTTCATGGCGATATATCCCAGTGCGTGCCGGCGTTTGTGGCAAAGCTTGTTTATGAGAAATATGGGAGGATAGATGAATGAGTAGTAGGATTGAGCAGTTAATTGACGAGATAGAAGGGTACATAGACAACTGCAAGTATAAGGCATTTTCTACAGATGTGATTATGGTAAATAAGGCGGAGATCGACGAATTAATTCGAGAGCTGCGCATAAAGACGCCAGAGGAAATTAAACGGTACCAAAAGATTATTATGAATAAAGAAGCAATTTTAAATGATGCCAAGAAAAAGGCAGAAGAGCTTTTAAACAATGCTGCTGTGCAGACAAATGAGCTGATTAGCGAGCATCAGATTATGCAGCAGGCGTATGCGCAGGCAAATGAGATTGTAGAAACGGCGACGCATCAAGCACAGGAGATTCTTGACAATGCAACGATTGAAGCAAATAATGTCCGTGCTGCGGCAATGCAGTATACGGATAATATTTTAGCAAATTTAGAAAATATTTTAATGCAATCCATAGAAGTTTCAACACGCGATTATAATACTTTGGTCGGGAATTTACGAGAAATTGAAAATGTTGTGGCGGCGAATCGGGCTGAACTTTTGCCGCCAGAAGTAATGGAAGAATCTAGTCAGAATAATAATGGCGCGGGAGCGTCTGGTTTAACCGTAATATAAGTAAACCAATATCCAAAGTTTATACGAAGAAAGGAGTAACATTATAAAATGACAAATCGAATCCGAAATATTGTAAGTTTAATTTTATGTGCCGCAGTATTCTGTGTGGCTGTTTTCCAATTAGGAGGTTTAAAAGTTTATGCAGAGGAGCCAGTTGTCGTTGTGATTGATCCAGGGCATGGCGGAAAGAATCTTGGTACAGATTATTTGTCGATACCTGAGAAAGCATATACCTTAATGGTTGCACTCTATATGAAAGAACATCTTGAAACTTATCAAAATGTAAAGGTTTATATGACACGTACACAGGATATAGATGTCGATTTAGAGGATCGGGCAGAATTTGCTAAAAGCGTAAATGCGGATTTTTTATTTTCTCTTCATTTTAATATGTCACTTTCACATACGTTATATGGTAGTGAAGTATGGATTCCGTCAACGGGAACTCTTTATAGCCAGGCCTATAGTGCTGGTAATGAGTTTATGAAACAGTTTGAAGAAATGGGACTGTTTAACCGTGGAATTAAGACTAGGATAGGAGATCGCGGTGATTATTATGGAATTATCCGTCATTGTACTACACGGAATATACCATCAATTATTGTAGAACATTGTCATGTTGATAGTGTAAATGATATTGCCAATATCCAGTCACCAGAGAAGCTAAAAGAGTTTGGTATTCGTGATGCAGAAGCAGTAGCAAAATATTTTGGATTGACTTCTAAAGACAATAAGACCGATTACAGTACTTATGCACCACTTGCAGTACCAACGCCGGCAAGCATAGTTTATAATGATACCACACCACCAGAATATGTAACTGCAAAGCTTGTTAAGTATGATAAAACCAGTAAATATGCAACAGTAGAATTGACTGCAATAGACAATGAATCGGCATTACAATACTATGCATTTTCCTGTGATAACGGAACAACTTGGTCAACATTTCAACCATGGAAAAGAGGAGTCAACACAATGACTGCAACAGTTAATCTAGGCATTGGAAAGAAAACCAATGTACTGTTTAAGGTATCTAATATTTATGACAGGGAAACAACCTCTAATGTATTAACATTAAATTAATTATGACGTAATACTAGCTGTTTCTTTGCATTAGAAATTGCGCATCAAATGAATCCGTTTCATTTTAATCCGAATATCTTGGCACATTCAATGGTTTCGCCGCAGGTTTCGACTAATGAAACGGATTCATCAAGACTAAGATAACAATATAATATATTGCAGAAACTCCTGTAATAAATACTTTGTTTTTTAGGTATTGGAATAACGACAGATTTGATTTTTCCAAAAAGCTGCTTGTTTGTAAAAGGCAGGATATTCCACTAAAACACAGCGCTGTCATAGTCCAAAATACCTTTTCGGCGCTGCTCAAGGTCGTAATATAAATAGATTGTACTCCGCCGATAATTTCTATAAAACTTGACAGAACCGATTTGCCATTTGCCGCAATTGGTATAAAATCCAATAGTATACGAAAGGAATTGGTAAATGTAATATAACCGCCTAATAATATTAAGGATTGTGTATTTTCAAGGCAGGCTTTTTTTATAATAGACGGCAAAGGAATGGGCTTGTTGTAGTGCGGATTGTTGCTGTTAGTGTTTTTATTATTTTTATTGTTGGAATATGTATTTTGAATATTTTTGCTATTTGGAGTGATTTCTGTAAAAGAGGAGTGTTTTGTATATCTGCGGCTTAACAAAATACCATAGACAGCCGGTATTCCATACATACCAAATAGAAACGGCAGTTTATTGTGGTAGCCGCATTCTCCCAGAATTGGAAGAATAATTCCAAGGAAATATGCAGGCCCTATGTTATTACAAAAACCAAGCAGCGATTGGGCTTCGGCTTGACTGATTTTACCATTTTCATAGAGTTCACTTACGACTTTTGCACCCATTGGAAAACCGCACAAAAAGCCGATAAAAATAGCATATAAACCATATTCGCTATAGTGGTAGATGCGTTTTAGCAGATGACTGAGCAAATGTCCCAGTTCAATGTCGGCACCGCTGTAAATCATTACGGAACTGATCATCATAAACGGAAATAATGTAGGCACCATTTTCACAGCCCACTGGTAAAGCCCTTGATAAGCATATTGAAATGTGGCTGTTGGATGGCTTAAAACAATGATAATTAAGATAAGATATGCTAGAGTTTTCAATCGCATTTCTTATATCCTTGATTTTATGGCTTTTATTATAGCTTATTGTATTGCTCAAGAATTTATTCTAAATAAAATATCGAAATGTTTGAAAGAGCAAATTAATGAAATGACATTGGACGGTGGATAGTAACTACAAGGAAATAGGAGTATATAGTATTATGCGGCTTGATAAATATCTTACGGAACTGCAAATAGGAACACGCAGTCAGGTGAAACAGATAATACGAAAAGGCAGCGTTTTCGTCAACGGAGAGCCTGTGAAAAAACCAGAATACTCTGTTGACGAAGCAAATGATACAATTATATATAACGGAAAGGTATTGTCTTACCAGAAGTATCAATATTTTATGCTGTATAAGCCTGCAGGCGTTGTTACTGCGACAAAGGATAATTTCGATAAAACAGTTTTAGATTTGCTGCCGTCAGATGCTGGAAAGGGATTGTTTCCTGTTGGACGTTTGGATAAGGATACGGAGGGGCTTTTGTTGATTACAAATGACGGAGAACTTGCGCATAGGCTGCTGGCACCAAAAAAACACGTGGAGAAAACATATTATACTGAGTGCAGTGGAACGATTTCGCGGGAAGCAGTTGCAAGGTTGGAACAGGGAATTGATATTGGCGACGATACTCCGACAAAACCGGCAAAAGTAAAGATACTTTCACAGATGACAGATATGTATACTTTGGAATTGACTATTACAGAGGGGAGGTTTCACCAAGTAAAGCGGATGATTGCGGCAGCAGGCGGACAGGTAACTTATTTAAAGAGAATTGCAATGGGAACTCTAACGCTGGACAGCACGCTGGAAAAAGGAAGTTATCGAGTGCTTACAGAGCAGGAATTAGTAGAATTAAAGCAATTATAGACAAGGGGGGCGGTGCATTTGTCACTGGTAAATGGTTTTCTTCCAGTATCAATGGAGGAGGTAAAAGAGTTAGGATTAACACAGTTAGATTTTGTATATGTAACGGGAGATGCTTATGTGGATCATCCGTCGTTTGGCAATGCGATTATTACACGTGTTTTGCAGTCGCATGGTTACAGTGTGGGAATTATTTCACAGCCCGATTGGAAAGATAATAATAGTATTACTGTTTTAGGCGAGCCTAGGCTTGCCTTTCTTGTTTCTTCCGGAAATATGGATTCTATGGTAAATCATTATTATGTATCAAAAAAGCGCCGGGATAGTGATGCCTATACGGCAGGTGGCGTCAGTGGCAAACGGCCGGATCATGCAACCGTGGTATATGGAAACTTAATACGAAAAAGCTACAGAACCACGCCAATTATTCTTGGCGGCATTGAAGCGAGTCTTCGTCGTATGGCACATTATGATTATTGGTCGGATTCTTTTAAACGTTCGATTTTATTAGATAGTCAGGCGGATTTAATTTCCTATGGGATGGGGGAAAAGTCGATTGTTGAGATAGCGGATGCGTTAAATAGTGGGATTTCGGTTAAGGATTTATCGTTTATAGCTGGGACGGTTTATAAAACAAAAGATATTTCGGGGCTTTATGATTATGAATTGCTGCCCTCATATAGCGCAATGGCAGAAGATAAGACGCTGTATGCCAAGAGCTTTCAAATCCAGCATAACAATACAGACCCCATTAATGGAAAAACGCTTGTTGAGCCGTATCCTAACGGCGTTTATATTGTGCAGAATATTCCGCAGCCGCCCCTTACAATGCAGGAAATGGATGATGTCTATGCGCTTCCATATACAAGAACTTATCATCCTTCATATGAAAAAATGGGTGGTGTTCCGGCGATAGCAGAGATAAAGTTTTCGTTGATCAGCAATCGTGGATGTTTCGGCGGCTGCAATTTTTGTGCATTGACGTTCCATCAAGGGCGAACAATACAAGTTAGAAGTCACGAATCCATAATAAAGGAAGCAGAACAAATAATACAGGATAAAGATTTTAAAGGTTATATTCATGATGTTGGTGGCCCGACAGCAAATTTCAGGCAGCCCTCCTGCCAAAGACAGTTGACAGCAGGCGTATGCAAACACCGTCAATGCCTGTTTCCAAAGCCATGCCCGAATTTAGAAATTGATCATTCGGATTATTTAGCGTTGCTACGGAAGTTACGCAGTCTGCCGCGTGTTAAAAAGGTATTTGTGCGTTCGGGAATCCGTTTTGATTACTTGTTATTGGATAAAGATAATACATTTTTTAGAGAACTTGTGGAACATCATATCAGCGGACAGCTTAAAGTAGCGCCAGAGCATATTTGTGATGCTGTTTTAAGCAAAATGGGAAAGCCAGAAAATGCAGTATATGAAGCATTTACGAAAAAATACCGCCATTTTAATGAGAAACTTGGGAAAAATCAATTTCTAGTTCCTTATTTAATGTCTTCGCATCCCGGTTCAACATTAAAAGAAGCTGTTGCATTGGCAGAATATTTGCGGGATATTGGATATATGCCGGAGCAGGTTCAAGATTTTTACCCAACCCCCTCCACAATGTCTACGGTGATGTATTATACAGGAATTGATCCAGCAAATATGAAACCTGTCTATGTGTGCAAAAATCCGCACGAAAAAGCAATGCAAAGAGCACTAATTCAGTATAGAAATCCGAAAAATTATGATTTAGTGTATGAAGCATTAATAGCAGCACATAGAGAAGACCTGATTGGATTTGATAAAAAATGTCTAATAAAACCACGGAAAATAACAGATAGAAGTACAAAAGAGAAAGTAATTCAGCAAGGAAAAAGAAAAGCGAAAGATAGTATGCAAAATAATAAAAATAATATAAAGCAAAATAACATAAAAAATAAAGCAAAAAATAATGTGCATCATAGTGCGCAAAATAGTAAAAATGGTAAAAAACAGCCAAATATAAATAATAATAGAAAAAATAAGATAAAAAATAATGCACATAAAAAAAGCAAATAAAAGTTATAAATTGGTTAGATTTTGCTTAATTCTTGATGCAGGTGCAACGGGGACAGTTGCAATAAACTTTGATTATACAAGATAAAGTATTAGGAATTGTCAAAAATAACTTGTTAATTTGACGCCGTATAAATGTTCTGCTGCAAAAAAGATAATCGCAGGCGTAGCTACGTCAAGATTATTTGATGCTGCAGATGGACATTATACAAGTCAAATTGATGCGTTATTTATTGACAGTTCCTTAGTATAAATTGAAGCATAGTGTTAGACTTTCTTGTATACATTTTCTTTAATGTGACAGCCCCAATATAATAATAGAATAGAGGTTAAAATGGAATTTGTAAGAAAAAATGGTTTTGTATTAGATTTTTTGGAAGGTAGTTTCGATCAAGAGTTTTATGAAGGGGAAGAAATTACCTCCAAAGTAATTATGAAAGTCAAACAAGAGATTGCGGAAGGAAGCGTTAGCAATATTTATGCAATGACAGTAGAAGGGGAGGGAGATTCGTTTTGTCTGGAGTCGGATGAGGATGACCAAGGAAAAATATGGATGGATATTGAAATTACGTTTACGGATATAGATAATGTGGAACATACATTTTTGTATTATAATGAGAACTATGCAAAAGAAAATGAGGAGGAGGAAGAGTGTATGGAATTTGGGCAGGATATACGTTGGATTTCTTCACTCTGTGATGATTTTGCGTTAGCAGCGGAAATTTTTGAGAAATGGGCGTTAAAGGGAACGTTGTATTCCAGACCTTGGAGACATCAGTGGAAAGGAAAAGATGGCAAAAATAATTATGAAATTAAGAGTGAAAGAATTTGACAAAACTTTCAAGATTTGTTTATGCCTTGGAAAGGAATGGCAAAAATATGAAAGGAAAAAGCAATGAAAATAGATAATATATCTCAAACAAATTCAATATTGGCTTTTATAATGCAAGGAAAATACGTAACTTGTCATAGAATTACACATTTAAAATCAAAAAACCATAAACAAAGATATCAAAATTAATCACGATTTCAAAGTTTTCGGCGCTAAAAAATATAAATATTTTCTTAATCCCGTTATTTCGCTTGATCAGGTACGACTATTTGAACAAAAATATCAAATAACATTACCAGAAGAAGATGTTTATTTTCTAACACAAATTGGAAATGGTGGAGCAAGGTCTTATTATAGAATATAAACATATTTATACATTGTTATTTGTTGAAGATATTAAAGAAGATATTAATTGAATATTTTGTATGTTAGTGTTATACTTTTAACAAATCATATTGGGGAGGTTTTTTCTATGAATATAGTAATAATTACAGGCGCTTCATCTGGTATGGGTATAGAATATGCGCTGCAGCTTGACAATATTTTCCGCAATTCTATTGATGAGATATGGCTGATTGCACGCAGAAAAAAAGCGCTGCTGGAAGTAGCACAATATATGGAACATACTACCAGAGTCCTTGATATGGATATAACGAATGCCGCATCCATAGAACGTTTTCAAAATCTTTTAAAAAATGAAAAACCAACTATTCGGATGCTGGTAAACGGCGCAGGATATGGCGTTATGGGGAAATTTAGTCAGTTGGATATGCACGAGCAGCTTGATATGGTTGATTTAAACTGCAAAGCACTGACACAGCTTACTTATTTGTGCATTCCATATATGCGTCCAAACAGCCGCATTATTCAAATGGCGTCAAGTGCAGCCTTTATGCCGCAACCGAATTTCGCTGTTTATGCTGCATCAAAAGCCTATGTGTACAGTTTTGCGAGAGCATTAAACCGTGAATTAATCCCCAAGCAGATTTATGTTACAGCAGTTTGCCCAGGACCTGTAGATACGCCGTTTTTTGATATTGCTGAAAAAGATGGAAAAACACTTGCAATTAAAAAATTGACAATGGCGCAAGCGGATAAAGTCGTTGCAAAAGCAATTCAAGATTCTTTCCATAAACGAGAAAGTTCAGTGTATGGATGTTGGATTCAAGGTTTTGAACTGCTTGCAAAAATCGTACCGCATAAATTATTACTATCTATTGTACAAAAACTGTTATAATAATAGCGTATTAAACTGGTGTGATAGAAACTATGAATCATAAATTATAAACAAAAAGGAATGTCAAAAATAAATGATAAAACGTAAATTCACAAAAGGAGAATATGAATATCCTGCCTATCAGACAAAAGTTGTTATAATAAGGACGATTTGTTATTTTTTGCTTGCTTTGGCAGTTTTTTTGCTTGGATATTTTTCAACGAAAACAAAGGAAAATCTGCTGACAGTCGTAGCAGTATGTGGACTGCTGCCTGCCTGCAAAAGCCTAGTATCCGTAATTATGTATTTACGAATACCAAAATTTGCTGAAAATATTTATCAAACCTTAACAAGCAAAGTGGGAACGGTTTCTGTATTATATAGTATGTATTTAACTTCCTATAAATTAAACTTTCCAATTAATTGTTTTGGGGTACGCGGAAATAATCTTATCGGCTATACGGAATTTCCTTCTTGTGATACGGCTGCCTGTGAAGAGCATATCAAAATGCTTTTACTGCAAAACGGTCTAAAAAATATCACAGTGAAAATTTTTAAAGAACAAAAGAAATTTGAAGATCGCTTGCAGCAACTGCAAAATTTAGAAGTTAATCATAAAGAAAATGAAATTCTTACATTGTTATGTGATATTTCATTATAAATTCAACTTAAAAACATTAAACTTAGGAACTAACAAAAATAGCTTTAATCGATCAATATG
>VSNQ01000210.1 GCA_009774395.1 Lachnospiraceae bacterium
TCCGCACTGTCAACCAGAACCATGTATGACGAGCAGGGAAAGCCCGTTGTCTACATTGACGAAGAATTACGCCGCCGACTGGAAACCAAGCTGATAGCAAAAATCCCGACCTTTAAGGTAGCGTAACCGAACCCCCCTTTCCCACTGGAAGCATGAAAGCACGGGCGGGCTGACCGCCCGCCGCTTCTTGCCATTCCGCAAAAGCACATCTGCATGGTGTGCCTTTGCGGGCTGACAAGCCCCCGGAACTTTGACAAAGAAAGCGCACGGCGCAGCATAGGGCAAACGGACACGTTCAATGTGCGGCGAGCCTGCGGGCTGATACGCCAAGACCCCCGGCAAGGGGCGAGCGATACTATCTGTGAACCGCAGGCGGCAAAGTGGAAACTGCCGCCGCCATGACCCGCACATTGGCATAATGATACACCCGTATGACACGGCTACTCATAGGAATGAGAGGGGTTAAAGTCCCGTGGAGCTGCCAAGCCGTCCGTTTTCCCGTTTTACTCAACTTTTTTGAAAAATAATGAAATTTAATGAGCATTTTTGCTGAAAATCTGTTATGATTGTAGACAAGATATTGAGGTTTCATTATCTGGTCTAGGAAAGGAGGGCTATGATAACCGTAACCAAAAAAGACTTAATTGCTCTGGGTTATGGGACATCTTTTGCGGCTGACATTATAAGGGAAGCGAAGAAACTTATGATTTCCAAAGGGCATACATACTACCAGTCCCGGAAATTAGACCGTGTACCGAGGGAAGCCGTGGAGGAATTGTTGGGTATCAGATTTCAAGACGGGCAGGCTGAATGTACTTCTTGCACACCAATGTAAGGAGTGATATTATGGCGAAAGACCCAATCAAGAAAGCAGATAACGGAACTTATTATTTTAGAGCAAACTTAGGCTACAATCCGATAACAGGTAAACAAATCCAGAAATACCGAAGCGGCTTTAAGACAAAAAAGGAAGCACGGGAGGAATATTCAAAACTTGTCCTCACTTCCACCGAAGAACTGACCGCCAAAAAAGAAACGATTTCTTTTCAGACGTTCATTGAAGAAACCTACCTGCCGTGGTATAAAACGCAGGTAAAGGAAAGCACCTACTTAAACCGCCGTTCCACCATTCAGAAACATTTTGCATACTTCTACAAAATGGCAACGGACGAGATAGAGCCTATCAACGTGCAGAACTGGCAACTGGAACTTGCAAAGGAGTTCAGCCCTAACTATATCCGTATCGTACAGGGTATGCTCTCTATCGCATTTGACCGGGCTATCGTTTTAGGGATTGCAAAGAAAAACCCGTCACGCATGATAGGGAACATCAAGAGCAAAAAGACAAAGGTTGACTTCTGGACGTTGGAGGAATTTCAGAAAGTGATTTCCCTGCTCTACAAAGGCGATTATTACGAACACTACCTTTTCATTTCCTTTTGGCTGCTGTTTATGACGGGCATGAGGATAGGCGAAGCCGCCGCCCTGCAATGGTCTGACATTGATTTTGAAACGGGGCTTTTAAGCATTACAAAAACCCTGTACTATAAATCAATGGACGATTACAAGTTTGTTGAGCCAAAGACGCAGGCAAGCGTCCGCACAATCTATATCGACACGGACACCATAAGAGAGTTGCAAGCGTGGCGTGAGGTTCAGCAAAAGGTACTGAAAGGCTGCAATCTAGTGTTGAGCTACAACAGTATTCCGACCAGTAAGCACACGCTTCCAAGAGCCTTAGAGAAACTTGCCGGGCTTGCAGGCGTACACCGTATCAAAATCCATGCGTTACGACATTCCCACGCTTCCCTCTTAATCAGCATGGGAGAAAACCCGCTTTTGATTAAAGAGCGTCTAGGGCATGAGAAGATACAGACCACTTTAGGAACATACGGGCATTTGTACCCGAACAGCAATCTTGAAGTTGCCAATAAATTAACGGGCGTGCTGACATACACACCCGCTTCACACAGCATTGCAGATTACACAAGCAATCAGCACACCGCAATCTATCACAGAGAGGTTGAATAGAAAAATGCAATCGTAATGCAATGAGAAAGAGAAAAAGCCGCCAAACCCTAGTGTTTACGGGCTTTGCGGCTTAGCTCCGACTATTCGAACTCAATCGTCCCCGGCGGCTTACTAGTCAAATCATAGAACACCCGATTAACCCCCTGCACCTCATTAATAATCCGGCTCATCACCGTCTGCAGCACCTCCCACGGCACCTCCGCACACTCCGCTGTCATAAAATCAACCGTATTCACAGCCCTTAGCGCCACCGCATAATCATAAGTCCGCTCATCTCCCATGACACCCACGGACCGCATATTTGTCAACGCCGCAAAATACTGCCCGATACTCCTGTCCACTCCCGCCTTCGCAATCTCCTCCCGGTAAATCGCATCCGCGTCCTGCACAATCTGCACTTTCTCCGCCGTAACCTCTCCAATAATTCGAATCCCAAGCCCCGGCCCCGGAAAGGGTTGACGGAATACCAACTTGTCTGGGATTCCTAATTCCAGTCCGGCTTTTCTTACTTCATCCTTAAACAAATCACGCAATGGCTCTATAATTTCTTTAAAGTCAACGCAGTCTGGCAGCCCGCCAACATTGTGATGTGACTTAATCACTGCTGACTCTCCGCCTAGGCCGCTTTCTACCACATCCGGATAAATCGTCCCTTGCACCAAAAAGTCTACTACTCCTATTTTCTTTGCTTCTTCTTCAAAAACGCGAATAAATTCTTCACCAATAATTTTCCGTTTTTGTTCTGGTTCTGTTACACCTGACAGTTTTTTATAAAATCGTTCTTGTGCATTCACCCTGATAAAATTTAACTGATATGTACCATTCACGCCAAAAACTTCTTCTACTTCATCACCTTCATTTTTGCGCAACAACCCATGATCAACGAAAACACAAGTCAACTGTGCTCCTATAGCCTTCGCCATTAACACTGCTGCAACTGAAGAATCCACGCCGCCGGATAATGCACACAAAACTTTACCATTTCCTACTTTTTCACGTATTTGCGCAATGGATGTCTTTACAAAGGAATCCATTTTCCACGTTCCCGCGCAACCGCAAATATTACGTACAAAATTATATAACATTTTTGTACCTTCTTGTGTATGAAGTACCTCCGGGTGAAATTGTATCGCATATAAATCTTTATCCCTACACTCTGCTGCTGCCACCGGACAATCTGCCGTATGTGCTATAATTTTAAAGTCCGGAGCCACTTTTGAAATATAATCTGTATGACTCATCCAGCAAATCGTTGTTGGTGCAACATTAGAGAATAATGCAGATGATGAATCAAGCAAAACTTCTGTTTTCCCATACTCACGCACAGGTGCTTTCTCCACTTTGCCGCCTAACAAAAGCATCATAAGCTGCGCACCATAACACAATCCCAAAACAGGTATGCCCATTTCAAACAGTTCTTTTGCATAAGTCGGTGCATTTTCCTCGTAGCAGCTATTCGGCCCGCCCGTCAAAATAATTCCTTTAGGCTTCATTGCTTTAATCTGTGCAATATCCGTTTTATAAGAATAAATTTCACAATATACATTGCATTCTCTAACACGTCTAGCAACAAGCTGATTGTACTGCCCGCCAAAATCAATTACAATTACACGTTCCTTGTCTGTAATATGCATCGGTTCTACACTCATGCTATTTCCTCCTCATAATTGACATGATAAAATTTTCTTTCCCTACTATACAATTAATATAAAGTTCTTAGAATTAAAAACAGTTCTTGGTTATCTCACAACAAAAGTCAGCCCTAACTGTTCCTTTGTAATATCAGGAAATTTTACTATTATAAAACATTATCTTTAATGCCTTTATGTTTTATATTTTTGTTTCTTACATCAATGTTATTTACAACTTTTTGTAAAAATTATGTTTTCATCGTTTTACATTAGGATAAATTCAATTTTTCCATGTTTTAAAGGTGTTAATAAGAATAACAGCAGTTTACAAGATTTTGTAAAAGTTATGTTTTCATAATTTTACATTAGGATAAATTCAATTTTTCCACGTTTTAAGGTGTTAATTAGAATAACAGCAGTTTACAAGATTTTGTAAAAATTATATTTTGATAATTTTGCATTGGATAAATATTCAATTTTCCCATATATTTTAGGTATTAAAATGTATAAATAATACATTTTAAACAGTAAATCGAGAAATTTTTAAAAGTTGTAAACTGGTGAATATTAATTTAATTATACTATACTACATAACACCAGGATTTACCGTACGGCACCGGTTAAACATATATGGCTGGCGTTATGCAGCCAGGTTACTCGGAAATTTTAACTGTTAACCTTAAAGTCGTATAATATATACTCAAATAAGCAAAAAATGGCTTCAAAGCCTGTATTTATGCGGAAATCGATTTGAGTATATATTATAATATGCACTCAAAACCTGAATCCATTGTAAATACTGGGTTTCAGGCATAAAAATGGCTATTTTGAGTTCATATTATACAACTTTTGGACTGTTAAGCAGTATAAATACTTAATGCAATTCGAGCATTCTTAAAAAGTTGTAAACTGGTGGATATTAATTTGATTATACTAAATCCTAAATACAATTACAACCTTTAAATTATTACAAACAGAATAAACACATAACAAAAAAGAAGCATATTATCTTGAATATTTTAGCAAATTTTACAAGAATGTGAATTAACACCACTTTACAACTTTTTGAAAAATAAAATAACACACAAGGCACTTTCTAATGTATAATAAGTTTGCAAC
>VSNQ01000211.1 GCA_009774395.1 Lachnospiraceae bacterium
ACAGCTTGCCCCCGGCAGGGCGCAAAGGCACTTTTGATAGAGCGTAGCCTGTCGAAAGTGCTTTTGCGTTACTTTCGGGAAAGTAACAAAGCCTTGCGCCTTTCGGCGCAGTAAAATTAGCGGCACAAATATATAGAATGTGGAGGATATGCCTATTGGAAAGAACGATTAGCGGCATGATGGGGAAAGGTTCAGTCAATCACAATACGAGAGCCTTTAGCGCAAAGAATGTAGATAAGGAACGAAGCCGGGATAACGTGGAGTTTTGCCACTCGGATATAAAAGAGGTCTATCATACTCTATTTGATGAAGCACTGGAACGCTACAACGCAAAGCAGAAACGGAGTGACCGAAAGATTAGCGATTACTATGAGAAGATACGCCGGGGAAAGCAGGAGAAATTATTTTATGAGGTAATTTTCCAAATCGGCAATAAAGATGATATGAATGTGCAGAGCAATGAGGGGCAGTTGGCGAAAGAGATTTTAAGTAAGTTTATGGAACAGTTTCAGAAAAGAAATCCGAATTTGTTTGTGTTTTCAAGTCATTTGCACATGGACGAGCAGACACCGCACATTCACATTGATTTTGTTCCCTTTATCCGTAACAGCAAGCGTGGACTTGACACGAGAGTTTCCCTCAAAGGCGCATTGTCGGAACAGGGCTTTAAGGGTGGCGCAAGGGGAATGACGGAATGGAACGAATGGATTGAAGCGGAGAAGCAGGAACTTTCAAAAGTCATGGGGCGGCATGGCGTACAGTGGAAACAGTTAGGTACACATAACAAGCATTTGTCCGTACTCGATTTTGAGAAGCAGGAACGGCAGAAAGAGGTTGCAGAACTGGAACAGACAATCTCCGGCAGTAAAGAGGAATTATCCGATATTCTTCATCGGCAGATAGAAGCAGGACGGGAAACGGAGCAGATACGGAAAGAGGGCGAAGCAATCCGGCAGGAACTTAACAAAATGGTACAGTCAAAGGAAGTTATGGAGCGCAATATACACACCTATGATGAAGATGCGAAATGGCAGTTGGCAGAGCAGGGGGCATTGATGAGCGCAAAGAATTATCGGGATAAAAAGGCACTTCCACTTGTGGAGAAATTGAAAGAAGTGGTAAAAAATCTGACTATCAAGTGCGTACAGCTTACGGAGCAGGGCAGGAAGCTGACCGCCAAAGTGGACGGACAACAAGTACAGATTAGCCGCTTGACGGATAAGGTCATGGAGCAGAGCAACATTATAGACCGATTGCAGGAAAAAGCGACTGATTTGGGGAGTTTGGAGCGTCATTTAGGCAGGGAACAGGTACAGTCGATAGTGGAACGGTCAAAGGCATTAGAACAGGCAGAAAGGGCAAAGAAACGCCCGAAACATACCTTTGAAATGAGCCGATAGGAAAGGAGATTGATAGGATATGACGGATATGGAAAAGAAAGTTATGGTGCGGCTGTGTGCTAAAATCGTGGCAGAAACAGACCTTTACGAAACGGACAAGGAAGTGCAAAATCTGATAGACTGGGTATGTCTGTCGGAGCAGATGAAGGAAAACAATAATACAATTCGCAATCTGACCGGGGAATATAAGAAGATAGAGCCAGATTGCCGGGAGGGAGTGTGGGCGCAGTTGGAGCGCATGAAAGAATTGTGCAAAGAGCGCAATAATCTTTATGAGAAACAGAATGACTTGAAAGGGCAGAAGTGGAAAATAGAGAAATCGTTAGAACGATAATAAATGTGGGGTGCGGTGGTTGCTGCGCCCTATATTTATGTGGTAAATGAGGAATAGAAGTGATATAATTAAATGAACAAATCGGTATATGGAGGATTGATTATCATGATTCAATATAAAGATAAATTTTACTACACTAATGATATAAGTATTATAAGAACCCGCTATTTAGACGTAGTTAATCTTTTAAAACAGTCCTATTGGGCAGATACAAGAGATGAAGAAACCATACGCTTATCAATAGAACATTCTTTGTGTTTTGGTATTCTTGATATAAAAAAGGACATTATCATAGCGTTTGCAAGAATCATAACGGATTATGCAACAATGTATTATGTGACTGATGTTATTGTGGATGAACGATATAGGAACCAAGGTTTAGGTAAAAAATTTATTGAATACATTCTTAATGATGTACGCTTAAAAGGCTATGGTTTACTTACAACAAAAGATGCGCAGGATTTTTATTCAAAATATGGATTCAAAATTTGCCAAGAAACATGTATGTGTAAATTGGGATATGCGGAGGTAATATAATTGAATGTATATAAAACAATTAACAAAAGGCATAGTTACAGAGGTAAGTATAAATCTGATACTGTTCCCAGAGAAGATTTAATAACAATAATGAAAGCGGGACTGAACGCTCCGTCAGGCTGCAATAAGCAAACAACAAGTCTAATAGCAGTTGATGATAAAGATGTATTGAAAAAACTACATAAAGTTATAAACCCACCAGTTGGAGAAACGGCTCCCGCTATAATATGCGTTTTAACACAAAGACTACCTGCATACAGGGAAAAGTGCTTTGCGGTTCAAGATTATTCCGCTGCAATCGAAAATATGTTGTTAGCTATAGTTGAACTCGGATATCAGAGCTGTTGGTATGAAGGACACATCACTGATGAAGATAAAATTGGTTATCAAATGGCTCAAATCTTAAACGTTCCCGACAACTTTGAGTTGGTGTGTTTTTTGCCTGTTGGTATTGCCGAGACAGAACCAACTTTACCTAAGAAGCGAACTTTTGAGGAACGAGCATGGTTTAATGCCTTTCCGAATAATCAAAATGAATCAGTTCCTTAAAAATCATCAAATCACAATCGGGATTTAGGAGAGAAAAAAATATGAAAGCAGATGTCATTAAGAAATATTTTCAGTCTTGGATAGATAAGGATATTGAGATTGTAAAGCAGACTTTTTCTGAAAATGCTTTGTATAGTGAATGCTATGGTCCGGAATATCATGGCTTATCACAAATTGCAATGTGGTTTGAAGATTGGCATAATAAAGGACAAGTATTGGAATGGACAATTAAGCGAATATTAGAACTAAATCAAACGTTAATTGTTGAATGGTATTTTAAATGCAATTATGATGGCAGGGTAGATGACTTTGATGGTGTTACAATAGCAGACTTTGATAATGATATGAAGATATTAAAATTATGTGAATTTCAGTCGAAGGCAGAACACTACTATCCATATGAATCATGATACAAATATGTTTAAAGAACAATGAAATTCCAGTTTGTTGATTAGAGTGGTGGAGGACAATGAATTGATATTTTCCTTGTTAATGATATTTATACATGGTGCTAGCACCATGTAATAAGAGTAGATAAGGAGAAAATCATTTTGGTGCCAAAACGGTGCCAAGAAATCATGCAAATAAAAATACGCCATACAAAAACAACGATTTTACGCTGTTTTCCGCAATAAAAAGCATAGAAAATACCACAAAGAACGCTATTCAAATACCGTGAGGGTGGTAGAACAGTTGGATCTGGCAGGGTTGCTACTATCATTGAGTAATTACAATTTATTCAGTAAAATCAAGGCTTTCGGGGATTTCTCCGAAAGCCTTTTTACGTGGAAAGCTATATTGTATGTTGTTTGTGCTTCTACAATGCTTCTAAAATATTCGGAAATTAATTAGCCTTGTTCAGTGTAATGAGTTATTGTAGGTACATTTGATTATATACATTATTGACTGCTTCGGCATAGAGGGAATACGAATGTTTCCCTTTTTCTTCATTGATATCTTTTAGTTTTCGATATTCTTCGCTAATACACGTCCAGCCGTCATTTTTCCCAAGAATATCATGCACCTTTTCCTCTATTCCAAAATTTATGGAACGAAAAACAAATTCATATACATTACGTTTCTTATCATTTCTCAAATAGTAATAGCCATTATTTACACTGTAATCCTCATAATAGATAATGGCAAAATCACAACTGTGAAATACTTTCTTTTGCTTTTTATCAATCACTTTTATTGTAATAGCGGATGTCGAATCCTTTGGAGATGAATATGGTGTCCCCTTTACAGCTCCTTTAAACGCATCCATGAACCCTTGTTTCACAATCATAACTTTACTATTATACATATCTCCCCAACGTTGGATAATCAAATTATAATCAAAGTCATATCCGCCATTTCCCCCACGGATTCTGGTTACAAGATGTCTTTTCCCACTTCCGATTAATTGAAATTGAAATGTCAGTCCATACCTTTCCCACATCTCATTTTGAACCCTCTTAATAATTCCTTCAAGTTCTTTTCTAACGGGCGCATATTCGGATTTTTTCACATATTCATACATATATTTATATCTCCTTTCGCCCATGCCTCCATACAATCTTGACGGTTGTATCATTATAGACTATCATATTTTCGTTGATTGTCAATATGCAAATTTGATGTTTTATAAAATTTTATAAAATGGTCAATTCTAAGACTTTTATCCAAGCAATTCCTTGTTTTTCTGAATATATTCTTTCCAGACCGCTTCTCGGTCTTTCTTGTGTGTGTTCTCGTATTTTTCGGTATATTCATCATGCAGCTTCTTTAACTGTTCCATTAAAGGAGTATCATTCGGAACCTTGCCACGCCGGATGCGTCCGTAAAGCTTATTATAGGACTTTGTAAACTCCTGATGGATTGCTTTTGATGCCTAATATCAAAGGAAGGAGCTATTATTTTGTCCATTTTTAGTGAAGTAAAGGAATATCTG
>VSNQ01000212.1 GCA_009774395.1 Lachnospiraceae bacterium
TATTACTTCTATGAAACATTCACGAAACATTCACGAAACATTCACTATTTACTATCTCACTTCTGCAAAATTTTCATTATCTACCATTTTATTTATTTATCTGGCGCTTCAGTGAATCGACTTCCTCGAATACAACATCATTTAATACCTTAATATAGGTTCCTTTCATGCCGGAAGAACGCGACTCAATAACACCCGCACTCTCAAACTTGCGCAGTGCATTTACAATAACACTGCGTGTAATACCTACTCTATCCGCAATCTTGCTTGCCACAAGAATGCCCTCTGTGCCGTTTAACTCATCAAAAATATGCGTAATCGCTTCCATCTCCGAAAACGACAGCGTTGATATCGCAGATTTCACCACAGCAACTTTGCGGCTCTCCTCCGCACTCTCCTCACTGACTGCACGCAGCATTTCCAGACCGACAACGGTACTTCCATATTCGCATAAGATAATATCGTCAATATCATACTGCTCATTACATTTGTATATAAATAAGGTACCCAATCGTTCCGCAGCAATATTAATCGGTGTAATAATCGCTTGAAACTTGCGGATATCTTCACTTTCAAATCCCAGTGTGGCAAGGTTGACGTTTTCCTTGGTGGATAGCACACCCAACAGACGTTCGTTAAGCATGGGGTCTATAAAACCACCGACGTTTGATTCAACCAGTTCATTAAGCTGATCAACGCCCTCATAATTCCCTACGCCCAAAACTTTGCCCTTTTTGCTGATAACCAGCACATTTGAATTCACAATATCACGAATCACCTTACAAATATCGTTGAAAATCACTTTGCTGGAATTGCTATTGTGCAAAAGTTTCCCTATTTTTCTCGTCTTGTCCAACAATTGTACACTACCCATAGCAAACCTCCATGTTTACAATAAATTCACAAAAATTCCATCTCTAATGGGCATTTTAACACACAATTGTCTAATTTTCAATATATAAATTATTTACGCTTCCTGCTTTTGTTTTAACGGCACAACGTTGCCGCACTCTTCATTGGCGCATACAAGCTTATTTCCTTTTATTAATAAGATACCGCCGCATTCCGGACACTTTTCTTTTGACGGCCTTTGCCATACCATAAAGTCACATTCTGGTATCGCCTCGCAGCCGTAATATCTTCTGCCTTTCTTCGTTTTGCGCACCACAATCTCCTTGCCGCATTTCGGGCAGGCTACACCGATTTTTTCAAAATACGGCTTAGTGCTGCGACATTCCGGAAATCCGGGACACGCCAGAAATTTTCCGTGTGGGCCGTATTTAATTACCATATTTCTGCCACAGACTTCACATATTTCCTCTGATACCTCATCTGCAATCTTTACTTCCTCAAGTTCCTGTTCTGCCTTTTTTACCGCTTCATCTAAATCAGGATAGAAATTGGAAACTACTGTTTTCCAATGAACGCTTCCCTCCTCCACTTTGTCAAGCAGTGCTTCCATATTAGCAGTGAAATTTACATCCACAATAGTTGGAAATGCGTCTTTCATCATATTATTAACAACTTCACCGAGTTCAGATATATAGAGATTTTTATCCTCCTTAACCACATAACGCCGCGCTAAAATCGTTGTAATTGTCGGTGCATACGTACTTGGACGCCCAATGCCAAGTTCCTCTAGTGCACGCACCAGCGACGCTTCGGTATAATGCGCAGGCGGCTGCGTAAAATGCTGCTTCGGATCTAGTTTCTCAAGTGTAAGTTCAGATTCCTTTGTAATCTCCTTTACCAGCATATTCGCCTCGGATTTGTCGTCCTCGTCATCACGATACACACTCATAAAACCGTCAAAGGCTACTTTGGAAGCGGCAACGGTAAAACGGTGTCCGTTAGCATCAATTTTTACAGATGTCGTATTATATTTTGCACTGGTCATTCTGCTTGCTGTAAAACGTTTCCAAATAAGCTGATACAATCTATACTGGTCACGGCTCAGTGATTCCTTAATTGCTGCCGGTGTATTATTAATATCTGTTGGGCGTATTGCCTCATGTGCATCCTGAATTTTCTGTTCTTTTTTCTTCTCTGTAGTTTCTGCTGCTGCATATTCCGCACCATAGTTTTTCATAATATACTCTTTTGCAGCAACAACGGCTTCATCAGAAACTCTTGTGGAATCGGTTCTTAAATACGTAATAATACCTACTGTTCCCTGTCCTTTAAGTTCTATACCTTCATAAAGCTGCTGCGCTAAGCGCATTGTTTTCTGTGTTGAAAAATTTAATACCTTGCTTGCTTCCTGCTGTAGTGTTGACGTTATAAAAGGAAGTGGCGCTTTCTTCGTGCGCTCGCCTTTTTTTATATCTGCCACTGCAAATGCTGCATTTTCTAATTCCTTTAAAACAGTGTCCATCTCTTTCTGGGAGGAGATTTCTGCCTTGCCTACACCGTCCACCTTGCCATAATATTTAGCAGTCAGCGGCTTTTTCTCGCCTTTTACATTTAATTGTGCTTCCAGTGTCCAATATTCTTCAGGTATAAATGCGTTGATTTCTTCCTCTCTGTCACAAATAATCCGAAGGGCAACGGATTGCACCCGTCCTGCGCTAAGCCCGCGCTTGATTTTCGCCCACAAAAGCGGGGAAATCCGATACCCCACCATACGGTCAAGCATTCTTCTTGCCTGCTGTGCATCCACAAGGCTCATATCAATTTCTCTTGGTTTTTTTAGTGACTCTTTTACTGCATTCTTTGTAATTTCATTAAAGGTAATGCGATAGACCTTTTTGTCCTCCAATTTTAAAGCCGCGTAAAGATGCCATGAAATCGCCTCCCCTTCGCGGTCAGGGTCAGTCGCAAGATAAATTTTATCCGCTTTCTTTACTTCCTTACGCAGCTTCGCTAAAATATCGCCCTTGCCGCGGATTGTAATATACTTCGGCTCATAATCATTTTCTGCATTGAATCCAAGCTGACTCTTAGGCATATCACGCACATGGCCGTTGCTTGCCATTACCTCATAATTCGCTCCGAGAAATTTTTTAATGGTCTTTACCTTCGCCGGAGATTCCACTATTACCAAATACTTTGCCATACTGTTACCCCTTATCGTTATATTATGGCTATCCAGCATGTATATTATGCTTTTGTCAACTGCATTATGAAAAAATTGTATAAAACTAAACTATAATGACATAGTTTGTCTATTTTTTCACAATCCAAAGTATTTTGTGTTACTGAATAGCGTACTTTCGTCTTGCCGTAGCAGACGGCAGAACAGTTTCGTATAAATTATACAATACTTTTGATTCCCTTTTTGCTGTCCTTTATACTTTCAATTTCCCACTATAACCTAAATTATTAACAGATGCAAGTAAAATTTGAGAATTTTTGTGTATGTTGTTAATTTTGAGCAATTTGTGCATTTTTAAAAGAGCAATTTTGATTGTGCAGGGACTAATTGATACCCTCCATTTGTCCTAACAGCGACTTTTTTTAATTCCAATTCCAGAAAGCCTTGGCATATCTTGGAAGTATTTTCACAGCAGCCATTTTCCCGCAGCAATGATATAATTACGTCCTGCGAAATCGGAAGCGGCTCTAGTACTTTATAGATTTCCTGCGCTGTCTGTGACAGTGCAATCTGCGGCTGGTGCTCCTGTTCCTTTAAAGCCATATTCCAGCCCATATCATTTATGATATCCTCAGCAGACATTACTGCACCTGCACCTTGGCGCAGCAAACGATTACAGCCTACACTTAGCCCATCGGTGCATCTTCCTGGCACAGCATAAACCTCCCTGCCTTGTTCCAATGCCATATCCACCGTGATAAATGTGCCGCTTTTTTCCCTTGCTTCTACTACCAGTACAATATCCGAAAGCGCACTAATTATGCGGTTTCTTGGTGGGAATAATGCCGATCTTGGTTCCATCGCTGGTGGATACTCTGACAGCACGCCGCCTTTTTCCACGAGTTTCTCATATAATCGAGCATTGGAAGCAGGATAAATTACATCCACACCACAGCCAAGCACACCGTACGATTTCCCTCCGGCGCTCAATGCTGCGCGCTGACTGATTCCATCAATTCCCATAGCCATGCCGCTGATAACGGCAATCCCCTTTAACGCCAATCCTGCCGCAATGCTCTCTGCCATGCATCTTCCGTATTCGCTGCATTTGCGTGCGCCAATCATTGCCACCGCTGGACGTTTTTTGTCAGGCAGTTCTCCCTTATAGAAAATACCAAATGGCGGATCGGGAATGGATTTTAGTTTGTGCGGAAAGTCCGATGCATTGTAATAGGTATATTTAATTCCAAGGTTCTCCTGTTTTTCCCATATCAACTGCGGCGTTTGATGCTGCGCAAGCTGCTTTTGCTTATATTCTTTTAATTTTTCGTATTCTTTTATTCCTATTAGTGCGATTATGCTGTTCTTAGCTGAACTGTCAATCACATTGTAGATTTCCTCTGCAGAACCGATTGTCTGTAGTAGCAGATGCTTTGTTTTCCGATGAAACCAGAACAGGTTGTCAAGCCAGCAAGCGTATATTTTCTCTTTATCTATTGTCATATTTTGAGTATTTCCTCTCTTATTTTTGCGAAAATTATATTACTTATTTTTTATGCATCTATTTATTTCCTTGTACTATAA
>VSNQ01000213.1 GCA_009774395.1 Lachnospiraceae bacterium
GGATCTTCCGTGCAGTATGCAGATACGGAAACCGCTTTTGCATAGTCACAGACAGAACCGCCCCCAACTGCAAGAATCAGGTCTGCCTTACCCTCTCTGGCAATCTTACAGCCTTCCTGCAGTTTCTGTACCGTTGGATTTGGCATGACGCCTGCATCTTCCAACACATTTTTTCCATTTGCTTTCAAAATCTCCATGACTTTATCATAGATACCATTCTTTTTGATCGATCCGCCGCCATACACAAGCTGTATATTCTGTCCATACTTAGGCAGTTCTTCATTCAGACTGGCAAGGGAATCCTCGCCAAAATAAAGTTTCGTCGGGTTACAATATATAAAATTTCCTAACATTGTTTTTCTCCTCGTACTCTAAGTTTTTAAATACTATTTCAAATTTTCCACAAAAAACTGTTCCAGCTTATCAAACGGGATTGCATCCTTTCCGCCGCCGTCATACAGATCTGTGTGGACTGTATCCGGGATGATCAGCAGCTCCTTATTATCTATATAAGGGTTATCCTTCACCATTGCGGCATAAGCATCGCGGCTGAAATAGCAGGAATGTGCCTTCTCTCCGTGCATAATAAGAACTGCGCTGCGGATTTCATTGCTGTATTGAAGAATAGGCTGGTTCATAAAGGACATACACCCAATCACATTCCAGCCGCCGTTGGAATTTAACGAACGTTTGTGGTATCCGCGATCCGTTTTATAATAATTGTGATAATCTGCCACATAGAAAGGCGCGTCTTCCGGAAGCGGATCGACAACCCCGCCGCCCGGCGCATAACTGCCATTTTTGTAATCAGCAAGTCTTTGGGCGTTCATAGCCTCTTTCTTCGCGTACCGTGCATCAGCAGAATTATCTGCATCAAAATATCCATTGGCATTGACACGGGACATATCATACATGGTGGAGGCAACCGTCGCCTTGATGCGGGTATCCAGCGCCGCCACATTCAGGGCCAAGCCTCCCCAGCCGCAAATACCAATAATGCCGATACGCTCAGGGTCAACATTTTCCTGTACGGAAAGAAAATCAACCGCCGCCTGAAAATCCTCCGTGTTAATATCCGGCGAAGCCATGTAACGGGGTGCGCCGCCGCTTTCGCCGGTAAAAGAAGGGTCAAAGGCAATGGTGAGGAAGCCGCGCTCCGCCATGGTCTGCGCATACAGTCCGGCTGCCTGCTCTTTTACTGCGCCAAACGGCCCGCATACCGCAATCGCAGCCAGTTTCTTTTCGCCCCCCTTCGGCTCATAAAGGTCTGCCGCCAGCGTGATTCCGTAACGGTTTGGGAATGTCACCTTGCGGTGGCTCACCTTTTCACTTTTCGGGAAAGTCTTATCCCATTCCTTTGTTAATCCCAGTTTTACAATATTTTCCATTTTGTAATGCCTCTCTTTCTTTTCCTTATTTTTTTATGATTACTTTTCTTTTTCCATCCGCCATACTAAAAAATCAAGACAGTCAACTCTCCCCTGACTTTCATGCAGACTGTCCATCAGGTCGCAGCGATGCTTCCGCAGCATTTTAATCGCATCCTGAACCTGACCGTTACCATACAGCCTGCAGACCTTCTCAATGGTCTGAGCGCTACAGCCTGCATCCTTTAGATTCTGAATCAGATCATCCGTATGACCGCCTCCCTTCCTGCTATGTCTGTATTATATCCTCTTGACTTTCATTTCGCTAATAGTTATAATTTATATCATGATATAAATTTTAAGAATATCATGGGAGGTCAAAATGGAACTGCGAACCATGAGATATTTTCTTGCCGCAGCACGAGAAGAAAACATGACCCGTGCGGCAGAACTGCTTCACGTTACCCAGCCCACTCTCTCCAAGCAGTTAAAAGCACTTGAAGATGAGCTTGGGAAAAAACTGTTTACGCGCCATAGTTTCAGCATACAACTAACTGAGGAAGGTGTTTTGCTTCGAAAGCGAGCAGAAGACTTGATAAAAATGGCTGACAAAATTACAACAGAATTTCTTGCTTTGGATGATGTTCTGGGCGGGGATGTTTACTTCGGTTTGGCGGAATCTTACCAGATCAGATGCCTCGCCGCCACAATCAGAAGATTCAAAGAATCTTACCCTGATCTGCATTATCATATTACCAGCGGCGACACGGAACAGGTTACAGAAAAACTGGATAAAGGTATCATTGACTTTGCCGTACTGGCGCAGGAACCCAATACTGCAAAATATCATTATTTAACCTTTCCCTATGCTGATCTATGGGGTGTCGTCATGCCAAAGGACTGTCCATTAGCAGAAAAAGACTCCATCTGCGTGGATGACTTATTTGGACTTCCTCTTTTTTGTTCCGAACAGGGATGGAGCAATGATATTTCCAGATGGTGCGGCAATAACATGGATAAATTACACCTTGAAGGGTCGTTTCGTCTATCATATAACGGATCACTTTTTGTGAAAGAAGGGCTGGGTTATCTTTTAACTTTTGAACATTTGATTGATACAAGCCCCGACAGCGGGCTTGCTTTCCGCCCTCTTACTCCTAAACTTGAAACAAAAATGTATCTAATATGGAAAAAATATCAAGTTTTTACTCCTATCGCTGAACAATTGCTGGAAATGTTGAAAGCTGCGCTTTCAGAGTAGATGTCAAAGCAATGCTGTAAGAAATTTATTGATAAAAGTAAGGAATTTTTCTTTGAAAAAAGCTCTGTCTTTCCACCAAAAATGTGCAAGCTGTCACTCACAAGACAAGCAGTCAGTACAAACACAAACAGAAAGAAGGTGGAAAACATTATGAAGGCAGGAAAACACAGCAAAATTGAGAAACGCAGTTCCGGTATGCCTTATGGTAGAGGGACAGGAAGTAAAACGGTATAAGAACATCGACCTGCCGGATATGCTCAAAGAGGTAGAAATGCTGGACTTTCATTTTAACGTACCAGAGAACGGTAAAGTCACTTTCGAAATCAACTATGCCCAAGGCGTACTGCCAGAGATATTGAAAAATTAATGTTTTTCAAATACATTTGCGTACATTCGGCATTCATCAAATATCAACCTAAATCCAAACTAAATCTGTAGAAAAATACAGATTTAATCCTTATGCGCCCTTAATACATGGTGTTAGCACCATATTCCAATTATCATTAAGGAACTACCACCCTTACTCGCATTTGCACCTATTTATTCAATACCATACTTTTCAATCCAATCATACATTGCCCTTACCACAGGTCTTAAACCTTTTCCCATTTCGGATAGATAATATTCGACCTTTGGAGGAACTTGCGGATATTCCTTGCGAATAATAAGCCCATCTTTCTCCAATTCTTTTAATTGATTTGTCAACATTTTATGCGTGATTGGCGCAAGCAAACGTTTCAACTCCCCATATCTCAATACTTCGTGAAACGCCAACATATATATGATTCTTAATTTCCACTTTCCGCCAATCATTCCCACAATCGTTTCAAATCTTTCATAGCCAAAATCTTGAAGATAGCAGGGTTCTTTTTTCACAACACATTCTCTCCTTTTTGATAGTATCACACAAAAAAGTTCGTACTTTTCAAAAAGTATTATATACCACTATAATAAAAATTGAAAGGGGCAAACGAACATGAAAATTATCATAATAAACGGAAGTCACAGAAAAAACGGCGTAACGGCATTGATACTGCATGAAATGTATCAAAAATTAGAAACTTACCCGAATGTAGAAATTCAATTTTATCATGTTGCAGATTTGAATTTGAAATATTGTGTTGGTTGCTGTCAATGCTACAAAAATGGAAAATGCATTTTGAATGATGACATGGAAAAATTATCAGAAAATATTGAAACAGCAGACGGCGTTATAATAGGCTCTCCCACCTATGCAAGCAATATTTCCGGGCAAATGAAAGTTATTATAGACCGTGGACATTTTGTAATAGAACAATTACTATTCGGAAAATATGCCATCAGCGTTTCAACATATGAGAATTACGGTGGAAAAGATACTGCTAAAATATTAAATAAGCTGTTTTGTTATTCTGGAGCAACTATTTCTAAGTCACTTGCTATTAAGACACCATTTTCCAGTCATCCATTTAGCAACCCCAAAATTCATAATATTGTAAATAAGGCAACAGATAAATTTTATAAAGATATTTATAGGCAGAAAACATATTTATATCAAAAAATGAAACATTTTATAATATTCCGATTTGGCATTCTCCCCTTTGTCACGAAAAAAGGAAATGAATATCAAGGAGTTATAGCCAAATGGAAAAAGCATAGCATTAAAAATAGAAAAATAATATAAACCGCCACCCATTCCTAATATCTTTTTTCTGTTATGCTATAATTTTCTTGTTGACTTGAAGCGCACTTCATAGTTTATGATTAAGAAGAAAGGCGGATTACTATGTATTCAGCAAAGGAAACAGCCAAAATGACAGGATTATCAACAGCAACTTTGAGATATTACGAAAAGGAAAAATTACTGCCCCAAATAGCTAGAAACAGCCAAAAATACAGGCAATATACAGACGAGGATATTGAATGGATTAAAATGATACAGTGTATGCGTATGGCAAATATCCCCATTCATTCCATTAAAGAATATGTTTCACT
>VSNQ01000214.1 GCA_009774395.1 Lachnospiraceae bacterium
ATATACTTTATTAAGAAAATACAATATAATATTTTTAAAAGGAGTGATAAAAATGTGTTATAAAATTGACAATCAGGAAATAGGTACCTATATTTCGGGATTAATTGAACGGGAATTTAAATCTGCTCGACAGTTTTGCATTGCATATCTTCAAAAAAACGGCTTTTCTGAACCGTGCAGAGAGGATATACAAAAAATGGCAAACCGCCTATCTCAAATAATAAAAGGAGCAAAGGCAATTCAGATACATGACTTGCCAACTTTTTCAGAATTGCTCCATGTTTCCTTTGAGCAGATATTGAGCGCTGGAAAATGCGGAAAACCCAAAAACAGAATGACCAATTACACCGTTGCACAATCACACAGCAAGGCTGAGTGGACTGCCTACATTGAGGAGAAAGACAACCCTATCCTCAATCCGGACGAATATGGAAAAACCGTATTGGAATATGCTATCATGTTCGGCAATTATGATTTTCTGAAATTTTTGGTAGATAAGAACTACATATGGTTTGACAGTCGAAACGATAACGACTATATTAAGACTTTTGGTGCGGGAACGAATATACAGCGTAATAAATTTGACGTACTCGATAATGGTGTATTTGTTTTCCACCCCAATATGAATGACTTACAATGCAAACTTGCAACAGAGGATCAGTTAAGGATACATCTCATCTCGTTTGCAGCAGACCACAATGACCTGTCTATGCTGGAAAAACTGCGGGCAAGAGAAATCCCAGAATTATATTATCAAGCCCATTATTTGTCCTGTTCATGCCCAGATTTCAATGCTCATTATAACCCAGACATGGTAAAGCATATTGCAAAATCCAGTGATAAAGTACTGAATTATTTCACTGAACCGTTTGAAATTCGCGATAAAATCCGATATAAGGATGGCAGCAACCGTAAACATACATTTGTATTTCCGTACATTTCCCAATTGTTAGATATATTGGTTGAAAATAAGAGTCCTTTTTTACAATTGGCATTGGAAAAATCCATCAAACATAATGAGTGTACAAAGGAAAAACTAAATTCGCTGATAAAGGAATCCATTCATAACGGATGTTATTGTGATGATTATTGGAAAAAAGAAGTTATTTTTCATGAAAATGGAAATGTTGTTCATTTTCGAGATCCACTTTCCGTTACAGGAATCATCACCAATATAGTCAGAACCACCAAACACTCAGAGAATAGTCAAATAAACCAGCTTATCCAAAAACTGAATGACTCATACAATGGAATTAAACATATTACAGAGGAGGAAATACATACCCTTTAGGAATCCCTTTATGACCATTCTAAATCACCTTAAAACACTTGCGAAATACATGCGTGTGAATGGTTCGAAACATACAGGCAAGGACATACTCCTCTGCTTTGAAACCGATGGGGGAACATGAATATTTATATTGCCTGTAAGTAAGCGACTATCCAGTTTGTAAGGATTCCCGTCATCAGCGAGAAGATCATCACGAAAACAATATACAACGCAAAGCGCCTGACTCCTAGGACAATCTTCAAAGCGCCCAGATTCGTAATCTTTGTCGCTGCTTCCGTGATCTTAAACGCCGCCGCGCTCCCCATTACCAAGATAGTCCGACACCGATTTTCCTGCCTCTGCCATGGATTCTGTAAATCCAATCTGATCGCCGCCCCAGAGGCTGGTATTGCTCTGACCCACTGTATGAATCAGGCACTTCCCCTCTTTAGAACCAAGACCAATGGAAATATTCTTAATGGTTCCGCCAAAGCCAGCCATCGCGTGCCCCTTAAAGTGTGAGAGAATCATATACGAATCATACTCCCCAAAATGCGCTCCCACCAGATTATTCTCTAAATGTGTGCTGCCTGCCACTGGCAGTTCCATAGAGCCGTCTGCATCTAAGATATCCACATCCGCTATCGCAGTGAATCCATGGTCTTTGGCAACCTGCATATGCATAGCTGTTTCTGTTCTGGAACCGCCATATGCCGTGTTGCACTCCACGATTGTAGCCTTTACGGACTGCACCAGATCTTTGATTAATTCGGGATCGAGATAATTACTTGCAGGCGGCTCCCCTGTAGACAGCTTGACCGCCACGTTTCCCGCTGGCTCCCATTCCAGCGCTTTATACACTGCTACCAGCCCTCTGGTGAGATGTCGGAAGTAAAATATACGACAGCGGCATCTGCATTTTCTCTGTTAGCTGTTTCTTCATCAGAGGCTTCCCCATTAATGGCTTCTCCATCGAAGGCTTTCCCATTCATTGTTTCTCCATTGGAGGTTGCTCCATTTACTGCTTTCTCATCAGTCGTTTTTCCATTGAAAACTGCTCCATTATTTTCGGTTTCATACAATCCCTCCCTAATTTTTTCACGTTAACTCCCATCTGTCTGCTTAAGCAGGCGTACAAATCAGGATGGTGAAATGCTCTTTTTCACGCTATTACCGGATAAAATTCGTAAATACTGGTGTTTCCTGATCTGGCAGTTTTATGCCGACTTTGTGCGCAATCTCCTGACAGCGCAGCAGATACGCCATATTTCTGCCTAGAACCCGCATGGTATACAGTCCCTCTGCGTCCCGTCTTGCCTGTTCAGCAGTCGCACCGTGAATCATATTCCAATAACGGGAAGAAACAACTGGCATTTCCTGAATCGTAAAATATTTATTAAGCTGGTCGAAGGTTGCCGTCGTACCTGCACGCCGAGCGGAAACAACCGCCGCTGCCGGCTTCATATAAAATGCCTTGTTTCCATTTCCTCCAAGTTCCGAATAGAACAGCCGATCCATAAAAGCTGTCATATTTCCGGTCGCACCTGCATAATGGACAGGACTGCCAAAAACGAATCCGTCTGCTTCATACGCTTTCTCACGGAAACGGTTCACCACATCATCAAAGACACAAGAACCTTTCTCCCTGCATTTCAAACAAGCAATGCAGCCACCAACAGGCTTATTGCCAATCCAGAAAATCTCTGTTTCGATTCCCTCTTTATTCAGCGTATCCGCCACCTCACTGAGCGCCGTGTATGTACAGCCCTCCTTATGCGGACTTCCATTTACCAGTAAAACTTTCATGCCAATTCCTCCATTTCTTGTTTAAAATATTCTAAATTTTTATTTTTCGATAGATAAAAATTAATAACCTAACCCCTGAAGCCAGTCTGCCACATCTCCTGCTACTTTTGCCACATCTCTTTCATTTACCGTAAAACCGTCTGTAATCACTTTGGCATTCGGTTCCAGTTCCTGAATGGTTGCGATTGTACCTGAAAAACAGCTTCCATTATGGACATTAAAGGGAATGATTGTCTTTCCTACAAAGTCATACTCCTCAAAAAAGCTGTACATTGCCATTGGCATATCAAACCACCATATTGCGTGTCCAGATTGATACAAATTCTGCGTGGGTGCTATCGTTTTTACATTTACTGCAAATGCCCGAAAATCAACACTTTTCAGAAAGACAGATGCACCCATGCATGGACGGCTATCGTTTTATTAGTTGGATTTGCCGCACTTTCGATATTCCATAGTGTAAAATTTAACGATAACCTATTTTTCAGAGGTGCTATCGTTATTTTTTGCCCCCAAGGGATTATTGCATTTTTTCATCATCCCTATCAACTGAATGTGATCTGCGTATATAAACCAAATCTGTTATTCCATTGTATGTTTGCGTTTTAAGCAATTTCAGCTTTATTTCGTTTTCCAGATTTCCAAACAGCCGAATACCAGAGCCTAAAAGAGTTGGAATGACAGAAATATAATATTGATCGATCAAATCATTATGCATTAACTGTTGAGCCAAATTCGCCCCGCCACAAATCCAAATATTTTTTCCGTCCTTTGCTTTTAATTTTTCCACCACATCAATAGGATTTTCGTTTATAAAACAGATTTGTTCTGTGGAACTTATCTCATTATGCGTGATTACATAAGTCATAAAGTCACTATATATCCATTCTGTTGGCGAAAGCTCCATAGTAACCTGATAGTATGTGTTCCACCCCATCAAAATTGTATCAATATTTTTCACAAGTTCGGAATACACATCAATATTTTCACTATCGCAGTCTTGTCCATTTAACCAGCCTACTCCACCACGGCTATCCGCAATGTAACCGTCAAGACTCATTGCAATAAATAAAACAACCTTCCTCATACCAGTTTACCTCATTACATTATCTATGAATATACATTCTCGTCATATCAGGGTCGCCGTTCCCCTGAACCATGCATAAAAATTCCCAGCCATATCTTTCATAAAAACTTGTATGGTCAGTAATCAAATAGATTGGCGTTATCCCTTTTGACCTCATATCCTCCACAACTTTATCAAGTAAATGTCCTGCAATTCCCTGACAGCGATATTCCTTTTCTGTATATACTGCACATACATTGGGAGTAAGGTCTTTTCTGTTATGAAAATCATTTTCGATAACCCCAAGACCTCCTGCAATTCTGTCTCCATCTAAGCAAAGATACCAGCCATATTCTGTTTCATTATTAAGATAAGCTTCCATACATTCAAGATAAGCTTCTTGTGGAACTTCCCA
>VSNQ01000215.1 GCA_009774395.1 Lachnospiraceae bacterium
GAAGAATATGGGAATTATATTTCTGTTGCTTTATTGCTGCTCCTAGCCATATTGCAACCGCACAGGTGGAAATTTTTCAAAAAACAGATAACTGGGCCTGTGTCACTTATCACCGGGCAAAAAATAAAATATTGGAACAAATGGAGGCCGATAATGGGTGATAAATGTAATTTAATCAAAGATATACTTCCACTATATGTAGAAGATATGGTAAGTGTGGATACATGCGAATTTGTTAGCGAACATCTTGAGCATTGCGTGGAGTGCCGTGCAGAGTTTGAGCGTATGCGGAAAGCTACGAATTTTATCCCTGATGCTGACGCTGATACCGATATTATGCCGTTAAAAAGAGTAAAGAGGGACTTATTTGTCAAACGCCTACAGACCATTTGTTTCACAGCGATTTTGGTTTGTGCCATAGTGACGATTATTTTTGGGGTTTTAACATCACCTAAATTTTTCCCCTTTTCCGATAACTTGCTCAAAGTTATTGATAGCCCTGATGGGAGCGTTATCATAACCTTTGATAGCAAGGTGACAGGTTATAGCTGTAATGAAGTGTTTGACGATGAAGCAGAAACAGAAATTTATCGCATAAATGCCTGGACTACAACTTGGGACGTATATTCGTCTAATCGAGGAAAACAAAATATGGTTATACCTTTTGACCGTGAAACTGAAATTCAGATTTTCTATGCTCAAAACGATGGCTCCCAGGATGTACTCATTTATGGGCCAAATGAAAATACGGAAGAAAACGGCATAACTCTGCCAAGGCTAATCCTAATGCCGTATTTTTTAATAGCTTTCCTTGCTCTTGTTATATTTGTAATTCTACGAGTGCTGCTAAGAAATAAGCGAGCAATCACTGTGTGGATTGACAGGGCTATACCGTTCCCAATTTCCTATATGGCAGCGCAGCTTTGCATAAAAGGATTTAGTTTTACGACTTATTCATCACAACGGGATTTTTGTATTATTATCCTGGTTGCTGCGCTGCTTTATTTTGCAATGCTGACAGGAAAATCTCTTTATAAAGCAAAGCTGAATACTTTGAGAGGGTAGACATGAAAAAATCTCTGTTTAGACTGCCGGATATGTTTGAGCTAAGTATTGCATATATTTTCTGCTTTTCTCTAAATTTGCTTTTGGATTATGCAAAGACTTTGGATTTGGATGCTTTTATTCTAAAGGCTTTTTTGAAAAATTTCATTGATTACCAGCCCCTGATTGTTTCGCTGTTTACGTTCATTGTGATAGTTTTCCATTATCAAATGCTGGAGAAAAAAAAGGCAGAAATATTTTGCAGAATACTTGTGGGCGGTACTGTGTCTAAAATCACAATTCGATATATGCTGGATTGTATCACGGTATTGATTTCCGCTTATCTTTTATCGGCTTTTGTAAATTTTCATTTTGGGTTCAATTTAGCCAACAATTTTTATTTAGTCCTTATTTTTGTCATATACATACTAATTAGCGCAAGGCGGGTGCGGAAATATGAAAATCCTTAAGTTTATTGTTTCAAAAATATTTTTGAGAAAAGCGATACTTGGTATAGGCATAATTCTGTTGCTTCTCATGGCGAATTACATAACCTTTACTGCTGCTCGTTCTATTTTATCAACATTTCAAGGGTATCAAGAAACAAAATATGTAAATCAGGAAGGGGTTTACATCGCTAACTTAGACCCGGATAGTCATATTGATATGGGCATGATTGGAGAAAACGGAACCCAAACAGTATATGACTATATGAACAGCAGCTTTAAGTATGCTTTTTATACAGACGGGTTTATTGTATCTGTTCCCAACGGTGATGATATGGAAATATCATTAGGCTATATGAACGAGCAGTATTATAGATTAAATGGATTTGAACTTTCGCAAGGGACAGATTTGTACTTTGATTACCAATTAGACAGGGAGATCCCTGTTTTAATAGGAAAAGGGTTAAGCAAAACATATCCTGTTGGAGCAACAATAGAAATGGAAGAATCTGTGCTTGGGCGGCCTCTAACGCTAAAGGTTCAGGGCGTGTTGAAGCAAAATGCTTACCATTCCAATTATTATGCCCTCAATTCCAAGACATACTACAATTTCTCAATCCTCTTTCCGGTGAATGAGGAATTTATAGATCGTGCGAGCATGGACATTCAATTTAATGGCCTTATGGATATTATACTTCTAGACACCTCGGAAGAAGAAATAGCGAGTTTGAGTGAAGTTATCAAAGACAATTTGGGCTTGAGATTTAATTTCTTTAGCCAAAAGGAAAACTACGATTATTTCAGCGAATACTATTTTCATTCACTAAAAATTATATTCATAACAACATTTATTCTGCTGATAGTCATAACTTGTCTTTCTGTTTGGAACGCATTGGTTAGTGTTCGCTTGATGCTGAAAGACTTTACTATCAATCTGTTGGTTGGATTAAGTTACTCAAAGTTGAAAAGAATTTTTTATGGTTATTTTGGGATGCTTTCCTTTGTTAATGTAGCACTGATTTCTATATTCACCGCTTTTAACCGTTATGGGTGCTGGTTAAGGAAAGACGCTACCTTTGTCACTTACGGATTGTTTGGTTTGATAGGAATGGACTGGCTGGCTTTGTTGCTGGTTGTCGTTTCTGATATTGCTATCGGAATAATTGTTGTCGAAAGTATGTTGTGGAAAATCAAAAAGGTTCCAATTTCCTTGGGGGTATTGCAATGACGAAGATTATTGATCTAAGCGTTAAAGAAAAAACCTATAAGAGCAAAAAGGCGCAGATTTCAATATTAAATGATTTTAGGCTTGAAGTCGCCGCTGGTGAAAAAATTGCCATTGTGGGCGAATCGGGAGCAGGAAAAAGTTCCTTGCTCAATATTATAGGGCTGCTTGATAGAAATTATAGCGGTGAATATACGCTTTTTGGATTGCCGACAGAACAGTTAAATACAAGCCAGTTGGCGCAATGGAGAAACCAAAGAATTGGTTTTGTTCTTCAAGAGTCGGCACTAATTAACTCTTTGACGATTGAAGAAAATATCAAACTGCCGTTTCTTTATGCAAACTCTGAAAAAAAGAGTTTTAAGGTGGTTGAAGATTTCGATACTGTCATTAGCGCGATTGAGATTAGACCCATACTAAAAAAGAAACCGCTTGAATGTTCCGGCGGAGAAAAGGCTAGGGCTGTATTTGCCAGAGGAATCATCATGAAACCTCAGATTATTTTGGCTGATGAACCTACGGCATCCCTGGATGTGGAAAACAGAGAAAGAATTGTAACCTTGCTTTTTAACATGAACAAAGAGTTTAACACTACTATCATTACTGTAACTCATGATTTGGAAATAGCGAATCGTCATGATAGAGTAATCCATCTTGAAAGGGGTAAATAAAATGGGATTTTTTGCAATGATTGCGTCAATGCTGCTGGGAATATTGTTTGTTGCTACCGGAATTTCTCGTAGAAAGCAAAAGGGATGGCCTATAATTTTTATCGTACTTGGAATAGTATTTGTTATTTTTGCGGTTTATTTGGGATTCCCTAAATAAAGAAATTGGTCTGAAATCTTGAAAAAGAAGAATTGCGCCGGGTGAGTGCGCAGGCAGACCAGAAGAAGGAGGGCTAAAGGGATTGAATTTGCGTACCAATATATTTGGGGGATTACAAAAAATATCCCCAATAAGCCACAGCCGGACAGGGCTGCGCTGATGGGGAAGGTCAGTCAGGAAATGGCGGACATGAAAACGATATGGGAGGCTGACAGGAGGTGGCTGTGCCTCCTGTTCGGGGAGCCGTATGTAGCAGAGTTCCAGTACGAGGGGACGGGTTCCGCCGTCCATGTGTATGACGGGAACGGCGACGAGGTACTGACCTACACGGCGGGCATGGGCTGGCATGAGAAGGAGTCGAAGGCGGAAACACAGGTACACGGGGCTTTGAAGGCTGCCTACTATGATGCGTTCTGGGCGGCAAGGCAGGAGATAAACGGAATGCAAGTGCAGGGCGGCTTTGACGCAAGGGCATAGGTGAATATAATACACAAAGGATAAAAGGGAACCGGCAGGGACAGACTGGTTCCTTTGTTACATATCAGTGCGGGGAGGCAGTGGTGAGAGTCAGGAAATAAGGCCGGTTGGCGGTCTGAATGTAAAGGAGGAGGCGGCATATGGAAGTAATCAGATGCCCCAACCCCAAATGCAGGCGGCGCATTTTGGACGATGAGGGAACAGAAACGGAGTGGACGGTTCTTGAGATCAAATGCCAGCATTGCGGAAAACTGGTAAGGCTGCACTTCGGCCCGGAAGGGATAGAGGCGGGCATATATGAGAGGAAGAAACGGCGGAGATGATTCTGCTGTTTTTTTATGCATTCTGTGATTAAGGGGCGGCATTCTGGGCCATACTGGTAACAGGCAATGGAAACTTTTGGTAATTTCCACCGATGGGACATTTTATGCTGAGTGCATAACATGGCTTTGTCATCCAAAACAGGCTGTGGAG
>VSNQ01000216.1 GCA_009774395.1 Lachnospiraceae bacterium
AAGCCGCCTGTTATTTTGCTTCCCGTAAAAATTATCACTTTTCCATCCCGCAGTGCATCATATTCCAACAATGCCTGTGGCGGGATGTGTATTGTTAAATCGGGGTTTATAACGGAAAGACCAAATACAAATTTACCCCCTTTATTGAGCTGCGGCATAAAAAACCTCCTTTGCAGTATTCCTTTTTCTACATTGATATGTTATAATAGTAGTGTTGGTAAAAACTACTTTATGTATAGAGTACTATAAATACATCCCAATGTCAAGGAGGAAAAAATATGCTGTCCAAACCTGCCACAATGCTTTTAGGTTTCATATACGAAAAACCACTTAACGCATACGAGATCATAAAACTCTTAAACTACATGAATGTGAAATGGTGGTTTAATATCGCTGATTCAACGGTATATTCGACATTAAAAACCCTTGAGAAAAAGGAATTTATATCTGGCACTACCGAGAAAGTCGGAAATATGCCAGACCGCACCGTTTACAAACTTTCTGATAAGGGGAAAAGCGAATTTGTAAACACTTTAAAAGCATCTATCCTGCAATTCAACTACGATACAAACATCTTTTCTATTGCCGCTTTTTTTCTAAGTACATTTACCCCTGATGAACAGCAGGAACTTTTGCAGGAGCGGCTTAATATTCTGCAAAAGTACCGTGCAGGGATTGAAAAACAAATCAATCCGTTATGGGAAAATGAAGTTTCTTCCGCCCATTCTGCAAATGTAAAAAGAATGATCGACCTTGTAGATGCTGAAATAACAGGGACAAACCGTTTACTTGAAAGCTGCAATGCTAATATGTAACATAAATCTATGTAATGGATAACAGACTGTGAGGAAAATCTATGACTACAAACAATATCTGCTATTTATATAGTGCTGAAACTGGCATCGAACTGATTTTCTGCAAAGACTCAACGATATCCTACCCTCTGCATAATCACGTTTCTGTATTGACAATCGGCATCATACTGGATGGCTCACTTGTCCTTACTGTGAATAAGGAAACAAAGGGTTATAAACAAAACGAAACATTTGTAATATACCCATATGTGCCGCATAGCATTTCAACACATAACAGCTATACCCTGCTTAGTCTGTGCATTGATAAAAATGTTATAAAAAACGTAGATGTTAACACCATACAAAAACATATCCAACTTCTTCTGATGCAAGCTCTGAATATGGAAAAAGTCAACAATCCTGTTGCAAGCAATGGGATTGTTGACTCTCGTGACCTTCGCCCAATATCTACGCATACACAGCTGCTTGGCTCATTGCTTGCGGAAATCAATCAATATCAGATATTACAGCTATTAAACTGTCTAAGTAAAATTGGGGATTTTTCCAACTGTCAGCCCCAAAACCATACCCCATATATCCACGACTTAAAAAGTCAGTTGGAATTACATCCAGAATGCAAACTTACTGTCGAAGAAATGGCACAAAACGTTTTTCTAAGCAAATACCACTTTATCAGAAGCTTTAAGGCAGAGGTTGGGCTTACGCCGCACCAGTTCCAAATCCAAAACCGCATCCGCAAGGCACAACGCTTAATCCGCGAAGCCAATACAATAACCAAAGTAGCCCTGACCACAGGTTTCTGCGACCAAAGCCACTTCATAAAACAATTTAAAAAATATGTAGGATTGCCGCCTTTAGCCTATAAAGCGTCCTTTGGAATTGTCCCACAAAATAAGTCTATCCCCTCTGGAACACATATGTTTTTCAGCGAGTTTAAAGAAATATAAGCAGATAAACTTATTAGCAGAGGGCGGGCATAAACTTTGCAAACAGGAAAAGCCCTTCATCCCCTGCAATCACTTCATGTGGTACACCTACTGGAAATATGGATATGATGCCCACTTCATAGGGCAATTCTACACCGTCATTTACGCACATGCCCATACCAGCGATTACTTCATGTGTTTCCAATTGTTTCTCGTGGATATGGCTGCCAATCTTTTTATTAGGGGCTATCCTCACAAGATGATAACTGAATTGTCCGTCTGTCTTTTCGGATGTGATAATGTGCTTCAACTCCACTCCCTCAAAAGCAGGATGTTTCGTCCATGGAATGCCATCAAAGAGAACTGTGGCATTTGGCAACAGCAGCTTTCCTCCTTCATTGAATTTTTCAAACAGATTTTTGTAATCCATTTCTAACACTTCCTTTCAAATATTTTTGGCAATGCCTTTGCCTGCTTACATCATACCAGCAGGCTTATTATTTGAATTGTAAAAAATTGCGGAATATAAAGCAAACTCGATGCATTGTAATTTCTATATCTCACAAGTTCATCGACTCTGCACCAAAGGCTAAAGACCTATCATTGGATTATTTATGTCTGTTTTTAACTGATAATTCACTACCAATGTCATTAATTTAAGCCTTCTGCCCCCTGATCAGCATGAAAAAATGTCTGGCAATTCAAGTTTTTGTACAACCGAGTTTCGGTCAGAAATGCCTTAAGTTAATGACATTGATTCACTACAACTACATAAGGAACTGTCCAGAAATTACTTGTGACAAGTACTCAGTACAAATGTCCGTATGTAAAAAAGTAAATCGCAGGCATAGCAGGCTATGTCAAGATTTTCTGATGCTTATAGGCTTTTTTGTATTTCTCTCCATCAAATTCAAAGGTATGCATTTATTCATCACCCTTTCAAATTATTTATACATATCAAAATAAATAATAAGCAGGAATCCAATATCCTGATACACTATTTAATGGCAACAATTACAGAAAACTTTTGATAAGAATAGACGCACTTAACTATTTTAAATCCACAATATTTCAACATATCCACTTCCTGTCGGGCAGTACATTCCCTGTCTAATTTCCTGCGTTCTTTCCATAACTCTATGTCTTTATCCGTTAACCCACTGTTTGCTAACTGACTTTCCCAGGAAGAATTAAACCAATGATCCATTTCCGGCTGCCCGGCACAAAACTGGTCATAGTTTACGAATAAACCGCCATCCGGCAGGCTGTCATATATTCTTGCAAATAGTTTTTTCTTATCCTTATCCTCTAAATGGTGAATGGATAAGGCTGAAATAACCGTATCAAAAAGAATATCGGGGAGCTTTTGGATATAATTTTCGGTTTGATATGATATGTTTTCAATACCCTCAAATCTTTTTCGGGCAACATTCAGCATTTCATTGGCAATATCTACAAGCACATATTTAGAATTAGGGCATTGCTGGTACCAGAAATCTGTTAATAAACCTGTTCCAGCACCTAAATCAACAGTTTGTTTTGGCTTCTTTATATTTGAAACAATAAATTTCGTTGTATTCTTGTAGAAGTCATCAAAGCAGGGAATAAACTTTCTTCGGTTACTGTCATATCCTTCTGCAATCAGATTAAATTGTTTTTCTATGTTCATTCTTTCACCAGTCAGATTACTGTTCAATGATACCACTTCCTTTCGGCAGATCACTCCAATATTGCTCCTTTGTTTATTGTTTTTTTATTATAGCCTGTATGTTGTCTTATGTCAAGCATTTTGTCTGCTCTATTTTTGATTCCCTGTAAACTTATTTTGAATTAGTGGCAAAATGCAACAAAAAAGGCACAGCCAAAATTGACCACGCCATTTTTATGTTCTGTATCCTTAAACAACTTTATTCTGTTTTTTCTAACCCTAACCGCTCTATCGCATGAAGAATGTGTATCCGCATAGCGTTTCTTGCGCCCTCTGCATTTCTGCTTTTCATAAAATTCATAAGTATCCTGTGATCCGTAACCGTATCCTCTGATGCAACTTTCTTCTTCTTTGACAAAGTTACACCCTTATCAATCGCTTCCTGTATCACTGGCATCAGCTTGTTCATAAAATCATTATGGGTTGCCTTTGCAATGGAACGGTGAAAAGCCTGTTCTTCCAGAGTCCTGTCCTTATCCTCCAATATGAGCTGCTCTATATTTTCGCCAATGGATATAATCCTTTGCAGCTCACTTTCTGTAGCCCGCAATGTTGCATAATAGGCAGCCTCCGGCTCGAAAATCAGACGCATCTCATATAGATCATCGGCATTCATTTTCGCTGAAGTCAATACGGATAACTCATCTAAAGTATTTTCTTCAAAATTTTCTTTCACAAAAGTCCCTCTGCCCCTTTGGATCTCAACAACATTACCGGCAGCCAGAATTCTTATGGCTTCCCTTAGTGTCGTCCGGCTGACTCCAAGCTCCTCTGATAACGCATTTTCATTTGGGAGTTTATCTCCCGCTTTAAATCTTTTCTCTATTGTAATCATGGATAGTATAGAATCAGCCACATCATCTGATAACCGTTTTTCTTTGGTCATATCATCAACTCCTGTTTGCAATTTTCCTGACCATATTATATCAAAAATTTGTATAGAAATCAACTATTGTTGGACATCTGATAGGGTTGTTTCATGAATACTTTATCATCTATTTTTCAAATTATAAGGGAAAATGTTATTTAAGATATTGCCTTTG
>VSNQ01000217.1 GCA_009774395.1 Lachnospiraceae bacterium
TATTCTGTTATCAATGCTTTTACGCCGGGACCGGGAAATATACTGGCGTTAAATACGGTAACAAATTATGGATATAAAAAAGGGAGACCGCTTTATTGGGGAATATTTGCAGGATATTATGTTGTGCAGGTAATTTGCGCTGTTTTCGTGTTCGGGGTAAGCACCTTTTTGCCGGATTTGCTTGGAATTATGAAATACATAGGCGCTGCCTATATTTTATGGCTGGCAGTCCATATTGCGTTAAGCAAACCAGCTACAGGCACTGTGGAAAAGTCAGCCTCATTTCTAAAAGGATTTTTACTGCAGTTTGTCAATGTAAAAATCTATTTATTCGGAATTACGGCATTGACAGGATATGTCACGGAATATAGCGCCGCTTTATGGGTTTTGCTCCTGTTTGAGATGATCATAGCCACGATTGGAACGATTGCAACGCTTACCTGGATTGGTATGGGGGTATTGATACAGAGGGCATATCAAAAATATTACAGGCTAATTAACATTATTCTTGCATTAACATTGTCAGAGTGTGTGTATAGCATGTTGAAATAGTGAAAGGGGCGTTGCAAACATGCAATTTATGAATAAGTTGCAGCTTGCACTAAAATTTGTTTATTTGAAAGGAAAAGTAAAAAGATGAAGAAAATTCTTTTAGCGACTCCTACCATGCATACGGAGGAGCAGCAGTATATTCAGAAAGCATTTGAAACAAACTGGATTTCGCCGTTAGGACCGAATGTAGATGAATTTGAGAATAAAGTGGCTGCTTATGTGGGAGCATCTTCTTCCGCGGCACTTTCATCTGGAACAGCGGCACTGCATCTTTCGCTTATCTTAGCGGGGGTTCAGGAGAATGATATTGTATTTGTACCCTCCCTGACCTTTGCGGCAAGCGTTAATCCGGTAAGATATGAGAAGGCAACTCCTGTTTTTATCGATTCAGAACGTGACACCTGGAATATGGATGCAGCGGCATTGAGGAAAGCGTTTGAAAAATATCCCCACCCGAAAGCTGTCATGGTCGTGCATTTGTACGGCACATCAGCGAATATGGACGAGATCTGCGCACTTTGTAAGGAGCATCATGTTCCTTTGATTGAAGATGCGGCGGAATCGCTGGGTACGACATATAAAGGAAAAATGACAGGTACTTTCGGGGATTATGGGATTTACTCCTTTAACGGAAACAAGATTATTACAACTTCGGGCGGGGGCATACTGGTTGCCAGACAGGAAAAAGATGTGGATAAAGCCCGGTTTTTATCAAGACAGGCTCGTGATCCTGCCAGACATTATCAGCATTCTACGATTGGCTACAATTACAGGATGTCGAATGTTGTTGCAGGAATCGGATGCGGGCAGATGCAGCATATTGAAGAGCATATACAGAAGAAACACGAAATTTATAAAGCGTATAAAGAAGCCTTTTCGGATATAGAAGAGATAGAAATGAATCCGTTGAACAGGGAGGCTGCCTGCAACAACTGGCTTTCTTGTATGACGATTTCGCAGGACAGTAGTGTGACGCCAACGCAGGTTATGGATGCCTTAGAGGTGGAAGGAATTGAAACAAGACCGATATGGAAACCGATGCATTTGCAGCCTGTATTTAAAGAATATGATTTTATTCAGGCAGAGGATGGGATAAGCGTCAGTGAAGATATTTTTAACAGAGGGCTTTGCCTGCCAAGTGATATTAAAAATACAAAAGAGGATATGGAACGTATCATAAAAATCGTGCGGAAACAGTTCCGGCAGCAGTAAAATTGTTGCTGTGGCAGAATAATGGACTTTTGATTTTGCCTGCAAAAGAAAAACTGCGGGTTATGCCGCCGCTGAATATTTCCAAAGAAGAAATTGAAACAGTGCTGGTGGAGATGTTTGCCGATGCAATAGAGGCATCTGCCAACGACAGGACACCTCGCGTTCCGATCAATGTGACTTACCTGCAGGAAGCGGATGAAATAGTAAAATTCATGGAGAAAAGGAAGAAAACGGATGCAGCAGGCGAATAATTTTATCGTACTGAACATTCGTGAGTATTTGGAGAATGACGACGGACGGCTCGGAGAGGATAAGCTGTTGCAGTTCCTTTCCGAGTTTTCCTGTCCCTAAATAAGGATGTTGAGCGCTTTTTGAAACAGCAGGCAGTTACATATTTAGTATTATCGCTGGAAGATGCGGAGTTATTGGGTTATTTTTCTATCACGATAAAACCGCTTGTGGTAAAGGCAGAACCGTTCAGCAATATGGTAAAGCGCAAACTTGTGAGATTCAGTGAGATAGACAAAGGGGAACAGACCTATAATATTCTGATACGAGTGTCCAAAGCGTAGAGGACAGGTTAAAGCGTGTCATTCTCCATGACTAAGAGCATGAAAAACAGGACAGACAAAGAAAAAGTGATGAAAAATGATGATTCAATGCTGAAATACAAAGGAAAAATATGAGATTATGATAAGTTTGACAAGACCTTGTCGTTTTTAGTAAAAAAACACAACAAGGTCTGCATACAAAACACCAAAAAAGCAACAGGCATAAAAAGTATGGCATATACAAAAAGAAAACAGAAGTTTTTATTCGCAGGTATTTATTTCTTGCAATTTTTGCAAAAATTTCTGTGTAGGTTTAGACAATACCTGATATTTTTTCCAGATGATACTCATGTGACTTTTCATTGGGGGCTCAAGCGGTCGAAAACACAAATGGCTATCTCCTGAAACATTGATAAGTTTATCAAAGCATATTGCATATCCTAAGCCTTCCTCCACCATCAAAGAACCGTTGAAAAGCAGGCTGTAAGTGGCTACAATGTTCAGCTTTTCCTGTTCACAATGAAAAAATTTTGCAAATTCTAAGTTTTGGAATGCCTGTCTTGAAATAATAAGAGGTTTATCTATTAAATCCTCTGCTGTAATGCGGTCTTTCTGTGCAAGCAGTGCCTCACGCCGCATAAGAACGCCCCAAGTATCTTCATAAGGAACAGGTATAGAATCGTATTTGCTAAAGTCTGTATTTCCAAAAACAATGCCGAAGTCTATAGAGCCGCGGTCGATTGCTTCAGTAATCGTTGCTCTGTCACCGCTGATAATATGAAAATGTACAAGCGGATAATCCTTCTGCATTGTGTTCATGGCTTTTATTAAGAACCGGTTTCCGTCTGTTTCTCCAGCACCGATTTCAATATCGCCGGCAAGCATATCATCGGACGCAGCAATTTCATTTTCTGTTTTTCTAATAAGTTCGACAACTTCCTCTGCACGCTTTCGCAGAATCATACCTTCCTCTGTAAGCGTGATTCTTCTGTTTCCACGGATAAACAGTTGTTTGCCAAGTTCTTCCTCTAATTCTTTGAGCTGGCGGGACAGTGTGGGCTGTGAAAGATGCAGAAATTCTGCGGCACCGGAAATACTGTTTTCCCTTGCCACAGCTAAAAAATATTGTAAAACGCGCAGTTCCATAAAAACCCTCGATTCTTGCCTAAGTATTCAAATTGAAATTAAATGCATTATCATATCTGCTACCATATCAATTGTCAAACCACTTGTATCAATACAATTTTCAAACAATGAGAAAAACGATAAGGATTTTAAACTTACTTCAAGCCACTCATTTGTTCTCCATTCACAATTTTTATCATTTTCCCATCTATTGATTAAAGTATTTTTATCGCATACCAAGGTAAAGTTTTTTGCTTCTAATTTCATATCCGAAATGCCATCAGCAATTTTTTGATAAACCCATCTTTCATCCATCAACCATACGAATACAATCATTTTACATATTGAGCATTTCCTATAGTTAGCAATCATATGTAGAATATTATCAATAGCCATTGTCTTGGTTTCTTGGTTTCCTACAAAGGGATGAATATCGAAACACCAATCGCCATCAATAAAGGCTGTGCCTGTACATTTCTCTGCAATATATTTTCCTACTGTTGTTTTCCCTACTCCCATAGGACCATTTATAATTATTACTTTCATACTGTATCTCCTACAATACCATTTTTCATTTTACAAAACCAGCCTTTTGTTCCGAAGGCTGTTAAAAAATACGGATTTATATATTTGATAAAAAATATATGCCTATAATGTATGCTTCTAGGCTTACTTTTCAAGAATACACAATTTCGAAAAGACGATTATAATATATCACACACCTAATATGCCTGTCAACTATGGGAAAGTATTTGATATAAGTATTTGTTATTCTTATTTGCCGCAGATATAATAAAATCATAAAAAGTTTAGGAATAGCTGCAAAATAACAATCCAGATGCGCGAGTTATTTCAAGACTATTTCTTAAGATAGTGTCAAATGATTTATGAAAAAACTGAGTAAAGAAAAAAGTTCAGATGAACCTTGAAAACTGTAGATATTTT
>VSNQ01000218.1 GCA_009774395.1 Lachnospiraceae bacterium
CACCTCATAAGTAGTATACCACATTTAGATAATTTTAGCTACATATAACGCAATTATTTAATGCGTTTACTATATTTTAGGAAGGTTCAGCCCGGTATGGACAGCAGTGTAGCATCAGGCGCAGTTAATTCCATAACAGGTTTTATGCAGCGTTATTTTGGAAAAAATGTGATTATTTTACTAGATGAATATGATTCTCCTATGCAGGCAGCATGGCTTTCTGGGTATTGGGATAAGGCAGTTTCATTTTTTAATGGACTTTTTAACAGTACCTTTAAGACGAACCCCTATCTTTACAGGGGGGTGATAACTGGAATTACAAGAGTTGCGAAAAAGAGTATTTTTTCAGGACTGAATAATCCGGAAGTTATTACAACAACATCAAATGAGTATGCCAGATATTTTGGCTTTACAGAAGATGAAGTTTTTGGCGCTCTTGATGCAGCAGGGCTTGGCAGTGAGAAGGCGCAAGTAAAGCAGTGGTATGATGGTTTTACATTTGGCAGATATATGGATATTTATAATCCTTGGTCAATTGCTTCTTTTATTAAGAAAAATGGAAAATATGATTCTTACTGGGCAAACACAAGTTCAAATAGACTTGTTAATTCGCTGATACAGAAGGGAAATGCAGAAGTTAAAATAATGATGGAAGAGCTTTTGCAGGGAAAAAATATCACAGCAGAAATAGATGAGCAGATTGCATTGTACAGTTTTTCCAGTTTTGACCTTGCAAAAAATGCTTCTGATGATGATGCGCCGGAACGCTTTTATCATGGCTTTGTCTTGGGGCTAATGGTGGAACTTGCTCCAAGATTTGAGATTACCTCCAATTGGGAAAGTGGTTTTGGACGTTATGATGTAATGTTTGTGCCGTTCGATAAGGAGAAGGATTGTGCTTATATTATAGAATTTAAAGTGCATAAAGCCCGAAAAGAAAAAGACCTTGCGCAGACGGTGGATAATGCGCTTTCTCAAATCGCAGAGAAACAATATGAAACGCAGCTTATAGCAAAAGGCTTTGCGGCGGAGAAGATTAGAAAGTATGGGTTTGCTTTTCGCGGGAAAGAATGTTTGATTGGCGGAGGTGAATCGTGTGGGAAAATTCTCAATAAAATCTAAACAAAATATTAATTATTAGCACTCAACCAATTTGAGTGCTAATTTTATCTTGACTTTTTAGAATCATAGGATTAAACTATTCTACAGACAGGAGAGAGGACTCCTAAAATAAGTTTATTATTATGAAAAACATTATTATTTGTAAAAAGAGAAAGGAATGTGAAAGATTATGGCAGAAAAGCGTGGAAGTTTATCCATTAACAGCGAAAACATTTTTCCAATTATTAAAAAGTGGCTGTATTCCGACCACGACATATTTTATAGGGAGTTGATTTCAAACGGCTGCGACGCAATTACGAAGCTGAAAAAGCTTGAGATGATGGGAGAGTATGAGTTCCCGGCAGATGTGAAGAAAGATATCCATATTGTGGTAAATCCAGAGGCAAAGACCATTAAATTTATTGATACAGGTCTTGGTATGACTGCCGAGGAAGTTGAGGAGTATATCAACCAGATCGCATTTTCCGGAGCAACGGATTTTATAGAGAAATATAAGGACAAGGCAAACGACGATCAGATTATTGGGCATTTTGGACTTGGTTTTTATTCCGCTTTTATGGTGGCGGACGAAGTGCATATTGATACGCTTTCCTATAAAGAGGGCGCAACGGCAGTACATTGGGAATGTGACGGCGGTACAGAATTTTCTATGAATGATGGCGATCGCAGTGCTGTTGGTACTGAGATTACGCTGTTTCTCAATGAAGATTGTCTTGAATTTTGCAATGAGTATAAGGCAAGAGAAGTAATTAAGAAATATTGCTCCTTTATGCCATATGAGATTTTCTTAGAGAAGGCAAATGCGCCGGAAGAATTTGAAACCATCGATCCTGCGGATAAGAAGGATGACGATGTTGTAGTGGAAACCGTAGAGGAAGAAAAAGAAATTCCGGGTGAGGAGGGCGCAGAACCGACCAAGGAAAAAGTGACAAAGCTTAAGATTAAGAAGCGTCCAGTTCCATTAAACGACACAAATCCATTATGGGCAAAGCATCCAAACGATTGTACAAAGGAAGAATATACGGATTTTTACCGCAAGGTATTTATGGATTATAAAGAGCCGTTGTTCTGGATTCACTTAAATATGGATTATCCATTTAATATGAAAGGAATTCTGTATTTCCCTAAGATCAATATGGAGTATGAGTCGATAGAGGGAACGATTAAATTATATAACAATCAAGTATTTATCGCCGATAACATTAAGGAAGTAATTCCGGAATTCCTGCTTTTGTTAAAGGGTGTAATCGACTGTCCAGATCTGCCGTTGAATGTTTCAAGAAGCGCGCTGCAAAACGACGGCTTTGTAACAAAAATCAGCGAGTATATTACAAAGAAGGTAGCTGACAAGCTTTCTGGAATGTGTAAGACAGATAAAGAAAATTACGAGAAATATTGGGATGATATCAGTCCGTTTATTAAGTTTGGATGCTTAAAAGATGATAAGTTCTGTGAAAAGATGACGGATTATATTCTGTTTAAGAATCTTGACGGCAAATATTTAACGCTTCCAGAGTGCTTAGAAGTTAAGAAAACCGATCCAGATGAGCAGCCTAAGGAGGAGAACCGCGAAACAGCAGACGCAGAAAACAAAGAGGAAGACACAGCTGCAACGGCTACTGATGCAGAAACCGGAGAAAAGGTTGAGGCGGAAGTAGTAACGGATGATGCCGAAACAGATATTCCGACAGAGGATGCAGAAACCAAAGAAAAGATTATTTATTATGTAACCGATTTGGTACAGCAAAGTCAATATGTCAATATGTTTAAGAACGCAGGTATGGATGCTGTGGTTTTACCGGATCGAATTGATCAGCCGTTTGTACAGCAGCTAGAGTCCAAAAACGAGGGTATTAAGTTCTCTCGTATTGATGCTGACCTAACGGATACTTTTAAGACAGAAACCTCAAAAGAAGCAGAGGAAGAATTGACGAAAAAGAGCGAGGAAATTACCGAACTGTTTAAGAAAGCAGTCAACAACGACAAGATTGTTGTAAAGGTTGAAAAGTTGAAAAATAAAGATATTTCTTCTATGATCACCGTTTCCGAGGAAGCGCGCAGAATGCAGGATATGATGAAGATGTATGCAATGCCGGGCATGGGAGCAGATCTTGGCATGGGTAAAGAGGGCGAAACCTTGGTGCTGAATGCGGAGAACGATTTAGTGAAGTATGTGCTTGATAACCAGCAAGGCGAAAATGTGGAATTAATTTGTGAGCAGCTTTATGATTTGGCGCTGATTCAGCAGTCACCGCTCCAGCCAGAAGCAATGACAAAATTTGTAAATCGCAGCAATAAGATTATGATGTTACTAGCAAAATAAGAAAAATAAGAATCCAAGTAAAAAGCATCTGCTCTACGTATTGATTACGCTGAGCAGATGCTTTTGGTTTTAAAGTCCTCGATTAGTCTTCACTTAAAGTCTTTTAGTTCATATTCAATTTTTACGAAGCACCAGTTTCTTTTGTCATATAAAGCTGTGTTATGCGATCTTTATCTAAAAACCACGAAGCATCTCCCATTGCTCCTACAGCCTGACAGAAGGTAGAATATATGCCAAGTTCGGGATTCCATAAGTAATCACGCTCCTCATAAATTCCAACCAGTGTGGATTTGTCAACCAATCCAACGAAACCAAACTCCTGCATTAGCGTTAAGCCGAGTTGAAATCCCAGTTGTGAATTGTTTGTCGAAATCAATATACCTTCATCAAGAATATCATGAATCATTACACTTTCAAAACACTCCTTTATAATGCCAACCATATGTATTTCGCAGGCACGGGTAAGGTATTCGTCGCGCAAATCCGTTTGTAGTAGGTATCGTCCGTCCTGAGCAGGAAAGGTAAAATTCTCATCCGGATAATCGGAATATAGGATAAATCTTCCCACCCCAAGATATACTGCAGGATATTCTTTTTCGCAATAGGTGACATACAGGCCGCTGCGATATTCTCCCGTAGATGTTCCTTCATAATCGAAATATTCCCTCATATCATATAGTTCCCCTTTCCCAATGATAAAAGCACATAATATTCCCTCCTCAAATATGCTCCAACATTAGTCGGAATTTTATGACACAATATAATGATAGTACAATCCCCTATAAATAACAAGTATTTCAAGGGAATCCATTCGCTTTAACACACTTTTTTTGCAATTTTCTAAATTTTTCGAAAATTTAAAAAAATTGGAGCCATTACAAAAAAAATCATTATTGTTCTTATATTTTGTTGCTTGAATACAAAGGGC
>VSNQ01000219.1 GCA_009774395.1 Lachnospiraceae bacterium
GATAAAAACTATATAAAATTCTGGAATTTTTTGTTTAATATATTATTTGTATAAAAAACGCACAATTAATAAATGCGAAATTAAACACAATAATACATACTAAAATATGCACAATAATATCAATTATATGGCTAATAGGAATCATAGTAAGCAGTACATTTTTTATCCATTCTTACTTACGATGCCAATTTGAATTTCAAACAGATACACCTATAAATGTTAATTTTACAGAACAATGGTTAAAAGATCATCCTTTAAAATGTTCTATTTCTATAAAGCAATTAGAGCGAATAGATGCACCATTGACATACGGTATTTTTCACCCTATTATCCTAATACATATAAATACAGAATAGTTAGATATAAAGTATTTATAATATATTTTTATGCATGAATACATCATATATGACACTTTAATATGCTCAAAAAATTACTTTGTATTGTGACACTTTGTGTGCACAGATTTATTTCTATGGTATGGCTGATGTATTTTCTATTTAATCGTGATATTGAATTGTTCTGTGATAAATGTGTTGTGCATTGGTATGGTGAACCGGTGTTGTGCTGCTTGTAATTGTGCAGTTAATTAGTATTACAACAGCCTTTGCCACTTCTGTAACCGAATCAGAACAAACAGATGGGAATACAGAGGCACAGTTTCGTAACTTTTTTTCCGATGAGGAATATCAAAATTGTTTGGAAAAAACAGCACAAGGGAAACAGGAAGGGATAGCATGGTGTACGTTTCTTTGGGGGATTTATACTGCTTGACATTTCACTTCACACATAGTATAGTGTTCCTGAAGAGAACCACTATAGAAGTAAGGCGGTGGAAAATATGGACAGCACAGCTTTTGGTATGTTAAACAGCAAGTTAATGCAGTTTAGCCTTACCAGACAGGAAGCGACAATTTATCTGTGTTTAATGCAAAATAAAGAATTGTCAGGCTATGAGGTTTCCAAAATAACAGGAATCTCTCGCTCTAACGTTTACAGTGCACTTGCTGGACTGGTAGAAAAAGGCGCAGCATATCTAATAGAAGGCAGTACCAATAAATATACTGCAGTACCTGCGGAGGAATTCTGTCAGAATAAAATACGTCGGTTAAACCAGTTAAAACAAGAGATTGTGCACGAGCTGCCTAAGATAAATACAGACAATGAGGGTTATATCACCATTAGCAGTCACCGGCATATAATGGATAAGATAGCCACAATGCTTGAAAATGTGGCATACCGTGTCTATATATCAATGCCGCCAGAATATTTAATGCAATTCTGGAAGCAGCTTGAACAGCTTGGAGCGGCTGGGAAAAAAGTGGTTCTGCTTGTCGAGAGCACCTTAGAGAAAACACCCAAGGACAGTATTGTATATATTACGCATAAAACTGATCGACAGTTAAAGCTGATTGTTGATTCCGAATATGTCCTTACCGGAGAAATGACAGGTGCAGATACGGATACCTGCTTATACTGCGCGCAGAAAAATTTTGTAAATGTATTTAAGGAATCATTAAAAAACGAAATTAGATTAATTGAATTAACAGGCAGTATATAAAATGCATAAACCGATATACGGCTTGGGATAAGAACGAAAGGAGCAGATTATGGAAAAGAAACCATTTGTTACAAAAGAGCAAATCGAGGAGATTGTAAAATCATATCCAACACCGTTTCATATTTATGATGAAAAAGGGATTCGTGCCAATGCAGAAGCAGTAAAAAAGGCGTTTGCATGGAATAAGGGCTTTAAAGAATACTTTGCAGTTAAGGCAACACCAAATCCATTTTTAATTAATATTCTACGTGAGTATGACTGCGGCTGTGATTGTTCTTCTATGACAGAATTAATGTTAAGCCATGCTTTGGGAATGAAGGGAGAAGATATTATGTTTTCTTCTAACGACACACCAGCGGAGGATTTTGCGTATGCGCATAAAATTGGGGCAGTGATTAACTTAGATGATTTTACGCATATTGCATTTTTGGAAAAAACAATCGGGAAACTGCCAGAAACGATTTCCTGTCGCTATAATCCAGGCGGTGTATTTAAAATTAGTACAGATATTATGGATAATCCGGGAGAAGCTAAATATGGTTTTACAACGGAACAGCTTTTTGAGGGCTTTCGGGTACTAAAAGCAAAAGGAGTAAAAAACTTTGGCATTCATGCATTTCTTGCCAGCAATACAGTGACAAATGAATATTATCCTACATTGGCAAAAACATTGTTTGAGGTTGCTGTGCAGTTAAAAGAGGAAACAGGGGCAAATATTACATTTATTAATCTTTCAGGCGGTATTGGTATACCATACAGACCAGAACAGGAGCCAAATGATATTATTGCAATCGGAGAGGGTGTGCGAGCTGTATATGAAGAGGTACTGGTACCAGCAGGCATGGGAAATGTAGCATTATATACAGAACTAGGACGCTTTATGATGGCACCATATGGACATTTAGTAACAAAGGCAATCCATGAAAAACATACTCATAGGGAGTATATAGGTGTGGATGCGTGCGCTGTGAATTTAATGCGTCCGGCAATGTATGGTGCGTATCATCATATTACGGTGCTTGGCAAGGAAAATAAACCATGCGATTTTAAATATGATGTAACAGGTTCGCTATGTGAAAATAATGATAAATTTGCTGTTAATCGTCTGCTGCCTAAAATTGAAATAGGAGATTATCTTGTAATTCATGATACAGGGGCGCATGGTTTTTCAATGGGGTATAACTACAACGGCAAATTAAAATCTGCGGAACTGCTGCTAAAAGAAGATGGCAGCGTGAAGATGATCCGTCGTGCAGAAACCCCCAAAGATTATTTTGCAACATTTGACTGTTTTGATTTTTATAATAAACTCGATTTTGATAAATAAGATTCTAGCGAATTAGGATAGCCAAATCAGATGGTTTATTGCTCTAGGATGCTGGTTGATTCCCTTATAATAAGCTGTGGGCGCAGCAATGATCTTGAAATTGGCACTTTTTCAATTAACCAGTAAAGGGCGGCAAAAGAATTTTTCCCTAAATCAATACGATCTTGACCAATGGTGGTAAGCGTTGGGGAAATCTGTGCAGCGATTGGCAGATTATCAAATCCTACAACGCTTAAATCCTGCGGAACCCTTAAATGCAGCCGCTGACATTCTTTGAGCACACCGACAGCCAAAAGGTCATTGCCACATAAAATTGCGGTTGCGCCATGTTTTAATAAATCCGTGACATGGTATTTGGCGCTGTCCTCAACATAATAGCCGTATGCGACAAGATTTTCATTCACTGTTAAGCCGTGGCTTGCCATGCTGCTGGCATAAGCGTCATAACGATTAATTGTCACCATAGAATTAGGCGAACCGTTGAGCAGCGCAATTTTTTTGTGCCCTAATTCTGTTAAATGATCAATTGCAATATCAATTCCCTCAAAACTATCCGTTCCAATATAGGCAACATGGGGATTTTTCTTAATATAATTGTCAAATAAAACTGTCGGAATCTTTGTTTTCTCTAATTGTTTCATCCAAGGGTCCTGCAGTGCGAAGCCGACAAGAAAACCGCCATGGTAGTTATTCTGCATCATATAGCGGTCATAAGGCTCTAAAGCCTGTAATTGTGGTGTCATTGGCACAATCTGCACATCCCATTTATCACGGATTGCAGCCTGACGGAATCCTAATATAATATCAAAGCCGAAATCATCCGAGTGCTCATAAAGCATATTTTCAATAAATATACAAAGACGTTTATGTGTTTCTTTTTTCATCCGTTTGGTAACATAGCCCATTTCAATTGCAGTGTCAAGAACCAATTGCCGCAATTCTGGACTGATGTCATTGGCGTTGTTAAGTCCTTTCGAAACTGTACTGGGGGCAATGCCGAGCTGATTGGCAATATCTTTGATTGTAACCATTGTGTCCATCCTCTTTCGCGATAAAATGTCTATACGAGTTCTGTTTTTGCTGTTTCAATACTTTTCTTTTAAACAATTGCTTAAAAAAAGTCTACAATATTATAGCGCCGTTTTCAAGGCAAAATGTAAAATTTATCGCAAGAAATATGAAAAAATGTTATACTTAGTACTTTATTGTCCAATAAAACGGAATTGTAACGGTGATTATTCATTTAATATAGTATTTTCCAATATGGATTTCATAAAAGAAATAGATTGAAATTTGGAAGAAATTAGTGTAAAATAGTACCGATAGCTTGATGCGAAATGAACTACCCCGCAGCAGAGCTGCGGGGTATCTGAGGGGTAGCTCCACTACATATAATCCCATAAGCTCAACTG
>VSNQ01000022.1 GCA_009774395.1 Lachnospiraceae bacterium
ATAAATCCACCCATAAGCCACGCAAAAATAGCTGTGATTAGTGGAACAATGAAAATCAGTTTGTTCGATATTGTCCTCTTGAATTTCAAATGTTCTGATTTCAGATAGTTCATGCCTTAACCTTCTCTGTGATTGCTTTTTGCAACGTCCATAAAAAGCTGTTCCAAATTTTCGTTTGTGTTCAATTTTCCCTCATATCCAAGAACGCCACCCGCGATAATGCCGATATGGTCGGCTATCTGCTGCACTTCTGAAAGAATGTGGCTGGACAGGATAACCGTAATACCTTTAGCCGGAAAAGAACGAATAAGCTCTCTAAGTTCTTCAATCCCAATCGGGTCAAGCCCGTTGGTTGGTTCATCAAGTATGAGCAGTTTCGGGTTGTTTAGTAATGCAACCGCAATTCCAAGACGCTGTTTCATACCAAGAGAAAACTGTCCGGCTCGTTTCTTGCCTGTTTCCGTCAGTCGGACGATTTGCAGCACTTCGTCAATCCGCTTATCTGTCAGTCCTAAAATAGTAGTCCTTACTTTCAGATTTTCATAGGCGGTCAAATTTTCATAAAGCGGCGGCATTTCAATCAACGCTCCGATATGGTTTAAGTCGCTGCGTTTCCATGCGTGACCGTCAAATTCGATATTCCCAGAGGTCGGTTTCAAAATGCCCGTAATCATTTTAAGCGTCGTAGATTTCCCGGCTCCGTTTGGTCCCAATAGTCCATAGACGGAATTTTTTTCAATGTTCAGCGATATGTTGTTTACAGCCGTCTGCCCGCTGAAAGATTTGCAGAGGTTTGTTGTTTTCAAAATCATTTGCATAGTTGTACTGTTCTTCCTTTCTTTTGATTATAAGAAAAGGATAACTGCTATTTTTAAAGATTTCATAAAGATTTTTCTTAATCTGAAAAAAGATGCTATAATAGTCGTAGTTACCGGCATTGCTGGTAATGTGTATCACTGGCTGTCTTTTGAACTTTGATTTCTTTGGTTCGGAATCGTGTGGTGATGGAGGTTTATCTCTTGTTTTGGATTGCTTGCTTCTTTATCGTACATGAGCATTGGTGTCTGAAAGATAATACAATGTTTGAAATGTCACCACATTTTACACGAGGGGGATTTTTTATGAAAGTGTTCGTTAGTATAGCGCCAATTATCGGTGTGGTTGTTCTTGCGGCGTATTTTGTATATTTAAGGGTGGCTTGTTATTTGAGGAGTCTAAAAGATTCGGACGGAAAACAGCGGGTAACTTACCATTCTGGACTGCGGATTTATCTTTTTGCCGACAGTGTCAGCAAAAGGGAGCGGATTCTTTGGAATTGCCTGCTTGCCGCAGAAGGGCTGCTAATTCTAGTATCCATAATTGTGCCGCGCGTGACAGGCGGTGACTATTTAATAGAAGGAATGTCAAACGGATCGACAGCGATAATAACGGAGGATACATTTAAAGTGTCCTACGAGCAGGCAAAACGGGAATATTCCGACAGCATTACCCTAAGCCAAGAAGAACTCGACAATTTATCTGTAGCGTGTTCTGCTAAACAAGGTAAAGTATACCTAACAATGCGGCAGGATAAAGCCGAGAAAAAAGTAGAGATAACAAATACTAATGCGAAACTGGATATGACAGAGTTTGCAGAGGGAAGCGTTTCCTTTACTTTATCAAATGAGGAGGCTAGAGGGGTTGATTTTGCGCTGATTTGGTAATTGATCTAGTTTCTTATGGCGTTATTAGCAAGCGAGGGGAAATTCCTGTATGGTGTTATGTCTGATTTGTGCAGGGAAAGTCAGGTGGAAAATATTTATACACCAGAAATGTATAAGGTTTCGGCTTGTAAACTTGAGGATGGCACGAGCATCGTGAAGCTGGATATGCCAGAGCCGGAGAGTGAGCCATTATGTTACAGAATTTATTTGGTGCTGGATGAATTATTGGAGAAGGCGAATTCCTTTATTGTGGAACGCGGTGCTTGGGGGGACAAATACTTCTATGCGGCTGGGATGAAAATGGAGGGCATTCAAATTTTGGAGTATTGCCGAATGTGGAAAAGGAAGAATGGGAGCGGATTCTAAAATTGGCTTGCGGGTAAGCTGCTAAGGTAACGCACAAGCTGCGCGGCGAATAAGAGAGGCTGAATCTTCTCTACTCGATTGCGCAGACCTGTGCAGAGGCAATAAGCAGCTAAAGCGGGGCACGAGCCGCGCGGTGAGTAGAGGAAGATTTCGCTTCTTTGTTTGAATTCAGATTATAAACATATCGCAATATGATACGTTTCCAGCCAATAATTTATTTGCAGCAGGTATGCCAGTAACTGTGGCCCTGCCATTAACTGCCCATAGAAGGGTCTGCCGTAATCGGTTGGACATTGCAGAAAAGCGTTTACTTTCTGAGAATCAATGAGCTCCCGCAGTGGTGCTTGATTGTCTGAGAGCACTTCGAGCAATTTTTGGCGAAGTAGATTTTCGTAAGCGGGATCATAGGTTTTGGGATATGGGCTTTTGCGGCGGTAGAGGACATCATCGGGCAAATAGCCTTTTGCGGCGGCGCGCAGCAGTCCTTTTACTTCACCGTCTTTACATTTCATATTCCAAGGGACATTCCAAAGGTATTCTACAATACGATGATCGGCGAATGGAACGCGCGCTTCTAGTCCAACGTGCATACTGGTGCGATCCATGCGGTCAAGCAGTGTTTGCATAAACCATTTTAGATTTAAGTAAGAAATTTCGCGGCGGCGTTTTTCTTCGGCATTTTCACCAGATAAAACAGGGGTTTCCGCAATGGTTTTATGGTAGGCGGCTCTTGCATATTCTTCTAGCGGAAGCCGCTCTAAGACAGTTTCTTTTAGGAGCATGGTGCGTGGGGAGAAATCCATTGACCACGGGAAGCAGTCTGCCTCAAAGCATTCTTTTTTGTGAAACCATGGATAGCCGCCGAAAATTTCGTCGGCACATTCGCCGGTCAGGGTTACTTTGTGGTTTGTGGCAACTTTTTGACAAAAGTACAGCATTGACGCTTCAACATCCGCCATACAAGGTAAATCCCTAGCATCTACTGATTCGAACAAATATTCATATAAATCTTGGTTGCAGCATTCCAAATAGTGATGTCTTGTGCCCGAAAAATTTACCATTTTATCGACATAAGGGCGATCCTGCGAGGGCTGAAATGCATTGGCCTTAAAATTAATATCATTATCTTTAAAATCAAAAGAATATGTATCAAGTACTTTTCCTTGCTTTTGCAGTTCTTTACTGCATACGGCTGTAACAAGGCTGCTGTCTACGCCGCCTGATAAAAAGGTGCAGATGGGGACGTCGGAGAGCATTTGCAGTTTGATTGCGTCTGTTACTAGAAAACGTGTTTTCTCAACTGTTTGTTCCCAGCTATCTTCATGGGGGCGGCTTTCTAATTTCCAATAAGGAACCAGATGCAGGGAGGAAGCAAAATATTCTAAGTAATGTCCTGGCAATAGTTCGGATACCCCTTGAAATACCCCTTTTCCATAGGTTTTGGCAGGGCCTAAACCGAATATTTCGCATAGTCCTTCGCGATCGACAACGGGACGAAAATTAGGATAGGAAAGGATGCCTTTTAGCTCGGAGGAGAAAATCAACGTTTCGTCAAATCGTGTGTAAAATAGCGGCTTGACGCCTAGGCGGTCGCGGAATAAGTAGAGCCGTTTCTCACTTTCATCCCAAATACAGAAGGCGAAAATTCCATTAAGTTGTTTTACATAGTCTGTGCCGTGATACAGATATCCCATGAGAATAACTTCCGTATCGGAAGTCGTTTTGAAAACGACACCCTCTTGCTCGAGCACGCGGCGCAGAGCGGGCATATTGTAGATTTCGCCGTTGTATGCAATGGTTGCACGGTGGTTGCCCAGTTGTGCTGTCATTGGTTGTTGACCTGTGGAAAGGTCAAGAATCGAGAGGCGAACATGTGCCAGACCGCAGAAGCGGGAGAGGTACACGTCATCTTCGTCGGGACCGCGGTGTTTTTGGCGGCGGTTCATCTGTTGGAGTACTTTGTACCATTGTGAAGCGTCTTCTGTATAATTTCTATTAAAATTGGCAAAACCTGAAAATCCGCACATATTTTTCACCATTCCTTTCCAACAGGAGTGACCAGTGGATAGTCCCGCAGCATTGGCTGATATTGTTTGTGTTCTAGTGCCATTTCAAGGGTTGGAATTAAAAGTTCGGTATGTGCTACCAGTGAATTAGGCTTTTTCTCATAGTTATCCTGTCCAAACGGCACGAAATAAATATGTTTGGTATTGCATAGAAGCCCGATATTTTTCAGGTTCATGCCAAGCCCATCATTTGTGGAAATGGAGATAACCAAGGGTTTGTTATTGCGCAAATGCGCCTTTGCAGCCATAAGGACTGGGGTATCCGTAATACCATTTGCCAATTTTGCTGCAGTATTTCCGGTACAAGGCAGTATCACAAGGATATCAAGATAGGCTTTGGGCCCAATCGGTTCTGCGCCTTCAATACATACAATCGGTTCTCGTCCGCTGATATCTTTGATTTTTTCCATATAAACAGCAGGGCTGCCAAAACGGCTGGTAATAGATTGTGAGGCGTTGGAAAGGATGGGGTAAATATCTGCGCCGACGTCCTTTAGTTTTTGGAGTTCTGTGAATGCTTTTTCAAAGGTGCAGAAAGAGCCTGTGAAAGCAACGCCGATTTTCTTTCCTTCTAAATTCATAATGCGTTCTCCTTTCTTAGATGCTTTTTTTGCTATTTTTTTCTGCCGCAGCATTTTAACACATAATCGACAAGATGCGCAGCACAGCTTTCTCCGGCGTATTTTCCAGGAAGCCCTGGACAGAAACGGATATGCGTGTTCATAAGCTTCGCGGCTTCGTAATCTGCGCCGATTTGATTGGAAGCAATATCAATAACAATGGTATTTCTGCGCAAATTCGCCAGACAGGGCTTTGTCAGTACACAGGCGGGGATGGTATTAAAAATATACGTAAACCTTCCAATACATTTCACAAGGCGTGAAAGATGCAGTGTATCAAAGCCAAGTGCGCAGGCGAGTGCAAGTTCCTGTTCGTTATTGGAGCAGACAGTTACGCACGCAGAAAGTCCTTTTAATTTATCCGCGAGAACCTTGCCACATCTGCCATAGCCAAGAACAAGAGTTTGACTTTGGTGCAGATTGCACGCTTTATGCAGCATTGCCTCTAAAATAGCGCCTTCCGCGGTTGATATCGCATTGTATAGTGTTAGGGGTTCGTCTTTCATAAAATCATAGCAGCCGATTTCCCGTTCCTCACAAGTGCGCCGGAAGGTTTCGGGAATCACACCGCCAAAGATTTTCTGATGTTTCCTAAGACACCGCTGGAAGTCGGATATACGAATTTCTGCGGTCTGTTCTTCACAAAAAATACAATCGTTTTTTACAAATGGAATGCCTGCGACAACTACCTGCGTTTGGTCGAGCGCTTCCTTGAGCGAGGCGGCATAATATGTTTTATCGTAGGGCAGTTTGACGGTCTGATAACAGACAACGCGGTAGCCTTTTTCCATAAAAATAGGCACCATGTACGCAGTACGTTTATCGCCGCCGATAATGGCAAAGTCAAATCTCATCATAGTTACCGGCAAGAATCTGCCGCTTTCCCCCCTTTTCATAATACTTTACAATATGATAAAATACGGCAAATGGTGAAGCATATAGAGGAAATTTTGGCTGGGGATAATTTGTAGTATGTGTTACCATTCGGCAAGCCTGAATTGTAATAGGTATGAAAGCGGTGACATAAAAGTTGCTATGGAATGGCGGATATGGTAATATGGAAAAGAGATTATGGATTGAGATGAATAGCATGTGGACGGCAGTAAAATCGTTTTATAAAGGAGGGAGGTAGTATGTTTTATATTGTATTTGATTTTGGTATGTTGGTAATTTTTATTGCTTTAGAAGTGTATTTTTATCAATCGCAGGGAAAAACGATTTCATGTGGGCATAGGCTGCTTGATGGATTGCGGAATATGGGCACTTTTGTTTGTCCTGCTGCTGGTGGAGTGCACTAGAGAAGAAAAAAGAGATGAAAAATAAGGAAAGGACATATTACAATGAATGTATATTTTAACACAAACTATTGGGGGCATCCAAACAGTGCAAAACCAATGGAGCTTATTAAGGTTAAAAAAGAGTTTACATATGGTGATTTTTCGGGTTTTATACCGGCGGCTTATGTCAGCGAAGAAGGGATTGCCTTGGATTTTTGCGTGCAAATTCCTAATGAAAAGGTGCAGGCGTTTTGGGATAAATGGCATACAAAGATGGAAGGCGTGTTGGATATGGAAGACGCAAAGCAGATAGGAGTAGAAGACCCATTTCGCATGGATTTTGGGATTAAAATTGCTGTAAATGGTATAGAGCTTGAAAGTGTTTTGGGATGCAGCATTGGTTATACTACGATATATGACAATGTGCAGGCAGCAGATATGAAATTGGAACAGCAGATGCTTGCGGAATACGGCTGCGATAGCGAGGGCAGTTGGTGTTTTCGGCGCCAAATGAGTAGATGGGACGAGCAGCCGGAAACAATCAAGGAAATTAGAGTAGACTTGTTTGCATATGAGAAGTCGTATAGGAGTGAAAAAATTGCTATCGGCATGGATTGTGTCGGGAAAACTTATGAAATACGCCATCCACGCAGTGGTGAACGATATCAATTAACAGTAGACAAAGTAGAGCAGCAGACATTGGATTCTGAATTTATAGAACAAATCGGCAAAGGGCTGAGAAACCAAAAAAATACGGGTATTGTATATCCAAACCAATATCTTTCGGTCGCGTATCATCTTTCTCCTGAAATAGCGCTGAATCAGTTTGTTTTGGAAAGTGCGGGCAAGGGTGATTCGCCGCGTGGTATGCTTGAGAAGCAGGCGGCTGGTGTAACAGTCATAGGAGGATGCGACGGTCCGACCTCTATTTTTTTTGCTGGTAAAAATGGCGGACAAGGGCGTCTTGCTCTGACGGACTTGTATTTTGAACCTGTGGAAAGCAGTTTGTGGAATCCGGTTTTTATGGAGAAGGAGCAGGAGGATATGCGGCTGGTGGTCTGCAGTCAGGACATACTGTAAATGTAATTGGTTTGCAGTATATATTGCAGTAATCCGAAAATTCTGCTATGATAGTTTGAGGTTGGAAATATTAGGAATTGTAGGAAAATAAATGTTCAGATTGCGCAGGATATTTCTTCAAGATTGTAGGAGAAAAAACGTAGGTGTAGTAGGCAAAGGCATACAGGGCAATGCCTTAAGGCGAGGCTTTTTGTTCTGCAAGATTGGAGAAATAGACAAGCAAGATGTGTTACTATGAGTAGCTGGAAGCTGTGAATCGTAACAATTTTGGAAAAATTTACTAAAAAAATAAAGGAGATTAATTTTATGAGTTGGGAAAACAATGTACGACGTGTTGTTCCTTATGTCGCGGGCGAGCAGCCTAAGAAAGCAAATGTAATTAAACTCAATACCAATGAGTGTCCTTATCCCCCGGCACCGGAAGTTGCAGCGATACTGCATCAGTTTGACTATGATTCTCTGCGCAAATATCCCGATCAAAATGTATCAGATTTGGTTGCGGCTTTGGCGGAGTATCATGGGCTTTCCAAGCAGCAGGTATTTGTAGGGGTAGGGTCTGATGATGTACTTTCAATGGCGTTTATGACGTTTTTTAATTCGGACAAACCGATTTTATTTCCCGATATTACCTATTCATTCTATGATGTGTGGGCAGAGTTGCATCGGATTCCCTATCAATGTCAGCCATTAGATGATAATTTCTGTATTGTGAAAAAGGATTATCTAATAGAAAACGGCGGAATTGTACTTGCGAATCCCAATGCGCCGACGGGTAATGTGACAAATATGTCAGTTTTAGAAGAAATTATCCAAGCAAATCAGGAATCGGTTGTGATTATGGATGAGGCTTATGTGGATTTTGGCGGTGAAAGCTGTGTGCCTTTGATTGAGAAGTACGAAAATCTGTTAGTTGTCCAAACGTTTTCGAAATCGCGCTCTATGGCAGGGATGCGTATTGGGTATGCAATGGGAAGTGAGAAATTAATTAAATACTTAAATGATGTGAAGTTTTCCTTTAATTCCTATACGATAAATACCGTTACGATTGCGGCAGGGGTTGCATCGGTAAAGAATAAAGCATATTTTCAGGAAATTGTGGGTAAAGTGATTGCAACGAGGGAACGGGTAAAAGTGGAGCTTGCACGACTTGGTTTTGCGTGTACGGATTCTAAGACGAATTTTATTTTTGCATCACATAAAACCGTTCCAGCAAAAGAACTGTTCGAGGCATTGCGCGCGCAGGAGATTTATGTCAGATATTGGAATAAGCCACGGATTCATAATTATCTGCGCATTTCTATAGGAACAGAGAAAGAAATGGATAGTTTGCTGTGCTTTTTGGAAAATTATTTAGGTGAATGTGGAGAGCTTCAATGAGTTACCAATTCCGAAATAAGACGAAAGGAATATAAAGGTTTAAGAAGGGAGTATTAGAACAAGAATGAAAGAATTTATAATAAATATACTACGTGGTGTAGTGGTGGGGATTGCAAATGTAATTCCTGGCGTTAGCGGTGGTACAATGATGGTATCAATGGGAATTTATGATAAGCTGATTTTAGTGCTGACACATTTTATTAAACGTATGAAAGAAGCAATAGCGCTTTTGGTGCCGATTGCGATTGGAATGGTATTGTCGATTGCAATATTTGCAAAACTGTTTTCCGAGATATTTTTTCCAAAATTTCCATTGCAGACAAATTTATTTTTTATTGGATTAATTTTGGGCGGTTTACCTGTGATTTATAAGAGAGTAAAAGGAAATAGTATCCGGCTGCCGCAAATTATCGCATTTTTGGCATTTTTTATTATTGTAGTTGGATTTTCGTTTGTTGGCGAGGGCGGTGGTGAAAGTGGCGCAGAGATTTCATTTAGTATTGTCAATGTGATAAAGCTTTTAGGCGTTGGCATCATTGCCGCCGCAACAATGGTAATTCCGGGTGTCAGCGGCTCTATGATAATGATGATTCTTGGCTATTACAATACGATTATTGATACCATCAATGCTTTTATTGATGCGCTGCGTGCGTTTGATATTCCGGCGATGCTGGATACTTTTGTTGTGTTGGTACCTTTTGGTATTGGCGTTGCAGTCGGCGTTGTTGCGGTTGCGAAGCTAATTGAGTTTGTTTTGAAAAATTATGCACAGACGACCTATTGGGCAATTATCGGCTTAATTGCTGCTTCTCCGTTTGCTATTTTAATTATGATGGAATTTACCAATATCGGTGTTGTGGAAATATTGACAGGTGTGGTGCTGCTTGCAGTTGGATTTGTGATTTCCCTGAAATTGGGCGAGGATAAGACACCGGACAGCAATGGAAATTAATTTCAAATAACTTACAGTCTGCTTTTGGCGGCATGACGGGAAGTTTGAAAGAAAGGCGCTTTCTAAATTTAATTGATATGTGCGCTGAAGCGCAAACGGGGGATAGAAAGGATAAAAATATGGAAGCGTATACAGATTTTGCAAGTGTATATGATGAATTGATGGATAATATCCCTTATGGGACGTGGTGTGAAAACATTGTGGAAGAACTAAAGCATTATGGGATTACAGATGGGATTGTGTGTGAGCTTGGCTGCGGCACGGGTAGCGTTACAGAGCTTCTCGCCGCAAAGGGCTTTGATATGATTGGCGTTGATGCTTCGCAGGAGATGCTGCGTATAGCCTGTGAAAAGCGGGCACGTTCTGGAAAGGATATCCTCTATCTGAATCAGGATATGCGGGAATTTGAACTATATGGTACTGTGCGGGCTGTAGTCAGTATATGTGATAGTATCAATTATCTGCTGGATAAGGAGTCGCTTCAGGCTTGCTTTCGATTGGTACAAAACTACCTTGATCCAGATGGGATTTTTTTCTTTGATTTTAATACGCGGTATAAATATGAAACGGTGATCGGCGATGCAGTAATTGCTGAAAACCGCGAGGATTGCAGCTTTATCTGGGAAAATTATTTTGAATCGGAAACTTGTATGAACGAGTATGACTTAACGATTTTTATAAGGGCAGAAGGGGATTCTTTTACGCGGTTTCAAGAAGTACATACACAGAGAGGATATACGTTGGAGGAGATAAAGGAACAAATAACAGCAGCAGGACTTCACTTTATAAAGGCATATGACGCAGATACACTCGATGCGGTTACGGCAGAAAGCGAACGGATATACTGTGTAGCACAGAAAATAGGAAAGGAATGGCAAAGAGCATGGATTATATCGTAAGAGCAACGGCTGCCAATGCACAGATACGTGCGTTTGCGGCAACGACAAGAGAACTGGTGGAGGAAGCGCGGCGTGTGCATAATTTAAGTCCGGTGGTTTCTGCTGCGTTGGGAAGGTTGCTGACAGCGGGCGCTATGATGGGCAGTATGCTGAAAGGTGAGAGTGATTTGCTTTCGCTGCAAATACGCGGTGATGGGCCAGTAAAGGGACTTACCGTAACCGCAGACGCTTTGGCTCGCGTAAAAGGGAGCGCTGTTGAGCCGCAAGTAATGCTTCCACCAAACGCACTGGGCAAGTTGGATGTGGGCGGCGCTGTTGGCAAGGGGATTTTAAGTGTTGTGAAAGATATGGGATTAAAGGAGCCTTATGTGGGGCAGACTGAATTACAGACAGGTGAAATTGCGGAAGATTTAACCTATTATTTTGCAACATCTGAGCAGGTGCCGTCTGCGGTAGGGCTTGGCGTGTTAATGGAAAAGGATAATACTGTAAAACAGGCAGGCGGTTTTATTATCCAATTGATGCCGTTTGCAGAGGATGAAGTAATCAGTGTTTTGGAAGAAAAACTCAAAAGTATGGACAGCGTAACAAATATTTTAAATGCTGGAAATACGCCAGAACAGCTTTTGGAAATACTATTGGGTGACTTGGGGCTGGAAATTACAGATACGATACCGGCAACTTATTACTGTGATTGCAGCAGGGAACGTGTGGAGCGTGCGATTATCAGTATTGGAAAGAAAGATATTCAAGAGATGATTGACGACGGCAAGCCGGTGGAGGTGCGCTGTCAATTCTGCAACAATAAATATGAATTTGAAACAGAAGATTTAAAGCATATGCTGGATAAAGCAAGGGCATAGGTTATACGAATAAGCATTAAGAGATTGATTGGAAAATGGTGAGCGTGTGTATAGGAAATCTAAGCGGTAAAAAAGCATCTGCGGATTGTGCAATTACCGATAGAACGGGAAAGGCAAGGGACAACGTATGTTGGATGGTTTTATCAAGGTAGCGGCAGCTACGCCGAAAATTAAAGTAGCAGATACGATTTATAATGCAAAGGCGATTGTGGATCTTGTGCGGGAAGCAGATGCAAATGGAGCAAAAATCCTGGTGCTGCCAGAACTTTGTATTACGGGATATACATGCAATGATTTGTTCTTACAGGATAAACTCTTGAACGCTGCGAAAGAACAGCTTGGGGATATCGCCAAGAAGACGGCGGACAAGGATATCCTGTTTTTTGTAGGGCTTCCTTTGCAGCGGGGGCATAAATTGTATAATGTGGCGGCAGCAGTAAAAGGTGGAGAGGTGCTTGCATTGATTCCCAAAACGCATTTGCCAGCATATGGTGAGTTTTATGAAACACGGCATTTTGCGTCTGGAAATGGGATATATGATGAAGTTTATCTGGATTTTATAGGAGAACATGGAAAATATATTCCATTTGGCACAAATATCTTGCTAGAATGTAAAAATTTTGCTGGAATGGTGGTAGGCTGTGAAATTTGTGAGGATGTATGGAGTGCGAATCCACCAAGTACACAGCATGTGCAGGCAGGGGCAAATGTAATTGTTAATCTATCTGCAAGCAATGATTTGGTAGGGAAAGACACCTATCGCGAGGAATTGGTTAAGTCAACAAGCGCAAGACTTTTATCAGCATATATTTATGCAAGTGCAGGTGCGGGAGAGTCTACGCAGGATGTTGTATACAGCGGCCACAATATTATTGCGGAAAATGGTGTAATTCTTACACAAAGCCAAACATTTACAACGGGAATTGTCTATGCAGATTTGGATATTCAAAAACTTCGCATGGAAAACCGTAAAATGAATACACTGGAAACAGATATGCCGCCGGAGCACACAATAATTGGTTTTCAATATGATAAGATAAAACCAACAAAACTGACAAGATATTTTCCATGCACTCCTTTTGTTCCAGGAGATGCGGCAGAGAAAAATAGGCGGTGTGAGCAGATACTTTCTATTCAGGCAAATGGATTAAAGGGACGTTTGGATCATACGAAATCCAATACGGCGGTTTTGGGTATTTCTGGCGGGTTGGATTCTACACTTGCGTTGCTGGTGACTGTAAGAGCTTTTGATTTGCTGGGAAAAGATAGAGCAGATATTAAGGCAGTAACAATGCCTTGTTTTGGAACAACTAATCGGACGTATGACAATGCCTGTAAGCTGACAAAGGCATGTGGAGCAGAATTAATAGAAGTAGATATCAAGGAATCTGTGCTGCAGCATTTTAAGGATATCGGGCAGGAGTCGGACAATCATGATGTAACGTATGAAAATGGTCAGGCACGTGAGCGGACACAAGTGTTAATGGATATTGCCAATAAAACAGGGGGACTGGTTATCGGAACGGGTGATATGTCGGAACTTGCGCTTGGCTGGGCGACTTATAATGGCGATCATATGTCGATGTATGGTGTGAATGCAGGTGTTCCAAAAACACTTGTTCGACATCTCGTGCAGTATTATGCAGATACCTGCGGTGAGGAAGGTTTGAAAAATGTATTGCTTGATGTATTAGATACGCCGGTAAGCCCAGAACTTCTGCCGCCTTCAGAGGATGGGAAGATTTCACAGAAAACGGAAGATTTAGTAGGGCCGTATGAACTGCATGACTTTTTCTTATATTATATGCTGCGGTGCGGATATGCGCCGTTAAAAATATATCGAATTGCGAAATATGCTTTTTGTGGAAAATATGAAGAAGCTGTGATTTTAAACTGGCTGAAAACATTTTATCGGCGCTTCTTTGCGCAGCAGTTTAAACGTTCCTGTCTGCCGGATGGCCCGAAAGTCGGCAGTGTGGCACTGTCGCCAAGAGGGGATTTGCGTATGCCCTCTGACGCCAGCGCACGGATTTGGCTAAAGGAGTTGGATTCCTATAATGGAGTATTTTTGTAGTATGATATAACAGGTAGTTTTGTTTTTATTGCAGCTTATCGGTTGTCAGGCTGTCTGCGGGGCATTCGGCATCTTGAACAGCCTTAGCTTTTTCAAGGGAGTCGCTGATTGCCTGCATCAATAGAAGCGAGGTATAACGGCTCTCATCAGTAAAGCTAATATCATCAAGACACTGGGCAGCAAGTATTTTGGACGAAAGCTCGGATAACGTCGGCTCCATTAACGGATACATGGTAGCGACAGCTTCGTCAATATTTGTGAGTGTAATCGAATTGATATGGTTTTTGTCCACCGTAATTTGTAATTCCACATTGGAGCTGCCTAGCTGCAATGTACTGGAATAAATGCCTGGAATATAGAGGTCTGCCTGATTGGCGGCAGCGCTGTCAGTGCTGTTATTTTCGCTGTTTTCTCCAGACGGTGTTTCCGTAGCAGCAGGTGTTTTATCGCTGTTGGACGCATTACCGTCACTTGGCAGAAAGAGTGATACCGCTATCAGAATAATAAGTAAACTGATAATGAAAAGCACGAGTGCGTAAACCAATTCCTTTGAACGAAGGACAAAAATTTTGGTGTTAGAGCTCATATTGGACCCCCGTTTTAAGTATTTCTTTTTATCAAGATATGTTGGTGGGCGGGGGTTTATGAAAGAAATGTGGGATTTTCGTTACTTTTCACACCCACGCCAAAGTAGTGGGAATCATGCGCCAAAATGCTTGCACTTTAGCATTTTGTGTGCAAAATCTGTTATAATTCACACATCAGTAACCAATAAGCTAATAAAAACTGGCATGAGTGTGAATTGTAACGTATTTTCTAATAGCGAAGATATGCAGTAAATTCAAATATTGACAAAAAATGGGATTATGTGGTTAAATAGGTTATACTGACGACCGTTAAGATTTTCCAATTTCTGCACAGCTCATATTGCATAAGCGGGCAATACGTGCTATGCAGAAAGGAAAATCTAATTGCTCGTGAGGTTAGATCGATAATGCTGGGGAAGAGAGGTTTATGGGATGGCGAAGTATACGAAGCAGGATATTATCAATATGGTTGCAGAGGAGGATGTGGAGTTTATCCGTATGCAGTTTACTGATATAGAGGGGAATTTTAAGAATGTGGCAATTACAGCAAGTCAGTTGGAAAAGGTTTTAAGTAACAATTGTATGTTTGATTGTTCTTTGGTGGAGGGAATGCTTCCAACGGATAATGCAGATATGTTTTTATATCCGGATTTGGATACTTTTACGATTTTTCCATGGCGGCCGCAGCAAGGGAAAGTTGCGCGGTTTATTTGTGATGTATATCGTGCCGATCGTACACCCTTTGAGGGGGACTGCCGTTACATATTGAAAAAGGCATTGCAGGAAGCGCAAGCGTTGGGATATACATTTGAGATTGGACCAGAGTGTGAGTTTTTCTTGTTTAATGCAGATGAAAATGGAAGACCTACAACCAACACCAATGAGCAGGCGGGTTTTTTGGATATGGGGCCGCTTGACAATGGAGAAAATGCGCGGCGTGATATTGTGCTGACGCTGGAGGATATGGGATTTCAAGTGGAGTCGTCACACCATGAGAAGGCGCCTTCACAGCATGAGATTGATTTTCGGTATGATGAGGCACTTGCAACAGCAGATAATATAATGACGTTTAAACTTGCAGTAAAAACCATTGCAAAACATCATGGTTTACATGCTACATTTATGCCAAAACCAAGAAAGGAATTTTGTGGTTCTGGTATGCATATCAATATGTCTTTGCGCAAAGATGGAAAAAATGTGTTTGATGATCCTTCCGATAAAAATGGGTTAAGCAAGGAAGCTTATTATTTTATGGGAGGGTTGATGAAGCATGTGAAAGGAATCTGCGCGGTAACAAATCCATTAGTTAATTCGTATAAACGTTTAAAACCTGGTTTTGAGGCACCAGTTTTTATTGCGTGGAGCACGCTTGGGGCGAATACATTGATTCGGATTCCCAATATTCGTGGTGAGCATACAAGAATTGAATTGCGTAGTCCAGATCCGGCGGCAAATCCTTATCTTGCGATTGCTGCATGTTTAATGGCGGGTCTTGATGGTATAAAAAATAAAATTGAACCAAAGCCAGAATCACGGGAAAGTATGAATGCGCTGGCAGAAGAAGATGCAGCAATACGCAGATTGGAGAAGCTGCCTACAGATTTACTGGAAGCTTGCAAAGAAATGCGTAAGGATACATTATTAAGGGATTTATTGGGTGATAGAGTTTTCGAGCAGTTTTATCATTCTAAGGTTTCGGCATGGAAGGAGTATGATTCCCAAGTGACAAGCTGGGAAATTGATTCTTATTTATATAAGTTTTAAACCAGCGGATATGGGGGGATACCTTTGACAAATATAATCGTGGTTTTTTCCAAAATAGAGGATGCAAAAAGCGTTAAAAATATTTTGGTGAAAAATGGAATGAACGTAACGGCTGTGTGTACTTCTGGCGCACAGGCGCTGCACTATGCGGACGAATTTCATGAGGGCATTGTAATCAGCGGATATCGTTTTGCAGATATGATATGCATGGAATTGCGCACAAATCTACCGGAAGGGTTTGATATGTTAGTAATGGCGTCTAAGCGGGTACTGGCAGAAGTGTCTGGTACAGGGATTATTGGTCTTGCAATGCCGCTTAAGGTACATGAACTGGTAAATACAGTAGGCATGATGTCACAGAATGTACTAAGACGCAAGAAAAAACGCAGAGAAAAACCTTCCGTTCGCAATCAGGAGGAAGTAGCAGTAATTGCAAAGGCAAAAGCACTTTTAATGGAACGGAACCATATGACAGAGGAGGAGGCACATCGGTACATACAAAAACATAGTATGGACAATGGTACCAATATGGTGGAAACAGCGCAGATGGTGCTGTCATTGATGTAAGTGTGTAATACTGGCGACCGTTAAGATTTTCCAATTTCGGCACAACCCATATTGTATCAGTGGATAATGCGTGCTGCACAGAAAGGAAAATCTAATCGTTCGTGAGTATAGGAAATGGAGGAAAGAATATGAATATCGTTTTATTGTCAGGAGGTTCTGGAAAGCGTCTTTGGCCGCTGTCAAATGAAGTAAGATCAAAGCAGTTTTTAAAGCTTTTATGTGATAAAGAGGGGAAGCATGAGTCTATGGTACAGCGTGTGTACCGACAAATTACAGACGCAGGGATTCATGCGCGGATTGTTGTGGCGACTTCGGCGTCACAAGTAGAAGCGATTCGTGGGCAGCTCCCCAAGGATGTGGATATTGTTGTGGAGCCTGAACGTAGAAACACATTTCCGGCAATTGTGCTTGCAGCGTCTTACCTTGCGTCAAGAAAGAAGATAGACCTAGAGGAAACGGTGATTGTGCTTCCCGTTGACCCTTATGTAGATGTGGCATATTTTGAATGTTTTCGAAAGATGGACGAAGAAGTGCAGAAAGGAACGGCAGATATGGTGCTGATGGGGATTACCCCTTCCTATCCGTCAGAAAAATATGGTTATATTCTCCAAGGGGAGCAGGGCGTTGTTACAGGATTTAAGGAGAAACCTGACGAAGAAACCGCTGCGCGTTTAATTCAAGAGGGTGCACTTTGGAATGCTGGTGTATTTGCGTTTCGCTTAAACTATTTAATGGAAATTGCGGATCAATATGTACAAAATCGGGATTTTGACGATATTACAAAGCATTATGGTGATTTAAAAAAAGACAGTTTTGATTATGAAGTTGTGGAGAAAACGAAATCTCTTGCAGTTGTACCCTATAGCGGCGAATGGAAAGATATTGGTACATGGAATACACTGACAGAGGAGATGGAGGAGGAGAGCGTTGGATATGCAGTGACTGGTGAGGATTGTGAGAATACCCATGTAATTAATGAACTTTCGATTCCAGTGGTAGCACTGGGAACAAAGAATATTGTGGTTGCAGCAAGTCCCGATGGAATTTTAGTGTCAGACAAGCACAAAAGTTCTTATATAAAGCCATATGTAGAGAATATTACAGGGCGTCCAATGTATGAGGAACGGCGTTGGGGTGAGTATAAGGTATATGATTATATTCAGTACAAGGATGGTACAAAATCGCTGACAAAGCATATTACGGTTCACGCAGGTATGGCACAGGACTACCAGCTTCATCATTATAAGGACGAAGTGATAACGGTAGTGAACGGAAGCGGGGAATTTGTGATTGATGGGTGTTTAATGAAACTATCATATGGTGATACAATTTGTATCCGGCGGGGGCAGAAGCATACAATGCGGGCAATTGAAGATTTGCAAATGATTTGCGTGCAGATTGGAGAGGAGATTTCCGAAGAAGATGTGGAGGTGTATGAGTGGCGTTGGTGAACACGGCACTTGTGCTGTTTTTAGGAGGAATTTGCTATGAGATTTACAAAGATGCATGGGTGTGGGAATGATTATATCTATGTGAATGGGTTTGAGGAACAGATAGACGAGAAGGATAAGGCGGCGTTTGTGCGCAAGGTGAGTGACAGGCATTTTGGAATCGGCGGCGATGGGGTGATTTTTATTAATCCGGGGAAATCAGCGGAATTTGAGATGGAGATGTTTAATGCAGATGGAAGCCGTTCGCAAATGTGCGGAAATGGGATTCGGTGTGTGGCGAAGTTTGTATATGATAAAGGACTTACGGATAAAACGCATATTTCCATAGAGAGTTTTGGGAAGGTGAAGTATCTGGATTTGACACTGGGTGCGGATGGCAAAGTTACATTGGTGCGTGTTAATATGGGGGAGCCTATTTTGGTGGCAAAGGAGGTTCCGGTGTGTTCGGATAATGTGCAGGTAGTGGATGAGGAAATTGCGGTTGACGAGAAAATTTATCGTATGACGTGTGTTTCTATGGGAAATCCGCATGCGGTTGTTTTTATGGATTCGATAGAAGATCTGGATATTGAGAAAATTGGACCAGCTTTTGAAAATCATAAACGGTTTCCAGAGCGAGTAAATACAGAGTTTGTTAAGGTGATTGACCGCAGCCGCATACAGATGCGTGTATGGGAGCGCGGTACAGGTGAAACGCTTGCTTGTGGTACAGGAAGCTGCGCCGCAGCGGTTGCATGTATCTTAAATGGTCTGACAGATCATTGTGTTAAAGTTGGACTGTTGGGCGGTGAATTACTATGTGAATGGGATAAGGAAAAGAATCTTGTCTATATGACAGGACCGGCTGTCACGATTTTTGAGGGAGAGTTGGATCAGGAGTTATTACGTTAAGAATCGGAGGATAATATGCTTTTTCCAAGTGAGGTTTTTTTATTTGTTTTTTTGCCAGTTGTTCTGGTTGTTTATTATGCGCTGCTTAGAAAGACTAAAATAGTAAAAAATATATTTTTGCTGGCGGCAAGCCTTTTTTTCTATGCATGGGGAGAACCAGTTTATGTATTCTTAATGATTGGATCGATTTTGTTTAACTGGCTGTTTGGAATATTGGTGGACAGGTTCCGATATCAGAAATTTGCGGTAGTGATATTGTTTGTGCTTATGGTAGCAGGCAATATTGGGGTGCTGGGGTGGTTTAAATACAGTGAATTTACGGTATTGCAAATAAATCGTTTTTTGCATACGCAGATTCCGGTGCCGGTGGTGGCGCTTCCGATTGGAATTTCGTTTTTTACATTTCAGGCAATGTCGTATGTAATTGATGTATATCGCAGGCGCGGAAAAGTGCAGTTAAATCCGCTACAGGTAGGGCTTTATGTATCGTTTTTTCCGCAGCTTATTGCAGGACCGATTGTGCGTTATGAAACGGTAGCAGAGCAGATGGAACATAGAGAAGAAAATTTTAATGATTTTTCTGTGGGCGTTGTGCGGTTTTGTATCGGTCTTGGCAAAAAGGTGCTGATAGCCAACAATATGGCATCTGTGGCAGACAATGCATTTGGTTTGATAATTAACGGTGAGTTTCAAGCATCAGTAGGAATGGCTTGGCTAGGTGCAATTGCGTATACATTGCAGATTTTCTTTGACTTTTCGGGATATTCGGATATGGCAATTGGTCTTGGCAAAATGTTTGGTTTTCATTTTGAAGAAAACTTTAATTATCCCTATATATCAAGGACAGTTACAGAATTTTGGAGAAGGTGGCATATGTCTATGCAGGCATGGTTTCGGGATTATGTGTATTTCCCGCTTGGCGGCAGCAGAGTGTCGAAACCGCGGCTGATATTGAATTTATTTGTGGTTTGGCTGTTAACGGGAATGTGGCATGGCGCCAACTGGACGTTTATTGCGTGGGGATTAATGTACTTTGTGATTTTAACGTTTGAAAAGCTTACAGGATTGAGCAAAAAAGAATGCTGGTGGGGACATATTTATACGATGGTGCTGGTAATCATCGGCTGGGTTATTTTCCGGTCAACAGGGATGGGTAATGCATTCCTCTACATTAAGGCGATGTTTGGCATTGGTGCGAAAGGGTTGATAGACAAGGCCGTATGGGCATATTTGGCACAGAATTGGGTATACTTTGTATTTGCATTGATTGGTTGTGCTCCGCTTCTGCCAGCGATTGACGATAGACTGCACAGTAGTAAAATCTGGCAGGTTGTATATGCTGTGGGGGTGGTGGTCTGCCTGGTAGTAAGTGTATCGTTTATCAGCAATAATGCATATAACCCATTTATCTATTTTAATTTTTGATGTTACAGTTTTACAATGCAAAATAATATACTGACGAACGTAAAACTTTTTGATTTCTGCGCGACAGATGAAGATTTGTTTGGCCCAATCTGTTGCGATATTTAATTATCCAAGCAATACAAGCGGACAATATGTGCTGTGCAGATAGAAAAATAGAATCGTTTGTGAGCATAACACAAAATTTATGAGAATGGAGGATTACAGTGAAAAGTAGAAACAAATGGATAACAATTGTGTTTCTGGTCTTTATATTGGCAGTTCCGGCGGCGACAGTAATTCGGGGATTTTTTCCAAAGGATGATTCTCCCTCGCAGGAACAGCTTGGCATACTAGAAGGCAATGGTACAGTACAAAACGGCAATGCAGAATCGCAGGAACCACCTCCAGCAGAAGGGGAATCTTCTGATACTGTGTCAACACAGGCATCCGCGGAAAATAAGGACTCAGGTTTTACCAAACTGCAAGTTGCCATAAATGGTTTTACCAATGGGCTATTGGGTCGTTCCAAGTTAATTGCATTTAATACGAAATTAACATCGCTGCTTACTGGGGGGACTTATATTGAGTCAACACAGGTTCTGCTTGGGAAGAACGATATGTTTTTTTACAAGACGGAATTGGATGGTCATCCTCTTTGGGATTATATGGGGATTAATCATTTCGCAGATCCGGAGTTAGCATCTATTGCGGCAAATATTGTTGCGACACGAGATCATTTAAAGGAAAAAGGGATAGAATTTTATGCAATGTGTGTCCCGAATAAAGAGATTATCTATCAGGAAAATATGCCAGATACAATTGCGCAGGTAAATGAGATATCGAGAGGAGAACAACTTGAAACATATATTCGAGAGAATACAGATTTGGTGTTTGTTTATCCTAAGGAAGAACTGCGCGAGGCAAAGGAAAAGGCACAGATTTGGTATAATACAGATACGCATTGCAACCAAAAAGGTTCTTTTGCCTGTATGCAGGCGCTGTTTCGTGAAGCCTATGGAACTTGGGCAGATTTGGATTCGGTTCAGTTTGATATCGATCCGACAGGGATTTCAGGGGATTTGGTATATATTGCTGGATTGGATAAGGAGTACCCAAAGGATATCGTATATGTATTGGATACGGATTCAACCGATAAAGCACAATATCATGATCAGGTGCTTTTATTTGTAGGGGATTCGTTTGGTGGTTTTTTGTCTGCAGTTTCTAAGGGATATTATAAAAAGGTTTACTGGGAGCACCCTGATGCATTCAATTATGAAATGTATGAAAAATATCAACCGGATGTAGTGATATTGGAATGGGCGGAACGGTATTGTGAACGGTTTGGAGAGCCAACGTTAATTCGCAAATAAAAATATACGAAAAGGGGCTGTCGGATAATGCAGTTTACCTACAATATATTGTTGATTATATCAATAATCAATACAATATATTGATGTAGGCATCGCATTATTTCCCGACAGCCCCTTTTATGTGCACACGCCGATGCAGAGGAAATATACCACTAAAGTGGCGCGAAAAAACTATCCCATAATAATTTCAACGTTCACATCTTTCTTTCCGGATTCAAATGGTATAATACAGCCATCAACTTTAGAACCATCTACAGTCATAGAAATAACTCCCTTTTGTACATTATTTGGGTTCTTTACTGTAATATGGTAAATGACATCACGGAATCTTCTAGTCAGTTTAAAGTCACCAAATCCTGTCGGCACACAAGGGTCGACACGTAGCCCCTGATGTGTAGGATATACACCTAAAATATACTGTGAAATATTGGTAAATGTCCATGCGGCAGTACCTGTAAGCCAGCTATTTTTCGCTTCGCCGTGATATTTCGCGTCGCGTCCTGCAACCATCTGGGAATATACATAAGGCTCTGTACGGTGGATTTCACTGATATCTTCAACATAGGCAGGGCAGGTTTTTTGATAAATTTCAAATGCTCTGTCACCGCGTCCAATAACGGTTTCTGCAATGGATACCCAAGGATTGTTATGGCAGAATATACCAGCATTTTCCTTGTATCCGGGCGGGTATGAAGATATTTCGCCCAGTTCAACATGATATTTGGTGTAAGCAGGCTGCAAAATCATAACACCGTATTTGGTATCCAGCCGTTCTTTAACGGAATCCAGCGCTTTTTGTGCAAGTCCTTCTTTTACGCCGACGCCGGCAAGTACGCAGAAGCCTTGCGGTTCAATATAAATTTGTCCTTCATCACATTCCTTAGATCCAACTTTTTGGCTGTTTGCATCATAAGCACGAATAAACCATTCACCGTCCCAGCCGTCTTTTAGGAGAGCATCATACATTATGGAGCCTTCTTTTCTTGCGCGTGCTGCTTCGGCTTCGTCACCGAGTAATTCTGCAAGCTGTGCATATTCTTCTGCATATTTTACAAACATACCGCCGATAAACACGGATTCCGCAACAGGCCCTTCGCTTGGACCAAAGGTCTGGAAGGATTCACCCGGATGTTCTGAGAAGCAGTTTAAGTTCAGGCAGTCGTTCCAATCTGCGCGTCCGATGAGCGGCAGTTGATGTGGGCCTTTGTGGTGAATAATATAATCCAATGAGCGTTTTAGATGTTCCATTAACGTTGTGGCAACGCTCATATCATTGTCGTAGGGCACCATTTCCTTTAAAATAGATAAGTCGCCGGTTTCTCGTACATATGCACTGGTTCCTGCGATCAGCCATAAGGGATCGTCATTAAAGCCGCTTCCGATATCCGAGTTGCCTTTTTTCGTTAACGGCTGGTATTGGTGATATGCGCTGCCATCTTGGAACTGTGTGGAAGCAATATCAATAATACGTTCCCGTGCACGGTCTGGAATTAAGTGTACAAAGCCAAGCAAATCCTGACAAGAGTCGCGGAAGCCCATGCCGCGGCCAATGCCGGATTCATAGTAGGAGGCAGAGCGGCTCATATTAAATGTTACCATGCACTGATATTGGTTCCAGATATTTACCATTCTGTTTACTTTTTCGTTGGCAGAATCCACGGTGTAGCGGCTTAATAGGTCAGACCAGTAAGCATTTAGTTCGGCAAATGCCTTGTCTACTGCAGCGTCAGAATTGTACTGAGCGATCATTGCATTTGCTGGTTTTTTGTTGACGATATTCGGTGCTTCGAATTTCTCATCAACAGGATTTTCCAGATATCCAAGCAAAAATACAAACGATTTTTCTTCGCCTGGCGCAAGTGAAATATTTATCTGGTGTGCGGCAATAGGCGACCAGCCGCTTGCAACAGAGTTTGTGCATTTTCCAGCCAAAACGGCTTCTGGCTTGTCCGCTCCGTTGTAAGTGCCAATAAAACTGTCACGAATCGTATCAAATCCGTCAACATTCGTATTCACTGTGTAAATGGCATAGTGGTTACGGCGTTCGCGGTATTCTGTTTTGTGGTAGATAGTCGAACCAATAACTTCCACTTCGCCAGTGCTTAAATTGCGTTGAAAATTCCTAGAATCATCATCCGCATTCCAAAGACACCATTCTACATAGGAGAACAGAGAAATTGTTTTTGGCGTGTTGTCATTGTTTTTCAGTTTAATCTGTGAAATTTCGCAATTATCGTTCATTGGTACAAACGTTAGTACGGAAGCCTGTATATTATTTTTAGACGAGGTAAAACGGCTGTAGCCGATACCATGACGGCATTCATACGAATCTAATTCCGTTTTGGTTGGCTGCCAGCCCGGATTCCATATCGTATCACCATCTTTAATATAAAAATATTTTCCGTTTGTATCATAGGGAACATCATTGTAGCGGTAGCGTGTCAGACGCAGCAGCTTGGCGTCCTTATAGAACGTATAGCCGCCACAGGTATTTGATATCAGGGAGAAAAATTCCTTGCAGCCTAGATAGTTAATCCAAGGCAGCGGCGTTTTGGGGGTCGTAATGACATATTCGCGGTTTGTGTCATCGAAATAACCAAATTTCATAGCATCAATGCTCCTTTTCTTAAAATTTTAGAGAGTTGTGGAAGCCGTAATAACTCTGCATTAAAAGTTTATGGAACGACGGTTCCTTATAACAACGAATTATACAGAACATATTATATAAAATCAAGGGAATAATTAGTGCAAAAAGGTAGTTTATTATCTAATCAAGAAGGCTAAAACAAAATGTAGTATCAAGCTGTAACTTTTATTGTGATTTCATATAAATTTTGCATTGCAAATTCGTTTCAGATGGTATAAGATAGCATTAGTACACAAATTATCCAGTGTGTTTGGTAAGTTTTTACAAAAAAATAGCAAAAATATCTAAAAATACTACTCATTATAAAAATTTCGTTATATAATGTTAATAGATGGTAAGCCGCCTTTTTACAAAAAGGTGCAAAACTGAGGATTCTATATCACAAAGGATAGGAGGTACGTTGTGATAAACAATAAAGAAAAATTGGTATTTAAAATCAGCTATGTAATAATATTGCTGGTAGTCTGCAGTATTGCACTTGGCTGGTACTCTAAGATTTTGCGGAACGAGTTAAAGGATTTGGTGCGCAATACATTAAAACAGGTTTCGAATCAAAATGTTTTAATTGTGCAGAAAGAAATTGAAGGCGATTTAAACGCGCTGACAGAAGTCGCGGAACGTATCGGAGCGCTAGGAGCGCTGGGAGAACTGCAGCAAGAGGAGATTGTAGAAACACTTAAAGAGGTTTCCTATCGTTATCCGTTTAAGAGGATGGGCTTTTGTGGCACAGACGGCATAGCGTATGCAACAGACGGAAATATTACGGATATTTCAGAGCGTTCTTATTTTGAAGCCTCCCTTCAAGGAGAAAAGTGTATCTCGGAGCCATTTGCCGATCCGTTAAGCGGCGGGGATATTATTGTATTTAGTGTTCCAGTGCGCAGTAATAGTGAAATTGTTGGAATTGTGTTTGCAACATATGGAGTGGACAGCATGAAAGAAATCCTTTCGGTATCTTCTTTTGAAGGGAAAGGGTATACATATATTGTGCGGCGTGACGGCAGCAAAGTAGTGGATTCCGTCAGCCCGACAAGTTTTCAAAATATGTCAAATATTTTTACATCCATGAAAGCAGCAGATCGGCGCAATACCCAAGCGGTTCGGGATTTAAAGCGGATTTTGGATAAGGATGAAACGGGATATGTTATTTTTTATAATGAAATCGGCAAATATATGTATGCAACGCCGCTTGGAATTAATGACTGGTTTTTAATTGATGTTGTACCCGTTGATTTTATGGAGAGTACCTCAAATTATATTATTCATCGGACGTATTTGATCTGTGCACTGCTTGCAGCGGTTTTTGTGGTGCTTGCCGCAATGCTTTATCAGGGCGAGCGCAAGAAAAAGCAGCAAATGCAGAATTTATTGTTTGTGGACGAACTGACCGGCGGGGATACGCTTGCAAAGTTTAAGAGCGACGCCGAACTGCGGATAAGCGACCACAGCAAAACAGCAGCGTTTCTTATGATGGATTTGGAGGGCTTTAAATTAATAAATGAACTGTTCGGCTATGATGAAGGAAACAAGGTACTGCGTTATGTATGGGAAGTGCTGCAGAAAAACTGTGGGGCAGATGAATGTATTGCGCGCAGTATTGCAGACCGTTTTAATATGCTGTTGTACTATGAGCGCAAAAAAGATATAGAAGACAGAGTTTTAAAGATTACGGAGGAAATACAGCGCTATTCCATTCCTAAGGCATCGGAATATATTCTGCATCCAACGTTTGGCATCTATTATGCAGAGCCGGGAGATTATGATGTGGAAAGCATTATGAACTGTGTTGCATTGGCGCATAATCTTGCAAGGCAGGGAAGGGACAGCATCTATAAAATATATACAGATGTAATGAAAGAGCGAATGCTTCAGAAAAAGCAACTATCCGATCAGATTGAACACGCGTATAAAAACCGCGAATTTGTGGTATATTATCAGCCGAAATATGACTCGGAAACAAGGATGCTTGCAGGTGCCGAGGCACTGGTACGCTGGCGCAAGCCGGATGGTCAAATGATATCGCCGGGATTGTTTATTCCGTTGGTAGAGGAAAGCGGCTTTGTGCGTAAGTTAGATGAGTATGTATTCCAAGAAGTATGTCTGGCACAGAAACGCTGGATTGACAAGGGGCTGCGCGTTGTGCCGATTTCCGTAAACCTTTCACAAAGGCATTTGGAGAATCCAGAATTTATTGATCAGTATAAAGCGATTTTGGATAATTCGGGCGTGCCGATTGAGTATATCCAGCTTGAGATTACAGAAAGCGCGATGTTTGAGAAAAAAGAGGAATTTGTCGCAATTATGGAGCGTCTGCACCAGCTTGGGTTTGTGATTTTAATGGATGATTTTGGTACAGGTTATTCATCATTAATGATGTTGAAATCCATTCCTGTGGATGTTATGAAGCTGGATAAAAGTTTTGTAGATGATTATGATGATATCCGAGGTGAGCAAATTATACGCTGTGTTATGCGTATGGCGCAGGATTTAAGTATTGCAATCACAGCGGAGGGCGTAGAAACTGAGGAGCAGTATAATTTCCTCAAAAGTATTGGCTGCGATACCATACAAGGGTATTATTTCGCAAAGCCAATGCCGGAGGAGGAGTTTGAAGCTTGTATGCAGCAGATAACGAAATAATATAAAGTTTATATAAACTGCCAAAATCCCGCAAAGATTTTGGCAGTTTTTTGGGCGTGCCTGACACTTTGCTGGTTAAGGGAAATTCAAACAATATTCTTATGTTTACATATTTTCGTTATAATGTTAAAATGATTTTGTAATCTAAATTTGTGACAGAGGTAAACATAGATGAAACGTAAATTTAATATAACAGGCTTCTGCAATCCCCAAAGACACTATATGGTGAAAATTGATAACAGGGTGAAAAAGATTAAAGAAGATTATGTGGATTATGGCAGTTACTTTGTTATTAATAGAGGACGGCAGTATGGAAAAACTACAACATTAAGAGCGTTGGAAGAATACTTGAAGGAGGAGTATATTGTTTTATCACTGGATTTTCAGGAAATTGAAACGGCAAGTTTTGCAGATAGCATAGTATTTTCACACACTTTTGCAAAAAAATTATTGATGGCGTTTCGTTTTGTCGAAGCAGAGGATAGGGAAAATCTACAGGAATTACTAATTAATTTTAAAAAAGACAGTGTTAACGGCGGGCTGGATGAATTGTTCGAATGTTTAAGCAGTATTTGTGAAATTAGTTCTCGTCCGATTGTACTTATGATTGACGAAGTTGACAGTGCAAGCAATAATCAAGTGTTTATTGATTTTTTGGCACAGCTTAGAGGTTACTATTTAAAACGAGATAAAACACCAATTTTTCATTCCGTGATTCTTGCAGGAGTATATGATATAAAAAACTTGAAACTAAAACTGCGTCCTGAATCAGAACATCAGTATAATAGTCCGTGGAATATTGCTGCCAAGTTTGATATTGATATGAGCTTTTCGTCAAGCGGTATTGCTGGTATGTTGGAAGAATATGAGATGGAGCATCAAACGGGGATGGATATAACAGCGGCTGCAGAGGAAATTTATGCCTATACAGCAGGGTATCCGGTACTTGTATCTTCTATTTGTAAATATATTGATGAAGACATTCCTGTAAAGGAACTGGATAATCCATCAAAAGCATGGTCAAAAGGCAGAATTGAAAAAGCTGTAAAAAAGATATTGATCGACAATGTTCCCTTGTTTGAAAGTATGATACGGCATCTTGACACATATCCATCAATGAAGCAGATGTTTCACGCAATTTTGTTTCAGGGAAGTGAGTTTGCGTATAATCCGGATACAAAGGAAACTAATTTAGCCTGTATGTTTGGATACGCAGTTAACAGAGAAGGAAAATTGCAGATCGCAAACCGTATTTTTGAAACACGTCTATATAACTATTTCCTTTCAGAAGAAGAATTGTCAAGTACGATTGGAAATATGGCAAAGCGTGACAAAGGTTATTTTATCTGTAATGGACAGCTTGATATGGATATAATCTTAGAGAAATTTGTTGTATATTTTAATGAAATTTATGGTGAGAACGATAATAAATTTATTGAAGCATATGGACGCAAATTCTTTCTGCTGTATTTAAAGCCGATTATCAATGGTATAGGGAACTATTATATTGAGGCGCAGACAAGAGATGCACGGCGTACGGATGTTATTGTTGACTATTGCGGGGAGCAGTTTATTGTAGAACTTAAAATTTGGCATGGCAACGAATACAATGAAAGAGGTGAGAAGCAGCTTTTGGATTATTTGGAGTATTATCATAAAAAGATAGGGTATTTAATTAGCTTTAATTTTAATAAAAACAAAAAAACAGGTGTAAATAAGATTGCGCTTGGGGATAAAATAATAGTTGAGGCTGTAGTATAAGTCATGTTACTTTTCACACTCACGCCAAAGTAGTGGGAATCATGCAAAGCGAAATAAATTTTCAAGCAGGAAATTGACAATATGGTCTACTAATGGTAGAATAAAGCTGGGTCTACAATGAGTAGAGTATATTGTTGTTATAAAAGGGAGGAAATCCGATATGTTCGTTTTGCAAACGCTGTTTCCAATCATATGCAGTATGAGTCTGATTGGCGGGATTGTGATTATTTTGGTTCTGCTGGTACGGCTGCCTTTTCGGCGTCTTCCCAAAATATTTAGCTATCTTTTATGGAGTGTGGTATTGCTGCGTTTGTTGTGTCCCTTTACGTTTTCCTCGCACTTATCAGTATTTCAAGTAATCGGAACGCCGCTTATTCAGCAAAATCAGAATATAGATTTAGGAAATACAACAAATTTCGATTATTTGGGAAATGCACAAAAGCCAGGAGAATCCGCTAGTCTGCAAGAGCAGGAAAATCGCGCTATTTGCTATAAAACAGCAGCAGTAGAACCCGAAGTGCCGCTTCTTTCCTTTGCGGAAGCCTCATTGCAAACACAAGTTTTGCAATTCCCGAAATCCAAAGCAGGTACGCTGCCCGGAAGTGACGAGGGATATTGGTATAGTGTTACGACGGACGGCGTGGAATATTTATATGGAAAGTATGACTATGATAAAGAAGGAAATTATCAACTTTTTTCATGGGCATTGCGGGATGCTTCACATAAGCTGGCAAATGGTTTAAAGGTGGGGATTACAAAGGAGGAAGCGTTAAAACTCTGTCCCAACTTAGTACGCATTGAATTTGACAGGGAGGGTGTTGTGCGTTGGAATCGAACTGCCTATCCCCAAAACTGGACGGACGAGTTTGACTATATGTTAGTGGCGGAAATTGAGGATAATATAGACAATCTCCCGCAGGTTCTGGCATTAATGATAAAAGGGGAATCGGTGCAGGCAATTACAATCTATGCACCGACAGCGGGATAAAGATATAGTATTTTATTGTCGAGAACTATTGATTGGCAGAGTATGCACAGATATACAAAATATAAAAGAAGGCAGCATAGGAGATGAATATGGCGAATATTTTGGTGGTTGAAGATGAAAAAAATATGCAGCAAATTATCGCTGTTTATATGGAAAAAGGCGGTCACATCTGTATTACGGCGGATGATGGTGTGGAGGCTTTGCTATTGTTAAAAAACACACCAATAGATTTTATGATATTGGATATTATGATGCCGCATTTGGATGGCTTTGCAGTCTGCCGGCTGGCGCGGGAAATCAGCAATATGCCCATTATTATGCTGACAGCAAAGGGTGCAGAAGAGGATAAACTAAAAGGGTATGAATATGGTGTAGACGATTATATCACAAAGCCATTTAGCCCAAGAGTACTGCTTGCCAAAGTTAATGCGCTGCTGCGCCGCACTGCTGTTGCCCCTGCTGAGGTGCTTTGTGTGGGAAAAATAGTGATGCAGCCTTCGGCGCATACGGTAACTGTGGATGGACAGGAGATAACATTAACACATAAAGAATATGCGTTGCTGCAATTTTTTATGGTAAATCCGGAACAAATTTTTACCCGTGAACAGTTATTAAATCGCATATGGGGATATGATTTTGTTGGAACAAGCCGTACCGTCGATACGCATATTAAAACACTGCGCCAGAAATTAGGGGACGAGGGGAAACATATCGTTACGTTAATTCGTTCTGGTTATAAGTTTGAGGTTGAGAAATGAAAAAATGGGAAGTGTTCTCGCTGCGCACAGTGCGCAAAAAACTTTTAATGGTGTCGAAGCTGGCGGGAATTGCATTGGTTTTTTCGTATATTGTTTCTGCTAGGCTGCCGTTGGATTCTAATACGGCTTTTTTGCTTTGGTTTTTGTTTGTGGTAGGTTTAATGTTGATGATTGATTTTATAATGGGGCGTTTTATCTCTAAGCCGATAGCACAGCTACATCAGGCGGCGGAACGAATGGCAAATCTGGATTTTTCATTATCCTGTCATGTTACATCAGCAGACGAGTTCGGCGAATTATCGAATCATTTGAATACTATGGCTGAAAATTTGCAGCAGGCATTGTCGGGTTTGGAGGCGGCAAATATCCGTTTGGAAAAAGAAGTGGAACAAGAACGGTATCTGCTTGCGGAACGCAAGGAACTTATAGATAACTTATCACACGAAATGAAAACTCCATTGGGCGTTATCCGTGCATATGCTGAGGGGATGCAGGATGAAGCAGACGTAGAAAAACAGCAAAAGTATGCGGCGGTAATTATTTCAGAAACAGAACGTTTAAGCGATATGATAACAACCTTGCTAGATTTGTCGGCATTGGAAAATGGTGCGGTGCAGCTTGCAAGTGTACGTTTTGACTTTGTGGAATTGGTGGAAACGGTTGCCGGAAGACTGCTGATAGATGCGCCGGATGCGGATTTTGTTTTTCAATATGATTTACCAGAGCACAAGGTATATGTCCAATTAGATAAAGGACGCATGGAACAGGTACTATGCAATCTTTTCATAAATGCAAAGAAAAACACTTGTCCGCAAGGAATATTAAAAATATCTCTAGTAGAACACAAAGGGGAACTGCAAGTTTCGATATATAATCAAGGGACACCCATACCAGAGGAAAAACTGCCGAAAATATGGGAGAAATTTTACCGTGACAGCAATGTGTCTTATCGTGGCTCTGGTTTGGGGCTTGCGATTGTTGCGCAAATTTTAGAGATGCAGAATATTGCATATGGAGTAAAGAATTGTCTGGAGGGGGTGGTATTTTATTTTTCGATACCGATTGTTATGTAATGGGGATTATGGATTTGAAGGAAAAAACGATAGCCAATTGATTTGCAAAACGAGAATCAGTTGGCTATTTTTTTGCGATTTCACCGCTATTTCACATCAATCTCACGATAATTTCAAATCAGTATGTTACGCTAATGCCAGTCAATCAGTAGTATTTATGCTGACGACCGTTAAGATTTTCCAATTTCTGCACAGCCCATATTGCATAAGCGGGCAACACGTGCTGTGCAGAAAGGAAAAGCGAATCGCTCGTGAGTATAAGAAACTGTTAAAGTATTAATTTTTGCAGTTCGTAAGAGGAGGAAAACGTATGGGCATGGATGGGATTTTTCTTGGTTTGGCATGGTATTGGTGGTTTTTGATTGTTGTGTTGGTTTTGGTGTCAATTCCGTTAAAAGTAAAATTTTTAAAATGGTGGAGCAGACGCAGCCAAGCACACAAGGAGGAGCAAAGCGGAAAGTGGGGTGGCGAGGAATGATTGCGGTGAAAAATCTTACGTTTTCATATGAAAATGGCAGACAGGCATTACATGGACTGGATTTTATGGTGGAGGATGGAGAAGTTTTTGGATTTTTGGGGCCGAATGGATCGGGGAAATCCACAACACAGAAAATTCTAACCGGAATTTTAACAGGATATGGCGGCAGTGTATCGTTGTTTGAACGTGATTTTACAACGATACAGCGGCAGGCATTTTTTCAGAAAATTGGTGTGTTATTTGAGTTTCCGTATCTCTATACCAATTTGAGCGCAGTGGATAATCTAAAATATTTTTCTTCGTTTTATCCACGAGAGCAGCTGCGTGATATTGACGAATTAATTGATTTGCTGGAAATTAAGCGGGATTTTGTGAAAAAACCAGTTTCTTCATATTCAAAAGGAATGCGTCAGCGCACAAGTATGGCACGCGCGTTGCTAAACAATCCCAAACTATTGTTCTTAGATGAACCCACCAGTGGACTCGACCCAACAGGCGCTGTTTTATTTCGTCGGATTATCGAGCAGGAAAGCAGTAAGGGAACGACGATTTTTTTAACCACACACAATATGCTGGATGCGGATTTGCTCTGCGATCGCGTGGCATTTTTGACAGACGGCAGGATTGCGGCACTTGACACACCAAAAAATTTAAAAGAAAAAAACAGCAGCCGCAATATTTTAGTGGAATATCTGCACCAAGGGCAGCGAAAAAATCAGATATTGAAGCCCGACGAAGTGGGAAAAGCATTTTCATTTCTCTATGATGAAATTTTACAGGTACACTCGCAGGAGCCGACGCTGGAGGATATTTTTCTACAATATACAGGAAGGGGGCTGCAATAATGGGGAGAGGTTTTGGCGCTTTATTGCGAAAAGATTTTAAGTTAATGCTTTCTGGCAAGTTCTTTTTGCTTGCGGCAGGTTCTTTGCTTGTGTATTCCTTCTATATTAATATGGTTTATGTGCGGTTGAATCAGGAAATTTATCCTGTGATTGTCTATGACCCGCTTGAATTACAGAGCAAAGGACAACAGCCGCCGGCAATTATGGTGGAAAGCCAAGAAGAATTGCAGGCAAAGTGCGCAGATGCCTATGCGGTTGGGATTGATTTATCCGCAGGGATGACTGTGAAAGATGCAAAGATTTACATGGTTTCGTCGGGAATAGAGCAGCTAGATGCGCTGTGCTCTGCCTATGCACAATTGTATTATCAGCAGAATATATTTCAGACAGATACAGGAACAGTTTCATATGACAGCACAAATATAGTGGGGGATTTTACCAAAGAAGCAAAAAATCGACGTGAAATTACCTGCGAAGTATTGTTTTTTGAACTGACGGCAGTTGGTTTTTTGGGACTTGCGGCAGTGCTGTTTCGAGAAAAACAGATGGGGGTTCTCCGTGTGCATGGGATAGTTCCAGTGAGCTGCGCCGCATTTCTTTTTTCTAAACTGCTGCTATTTTTCATAAGCGATCTCCTATTTGCAGTGGTGCTGACAATGGTAAATATTGGAGTTATAGAGGGGATGATAGTGCTGCCAACTGTATTGCTGCAGGCAGGGCTGCTTTCGCTTATAATGGCATTGCTGGGTTTTTTGCTGGCAGTATGCCTTCCAAATTTTCGGCAGTTTTCCTTGTTATATCTTGTTCTTGCGGTTTTTATTACGACACCTGTATTTTTGGTTGGACAGACAGGGATTTCTTGGGGATGGATAATATACCATCCGATGTATCAGCTTTTTATAACAATGAAAAAGGCATATTTTGGAGAACGCGGCGCAGGTCTGGGATATTACTGCGTTTGTGTGGCAGTGATTGCGGGATTGTTTTTGCTTGGAATTTGGGCGCTGCGGCGGGAAGTGGCGAAGTCGGGAGGAACTAACAATTCTTAATAAATATCAATAATGGATGAATTGCAAGGCAAAAAAGTGAAAGAATTTGAGCAAACTTTCACAATTTGTCTGTAACTTGGAAAGGAATGGTAAAAAGAATGGGCGGATTATGGTATCAAATAAAAAGCATTGCCCGCGACAAGCTGTGTATATTAACATTTTTGCTTCCAATTGTAGTCGGAGCGGCGATAAACCTTCTATCGGATATGGATTTTTCAGCAATGAATCAAGTTACGTTTGGTATTGTACAGCAGGACTTGGGAGCAGAATCAGTGGCGTGGCTGGAAGAATTGGGAACAATTGCAGTTTTTTCGGATAGAGAAGCGCTTGTGCAGGCAGTTAAGGAGCCTGCGGATTCCATTATCGGAGTAGTACGAAGTGAAAATAGCATAGAAACGATGATTTCTGGCGATGAATTGAATATTGATACAGAAATTGCAGGATTTTTGCCACAGATGTATCAACAGCGGAATGTAGCAAAAGCAGATATTACAATCGTTCCCCAAAGTAGCAGCACAAATGGGATGAAGGCATTGTTAATTGCAATAACAGTGGTTACAGCGGCATTTATGGGATGCACTTACAATGCAATGAATATCATTGGCGAGAAAGAGGATGGGATTGCTTATGTTAATCAAATACTGCCGATGTCAGCAGGCGGCTATATTTTGCGAAAAATTGCAATTGGTTTTATTGGTGGAATGGTGTCAACAATAATAACGGCACTGATCTGTGTAAGGATGGAACTAGAACAGGTTTTTTTGTTACTATTGCTGATTGTTTTATCGGCTTTGGCAGCAGCGGGTGTAGGCTTGCTGATAGGAGATGCTGCAAAGGAATTAATGGTAGGAATTGTTTGGATTAAAGCGGTGATGATACTGTTTCTTGCGCTGCCAATTCTAAGTTATCTTATCGTACCAAGAAACAGCGTTTTGTTTTGGATTTCTTATTTGATTCCCTCAAGTGCAGCATTTTACGGATTAATGGATTTACAGAGCGGAAGTGGAATCGGCATTGCGGAGCCAGCAGCACTTTTGGCGCATTGTATTTTTTGTATTTTGGGTATATGGGTGTCAAAAAGAAACGTAGGTTTGGGGTTGCATATGGAATGATTGCTTACGAAGCTGACAATAGCAGAGCGGAGGAAGAGAAGCTATAAGATGAATATATTGCGTAATAATGTTCTATATGATATACTAAAATAACAAAAATGAAAGGAAAATACGATAATTAGGAAGGCAATTGTACAAATAAGATGGGAAATTATAATTTTACGGGTGATTTAAAAGGCGTTATAGGGTTGGTAAGTGATAACCTGTATTCCAGTGACAAGGTTTTTTTGCGAGAACTTTTGCAGAAGGGTGTTGATGCAATGGACGTGCGTAAGAAAGTACATATTATAGATTTGCCTGACATAGCGGGAGAGAGCGTATGAGAAGGCTGCTGTTGCTGTTTTTGATTATTTTGTTATTTTGTATTGTGTCTTGTGGTGACAGCAGGGTGGAAGATGTATTTTATCAGCAGGCAGAAGGTGTGTCAGGGGAACTAGAGCTTATTGAAAGAGGAACTGGAACAGGACTCTCCGAGATTGTGGAGGAAATGAAACGCGGGGTGCTTGCCCAAAAGAACCGTCCCACAGTAAAAGGTATCTATGTGACTGGGCCAGTGGCGGGCAGTGAGCGCATGAATGACTTGATAACGCTTGTTGATGCAACGGAATTAAACACTATGGTGATTGATGTCAAAAATGATGATGGTGAGATTACATGGAAAATGGATACGGACGCTGTCAGACAGATGGGAAATGGCGTTGCTTACATAAGGGATATTAATGCGTTGATGAAAACCTTGAAAGAACATGAAATTTATACTATCGCAAGGATTGTATGCTTTAAGGATCCTGTGTTTGCACAAAATCATATAGACTGTGCGCTGACAAAGCCGAATGGTGGTTTTGTTACGGACGCCAATGGGCTTGCCTGGGTTAACCCATATCAAGAGAAAGTGTGGGACTATCTGACGGAGGTTGCACAGGCAGCCTTGGAGGTTGGATTTGATGAAGTGCAGTTTGATTATGTCCGTTTTCCGATTGGAAAGGATGCAGATACTGCGGACTATAAGGTGGATATGATAAATTATACAAAGGAGCAGGCGATATCGGGGTTTTTGTCCTATGCCTGTGAACAGCTTCATGAAAAGGGTGGAGTTGTTACAGCGGACGTGTTTGGCACGGTGATTGGCAGTGCGACAGATATTGAACATGTGGGACAGAATTATGCGGAACTTGGAGAAACGGTGGATGTGTTAAGTCCTATGGTTTATCCATCTCATTATGGAGCGGGAGTATTTGGCTTTGATGTGCCTGACGCGCACCCCTATGATACAGTGTATCAGGCGTTGATGTTGTCACAAGATGTATTAGGTCAAAATACAAAAAGAAACTGTGCGATTGTGCGTCCATGGCTGCAAGCATTCACAGCGACATGGGTGAGTGGGCACATTTCGTATGAGGATGAGCAGATTGCGGAGCAGATTCAGGCTGTGTATGATGCCGGATATAAGGAATGGATTTTGTGGAATGCAACATGCCGGTATTCAGTGGATTTTCTGTTCCCATAAAAAGTTATGAGATAGAATAGGAAAGAGGAAGTGCATCGTTTTTGCGGCATATTTTTCTTGTGTGCTTGTGTGTGTAAAAGGGAATGACAATTCGGATGTGGTCATTCCCCTTTATATTCTTTAATTTATTTCTTCAACAATACATTTATGGTCTTTTTCTTTGGTATTATAACTAATGCCAACAGCGAGAATTTTTCCAATATGTTCCTTCCGCAGTTTTTCACAGTATTCTTTTTCCTTAATCTGGTTAATTGCTTCTTCGGGAGTGCTGTCAGCCTTTAATTCAAGTATAATACCAGGAAGATTTTTCCGCCTTGGATAGAAAATAAAGTCTGCAAAACCCTTACCGCTTTTTTCCTCACGTTCAACCTTGTATTTATTTCGTGCGGAAAGATACGCAAGCGTTACAACGCAGGACAGGCTGTTTTCATCATTATACTTGAGAATGGGCAGTTCGCTGTTATGGATATTATGCAGGTAGGAAGCGATCACTTCTCCGCTTTGTTTTAGCGTTGCATTTAATACTTCGGTAGAATTTTTAACTAATTCAGCAACGTAGCCAAAGTCATCATCTTCTAATGCGTTTTCAAATTCTATCATAAGTTCTTTATTAGGGATTCTAAGTTCGCCGTCATAGTATGACAGTAATCCGTAAATTATCATAGCAGCATAAATTTCTTTTTGGGTGTTAGGGCTTTCCTGTCCAGCAGTAAATTCCTTGTTAATTTCAATTTGAATAGGAATATCATTTATCATTTTTATAATATCATCTCTTACCTCAGCAATATTATATTTTAGGAAATATAAAACCTCGTCCTTTTTGCCGGTTCTTGTCCAATAGCTTTGGCAGACACCATCCTCCAATGCGCATACAACAGAGCGCGGATTATAGAGCCGCTCGCCGCCCTTTGTTTGGTATCCGTTGTACCATTCGCTGATTTCATCCGGTGTCAGCTTGGTCTGCCTTTCACAGAGCATGGTCACTTCATCTTGCGTAAAGCCGAAATATTCTTCAAATATTGGGTCGTTGAGCATTGTATATTCTTGAAACATATTAAGTGCTGATCCTGTGCTGTATTTCTTAATGGGGAGAACACCTGTCATATACGCAAAGGCTACATAAGGTCTATCTTTTAGCAAATCTCTTAGAAATTCTAAGAAATCTCCTTGATTTTCGGGATATAGGTTATGGCTGAAAATATAATCCCATTCATCCATAATAAAAATATAGTCGTCGCCTGTCGCAGATAATAAGCTGGAAATACTATGAAAGTTTTCCGCTTTTAGTTCTGGATAGACAGCGAAAACATCCCGCTTAATGGATTCCTTGACAAAATCAATATAGTCGTTGTAAGTGTTGCCGATATCGGATAAGTTATTAAAACTTAACGTAATAATATTGTATTGATTTAAGTGGGTTTCGTAGTCCTTGCTTTTGCTGACTGTTAAATTGTCAAACAGTGGTTTGGAATCGTATGCTTTGCCGTAATAAGCACCAAGCATATTTAACACAGAAGTTTTTCCAAAGCGGCGTGGCTTTGTTATACATAAAAAGCGGTTTTTTGTTCGGATTTTTTTACTGATATGTTCGATAATGCCGGATTTATCTACAAAAAACACATCATGAACCAGCATATTAAAATCTTTATAGGGATAGTTGGAATTTAAACAGAATGCCATAGTGTGAAGCCTTTCTTTCTTGATGGTTTAAGGTTATTGTAACATTGATTTGAACTGGGTACAAGCGAAGGTTTACGATTGTTATGGTGCATTGAAACCATTGTTACGTTTCACACCCACGCCAAAGTAGTGGGAATTATACACCAAAATGCTAAAAGCTTTCGATTTTTTACTTTAGCGTTTTGTGTGCATCAATTGTAATAAACCATTGATTTAAAGGGCTTTGCAGCATCGTGCAAAGCCCTAAGGAACTGTTAATAAATTACTCATGACAATTACTTGTCTAAATGTCTGGCTGCGGTATCAGAAAATCTTGACATAAGGCATTGTCCTTTATGTCTTTGCTTTCTATGCCTGTAATTTTCTTCTTTGTCTTAGCTTTAAGCAGTCCCCTTCTTCTCCAACAAAAAATCATACTGTGACATAAAAAGTTTATAATATTCCCCTTTTAGCGCAAGGAGTTCTTCGTGTGTCCCTTTTTCGAGAATATTTCCTTTATCTACATACATAATACAGTTTGCATTTTTAATCGTAGAAAGCCTGTGTGCGATAATAAAGGAAGTGCGCCCTTGCAGCAGACGGTTTAATCCTTTTTGCAATAGGATTTCTGTTTCGGTGTCAATGCTGGAGGTTGCTTCATCTAATATAAGAATTGCAGGATTTTCCAACAATGCTCTTGCAAAGCTGATGAGCTGGCGCTGTCCGGAAGAAAGGCGGCTTCCGCGCTCGTTTACCTGCGTCTGGTAGCCGTTTTCCATTTCCATAATAAAGTCGTGGGCGCAGACGGTTTTGGCAGCGGCGATTACTTCTTCGTCTGTGGCGGTTAAATTGCCATAACGGATATTGTCCATAATCGTTCCAGAGAAAATAAAGCTGTCCTGCATCATAATTCCCATTTGTTTGCGCAGGGACTTTAATGTTACTTTGGAAATATCTGTGCCGTCAATTTGAATCTCACCGGAATCCACATTGTAGAAACGGCTGATTAAGTTGACAATGGTTGATTTTCCTGCTCCAGTCGGCCCTACAATTGCATAGGTATCGCCTGCATTGGCGGTAAAATTCACTTTATTTAAAATCGGAACATTATCTTCATAGCTAAAGCATACATCACGGAAAGTGACATTGCCTTGAATGGGCGGCATTTCGATAGCATCTGGTGCGTCTTTAACATTGACTGGTTCATCAATGGTTTCAAAAATCCGCTCCAAGTAGGCAATCGCAGTCAACAGCGAATTATAAAAGGAAGCAAGCGTGTTAATCGGCTCCCAGAATCTTGAAATATAGGAAGTAAACGCAATTAGGATACCGATTGTTACACCATAAAGTTCACCGGAAATCCAGCCGATTCCAATAACGTAGATAAAAGCAGTTGTCACAGTGGAAATCGAGTCGATACATGGCCACATAATAAAGTTGTATTTTACGGCACGCATCCAAGCGCTGCGATAATTGCCACTTAAATGGTTAAAAATAGAAGTATTTTCCCGCTCACGCACAAAGGACTGCGTAACACGGATTCCGTTAATGCTTTCAGCAATATATGCCGTTAAATTCGACTGCTTATTGCTTTGAATCTGCCAAGCACGGCGCTGCCTGCGTTTTACGAAAATAATTACGCCCATTAATACAGGAAGTCCGCACAGACAGATAAGTGTCAGCCGTATATGAAGCGCAAACATAAACACCAGAATAAAAATTAGGTTGCACATATCGGTAATGGTATTAATAATACCATTGGAAAGCAGGTCACTTAAGCTGTTTACATAGTTCACAACACGAACCTGAATTTTTCCGTGCGGTCGGTCGTCATAGTAGGAGAACGGAAGTTCTTGCAAATGACAAAAGATATCTGACCGTAGTTGATGTACAATTGCCTGCCCAATACGACTGGTAATACGTATTTTAAATCGGATACAAATACAAGCATACAATACAATGACTAGCGATAGAATTGTGATTGTTACAATTGCTTTAATATCTTTTGCAGGGATATATGTATCCATAATTTCACTGATAAACATTGGAAACAGCATGGTAAGCGCTGAGGAGGAAAGCATTAAAAACAGCGCCAGCGCCAACTGACCACGGTAAGGTTTTACGTATTGCAGCACGCGTCCCAATTGCTTAATATCATAACTTTCTTCAATGCTCTCGTCAATATCATATTTATTTCGTGCCATATTGTCCACCTTTCTTGCCAGAAGTTGTGCTTAACTCATTGACATATTTTTCAAATTCGCCGTATTGATGGCGGAAAACTGTAGCATAATAGCCATTGTTCTGCAATAGTTCTTGATGTGTGCCCTGCTCAACAATACGCCCATTGTTTAATACCAGTATCAGGTCAGAATCCTTGATGGATGAAATACGATAAGCGACAACAAAAATTGTGCATTTGTGGTCAATCGCATTAAGCTGCTGCTGAATATAACTTTCTGTTTCCATATCGACAGCAGAAGTTGTGTCGTCTAGGATTAGGATAGAAGGTTCTTTTAACAGTGCGCGGGCAAGCGAAATCCGCTGTTTCTGCCCGCCGGAAAGTCCGACACCGCGTTCCCCGACAATCGTATCGTATCCGTCAGGCATTTGGCGGATAAAGCTGTCGGCATCTGCCATAATCGCCGCTTTTTCTACAGCTTCAAAGGAACAGTCAGGGTTGCTGTAGGCAATATTTCCTTCGATAGTATCGGAAAACAGGAATACATCCTGCATTGCCATACCGATATTCTGGCGCAGGTTGTAGAGGTCTAAATCCTTAACGTTTTTACCATCAACAAGTACCTCACCGTCTGTAACATCATAGAAACGGCACAGTAAATTCATAATAGTAGACTTTCCAGATCCGGTGGAGCCGAGAATCCCAACAGTCTGTCCGCTTTTTACACGAAAGTTGATTTGATGTATAATATCTTCGTCGTCAGCACTGTAGGAAACATTTTTAAATTCAATATCACCATTGAGCCGTTCACAGGGAATTGCTTTTGCTGGAAATTTTACATTTGGTTCTTCACTGTAAGTCGTATAAATTTTCTCGACGGAAGTAGTAAAACGCTGGATATCGTTGATACGCCAGCCAATCTGGCGCAAGGGATTCATTAACATCCATAAATATCCATTAATGGTTACATAATTTCCTAGTGTCATAGACTGGTTGATAACCATAATACTGCCTACCAGCATTAGGATAATTGTCAGCATATTTGAGAGAAATTCAAATTGCGGCACATATTTTGTCCAGATTTCGGATGCCGCAAGTTCGGCATCACGATATCCATCGTTTTCTTTATTAAATTTGCCGATTTCATAATCTTCCTTAGAAAATGCTCTTACAACGCGGTTTCCGCTAATATTTTCTTGTACAAAAGTATTGAGTGAAGAAAACTGTTCGCGGATTTTCTGAAAGCGGGGGCGTCCGTTCTTTGTTTGGCTCAGTGTTACGAGCAGTGCAAATGGCAACACAATACACATACATAGAGCAAGCTTGGGACTAACCGTAAACACCATTATCAAGGCAAAGAAAAAGAGAAATACATTTTCATATACCTGATAAATTACAAAGGCGATAAAATGTCGTATTGCATCCATATCTCCTGTCTGGCGGCTAAGAAGATCTCCCGTACGCTTCTTATTATAGAAGTTAAAGTCCTGCTGCAATAGTTTACGGTATACGGTGTCGCGCATAGAGTAGAGGACATCCTGTGAACAGGTTTCGAAGATAACCTGTGACCAGAATCGCAGAACGCCGCGCAGTACAGTGATAAGGATTAACAGTGCAATCAATCTTGGCAGCAGCTCATACTGCCCATCGGTAATTACGTCGTCAACAATAGAGCCTGATACGATGGGCTTGGCGATTGCAAGCACGGAGATAACCGTAACCAGCACTAGGCCAAGTGCCATACTTCGGTTATGCTTTTTTAGAAAGGAGTAAAACCATTTCATGGCAGCCATAAAGATATACCTCGTTCTTTCAATAAATTTTTGGGTTAGATATGAGTATAGTCCATAATGGAAAAATAATAAAGGGGGAAATTAGATATTTTTTGACAAATTTTTCGAAAAAGTGAATGTAATATAAATGTATTTGATTGAAGTAAGAAAAGTGTTGTGTTATAATAGGCATTGCTTCAAAATGTTTATATGCAGACAGCCGCACAAAAGAAAATTGCTGTTTTGCGGCGTGCGGCTGGCGCAACTGTACGGCAAATTTTTTTGCCGTACAGTATATTAGGAACTGTCAATATATAATTCCTCAATTTGACTTGTCTAAATGTCCATCTGCGGCATCAGATAATCTTGACGCAGCCCGCTACGCCTGCGATTATCCTCTTTGCAGATGAACATTTATACGGTGTCAAATTAACAAGTTATTTTTTTGACAATTCCTTAGAATATGCGGAGGAAGATATGGAACAGCATTCACAAGAAATTGTTCGTAAACATATGCGTTTTACTGGACGGGTACAGGGCGTGGGGTTTCGCTACCGCGCACGCTATGCCGCAGATGGAATGGGAATCACCGGCTGGGCGAAAAATGAGTGGGATGGTTCTGTCGAAATGGAAGTGCAGGGCTCAGAGGAGCGTATTAATCATATGCTTACTATGATAAACAAAAGCGATTATATTGTGATTGATAGCATAGAAAGCGAAAATATACCATTAGAAGAACACGAAACGGGTTTTCATGTGCGTTGATGATTAAAGCGTCAAAAGGGTTAATTAAGAAACATGACCACAATATATAGAATATATGTCTGTCCAAATCACGATATATTGTACTATTCTTTTGAAAAATACCCTTTTGACGGGCTAATCATAAAATATGATAAAAATAAAATATAAAATATATCCACCTGTGCGGTTGCAATATGGCTAGGAGCAGCAATAAAGCAACAGAAATATAATTCCCATATTCTTC
>VSNQ01000220.1 GCA_009774395.1 Lachnospiraceae bacterium
TCGATTTCGTTTTTCGTTGTTGCATTTGCACGGCTTAAAAAACTTCTAATAATGCTGTTGCTGCTTGTATTGACCCAATAATTTTGTGGTTTTTCCACACTCGCATCCCGCAAATCCCCACAATAATTAATTACATCCCATGGACAGTAGATGCCTAAATTGCCAAATAAATAGCCGTCATACCATTCTTTTACAGCATTATACTGATCTGTGAACCCATAGTATTCCAACATCTGTTTTACTTCTTGGTCTGTAAAACCAAAATATTCTTTATACCGCACATCTTTTACTGTATAAACTTTAAAATTATTTAATCCCGTAAAAATACTTTCTTTCGATATTCTTAAGCACCCTGTTAGTACTGCAAGGTGTAAACTGCCATTTGTCTTAAAAGCATTTCCAAAAAGGACGCGAATCAGCTCTACCATTGCATCATAATATCCTGACTGATACGCTTTATCCAACGGTACATCATATTCATCAATCAATATTACAACATTTTGATTATAATGCTTCTGCAAAAGCTGTGACAGGATAAGTAAGCTATCCTTTAAAAGTTCATCGGACATTGTATAAGAACCCGTTTTATCAATATTGATAAGTGCTTCATAACGCTTGTGTTCTATTTCTGTAAGCTGTTTGCTCTGCAATAAAAACTGAAATCGCATTGCCTCGTTTCCAATAATATTGCGCAGCATTCCCATTGCTTCCTCAAAAGTTCTGCCGCTTGCACCTTTTAGAGTAATAGAAATCACTGGAAATTTCCCCATATATTTTGCACAAAGTTCTGTTTCCTTTGAAATTTCAAGGCCATTAAAAAGAGTGCTGTCACTTCCGATTTCAAAAAAATACTTTAGCATACTCATATTTAAGGATTTTCCAAAACGCCTTGGACGTGTGAATAAATTAATATATGATTCATTTTCCAGAAGTTCCCTGATAAGTCCTGTTTTATCGATGTAGTAAAATTCCTCTGAGCGTATTCTTTTAAAATCTTCAATTCCCATTGGAAGTTTTGCTTTTATTGCCATAATCTGCCCCTTTCTGTTAAGATCTACAATCATGTCAATAGGCTCATCATTCGGTAATAACCTTACAGCGTTTCTTGTAACATGCTATCCCGTATTTATGGATTTTCGTCATACCTTCCTTGATCAATGATTCTTCATAATTTCTCTCATTTATCTGTTTTACTGCTTCTTTACATGCTTCATCAAATGCACCATTTTCTGCATATTTCAGTTCTATCACAATACCAATCCCTTTCCGGCGGATCTGTATACTGATATCACTGTAGCCCTCTCCAGATTCGACATTGGACTGTACTATCCAGTCATCCATATTTCCCAATATTCCCAGCAGAAGTCCATGATAAAAATTCTCTTTCATTCCTTTTCTGACGCTGGTGTCACGTATGCTGATCATATCCTCCAGATATTCATGAAAACCTTTTTCAATCGCGAATATATCCTTCTCCTGAAATGCCCGACAAAAATTTTCTAGCCGTTCCCGGTTACTTGTTGTTTTTTCTTCAAACCAGTCACGGATCTGCTCAACAAATATCCACTGTATTTCTTTGTTGGGGATAACAAGTTCCGTGAGATCTCCTGTCTGAGTGCCATGCTGCGTAAGATAACCAGTTGTAAAAAGAATACTCCATAAATGATCCTGCCTAGAATCCAGATCCCTGTAAGTAAGTTCCTGATGAATTCTCTTTTTAACACTCTTTCCATTGATCAGTTGTTCGATCTCATTTTTTGTCGTTGCGTTTGCCCGACCCAGAAAACTTCTGATAATGCTGTTGCTGCTTGTATTTACCCAGTAATTCTGCGGAAACTCAGACGGATTCATTTTTAATGCATGACAATAACTCACCACATCCCATGGACAGTAGATATCCAGATTGCCAAAATGATAGCCATTGTACCATTCTTTAATCATATTATATTTTCCCATAAATCCATAGTCCCGAAGCAGCGCCTGCACCTCATCGTCTGTAAATCCGAAATACTCCCTGTACTGCACATCTTTTACTGTATGTACATTGAAATTATTCAGACCGGTAAAAATACTTTCTTTGGATATCCTCAGACATCCTGTCAATACCGCAAAATATAGACTATTATTTGTCTTAAAGGCATTTCCAAAGAGAACCCTGATAAGTTCTACCATTACATCATAATATCCTGACTGATATGCCTTATCCAGCGGCACATCATATTCATCGATCAGTATCACGACTCTTTGATCATAATGCCTTTGCAAAAGCTGTGACAACATCTGCAGGCTGTCCTTTAAAACCTCGTCCGGCATTGTAAATACACCTGCCTTATTCGTATTAACAAGTGCCATGTATTGATTTTTCTCTATCTCTGTCAATTTATCACTCTGCATCAGAAACTGGAAACGCATGGATTCTTTTCCTATAATCCTTCGGAGCATATCCTTTGCTTCTGCAAAATTTTCACCGGTTGCCCCTTTTAATGTAACCGATATTACTGGAAATTTTCCCATATATTCTGCACAAAGTTCTTTTTCCTTTGAAATCTCAAGGCCATCAAAAAGGGTACTGTCGCTTCCAATTTCAAAGAAATACTTTAGCATACTCATGTTCAGCGTTTTTCCAAAGCGCCTTGGACGTGTGAACAGGTTAACATATGCCTCATTTTCCAGAAAATCTCTGATAAGTCCAGTCTTATCTACGTAGTAAAACCCTTCCGAGCGTATTCTTTTAAAATCTTCAATTCCCATTGGAAGTTTTTTCTTCATTGTCATAGTCTGCACCTTTCTTCTATAATAATATCCCCCATCATACCCTTAGCATTAGTATAGCACATCTCTAAAGGTAATGTGTACAAAAATCCGATACTATTTTAAACCCACAAGCGTAGGAGCGTTACACAACTATATTATAAACCAGTCTTGTCAAATTGTCATTGACGGTGTAGTTAAAAAGGGAGCAACAAATTAAGACCACCGCAGTTGCAGTGGTCTTTTATATGCTATCAAAAATCTCGGGTTACATCATTTTAATACACAGTCTCCAGTACTCCATCTGACCAGTTTATTTTCCTACATTCGTTGTTTCGCTTTAAAGTCCAGATACGTACTTGTTCCTTAAATCTATTGATATCTGCAAGTGGTTTTGTGAGTGACTGACGGCTCATTATATCTATATCAATTTCTGCTATATCAAGCCAGCTTCCGTGTTTTGGCGTATAATGCCACTTAAACCGTTTTGCCAGCCTACGTGCTTCTACTGGTTTGAATGCTTTATATAATGAGGCTGTTGTATGTGTATATTCAGATTGTCTGTGACCAAAATTATCTTTTCTGTCCTAGAACTTATCTTATAGGCTTACGCACTGGAAGGATAATGGAAGTATACCGTTACTTCTTCAACCATCCAAAAAGGTATACTGCAGTATTGTATCTTCCTTTATATTTCTATTGCACCTCTTTCCTATAACATATTTGATATCTGCTGGCGAAATACCCGTCCCAGGTCTCTTATGTGTAAGCATACCCACTGTGATCGTCTGTCCCTTCATAATATCACAAGCTGCCACCAAAGAGCGTCTCGCATTAAGCCTAGCTGTCTGTTCGCTATCCAGACACCGAATGCCATACTCACCTCGGATATTATCTATAAAACTTATCCCTTCAACCATTCTTTTTGCATCCGTTGCATCCATTGCATGATAATGATCATTTCCTTTCAAAGATTTATCCAAGGTAAAGTGTTTCTCAATCACCGTCGCACCAAGATTATATGCTGTTTTAACTACATCATATGAAAAATCCGGCTTTGTATGATCTGAATATCCTATAACAACATCCCTGTATTTTTCTCTAAGACTGACAATCTGATTCAAATCAGCATGTTTATAAGGAGTAGGATATTCTAATACACAATGCATCAATACAATTGTTTTGGAATTGTATCTGCATATTGCTTGTAATGCGTTGTCAATTTCATACTCATTTGAAGCACCAGTACTTATTATGATTGGCTTATTTTTTCTTGCCTGATATTCTATAAATGGTATATTTGTAAGATCCGATGAAGATATTTTATACCTGAATCCGTGAACATTGCCTCGAATATATGAGGCACGTTGTTTTGCCTCCGTTGATAGCTCCGTTTTGG
>VSNQ01000221.1 GCA_009774395.1 Lachnospiraceae bacterium
GGAATCATAAATTTTGTAAACACCATGACAACAACAATTTACGCACGAAAACATGAACTTACAATTTTAGAAAGTATTGGAATGACAAAAAAACAAATTCTTGCTATGCTCTCGTTAGAGGGATGCCTATATGCGGTGTTTTCCATACTTCTGCTGTTGTTTATAGGGTTGCCCGCAACATACTTAGTCCTTCAACTTCTTAGCGGACAATTTTATTATTTGGTATTCAAGGTTCCTGTTGTAATGCTTGTTCTGATTTTTGCGTTGGTTATTATGATTTGTTATGTTGTTCCGAGATTAACATACAAGCAGATTGCAAAAAATAGTATTTCAACCAGATTGCGAATTGCCCAATAAAGGGGATTCTCTCTCAAAAATGCCGGATGCAAGTGGTTATACGCCCGCTGCATCCGGCATTTCATGATATAGAGAAGTATTTATAAGCGTGGTATTATTTCTGGTGTAGTATCTTTAACTTTGGGAAACTTCTGTTTCCCATTTTGAAACCGACCTAGTACTAATCTTAAGCTTTTCTGCCAGTTGTAAGGAACGGTTAATAAATTACTCATGACAATTTATCATGTTTGACAAAAAGACAAAATAAATGAGTGGGATTCCGCCGTAACTAGCATTCGTAGAAAAATCCAAACTTTTGAATTTTTCCACAATACAATTTTAGGTACTTGTCATTGCCCAAATCTCCACATATAATTGTAATGTGGCTGTAATCCCGGCATATGGTTGTGTAATTTAATAAACGGAGGAACGTCAATAATGAACAGGATTTTGATTATAGATGATGACAAGGAACTTTGTGTACTAATCAAGCAGAGCGTTTTACAGGAAAGCATAGAAGCCGACTGCTGTTATTCCGGAAAATCTGGTCTATTGCAGCTGAAGGAAAAAGAATACCAGCTTGTTATATTGGATGTTATGATGCCCGGCTTTGACGGCTTTGAAACTTTGGAGCAGATCAGAAAAGAAAGCAGCCTGCCAATCCTGATGTTTACATCAAAAAATGACAGTGCTTCAAAAGTGCGTGGTTTACGGGCGGGGGCTGATGATTATCTAACAAAACCTTTTGACATGGACGAACTGATTGCCCGTATTCTATCATTGATTAGACGCTATACTCGCTTTAACCCCAAAGACGGACAGTTACAGACATTTGATTTTGACGGACTGCGTATTGATTATAACAATCGTTCTATCCACGCGGTGAATGGTGATTATGAACTGCCGCCGAAAGAATTTGATTTACTATTGCTTCTTGCAAAAAATCAGGGAAAGATACTGACAAAGCAGCAAATTTATGAAAATGTATGGGGAGAAGAGTATGTCTATGATGACAGCAATATTATGGCAATTATCAGCCGTCTGCGGAAAAAGATAGAAGAGAATCCGGGCAATCCACGGTATATACAGACAGTGAAAGGGATTGGCTATCGTTTCAGCAGGGAGGTGTGAATATTGTATACAGAAGCAGTTACAATGGTTGCACTGGGTGTTGCGTTTGTTTCGGTTTGCGGGGCTGCTTTTATCGTCCGGCGTGTGAAAAAGCAGCTATTAGAAATGTCTGACGTTTTGGAAGATGTAAAAAACGGAAATGGAAACAGGCGCATTTTATCGGAAACACATGAACTTGTGGCTCCGCTTGCTTATGCAATCAACGATATTATCCTGTCCTACGAGAACAGGCTTTCTGCCTATCGTCAAACAGAAGAAACCAACAGGCAGCTTATGACGAGCCTTTCCCATGATGTAAGAACACCACTTACCACACTGATAGGATATTTGGACGCTGCGCATAAAGGGATTGTTGATGGAAAAGAACGTGACGATTATATAGAAACAGCCCGCCGGAAAGCCCACGATTTAAAAGAATATATAGATGTGCTTTTTGACTGGTTCAAGCTGGGTTCCAATGAATTTTCGATGAATATATCCATTGTTGATTTAACAGAACTGACACGGAACATACTGATTGATTGGATCCCCATATTTGAAGATACGCAGATAGATTTCACAGTGGACATTCCGGAGCAGCCGTTCTGGGTGCAGGTTGACCCGGATGGATATATGCGGATAATAAACAATCTGATACAGAATGTGATTTCCCATAGCCATGCGGATAAAATAGAAATATCTTTATCAGGGCAAGGAGAGAATATAAAAATTCTTTTGTCTGATAATGGAGTAGGGATTGATAAGGAGGATTTAAAGCATATTTTTGAGCGGCTGTATAAATGCGATAAAGGGCGGTCTGAAAAAGGCAGCGGACTTGGTCTGTCTATCGTACATCAGCTTGTAGCCAAATTAAATGGAACAATAACCGTGGAAAGCACACCGGGAAAAGGAACGGTTTTCATTCTGCTTTTCCCACTGGCAGAATAAATCAAAGCCGTTTTTTACAGTGCAATAGAATCTCCGTCCTGCGGGGATTTTATTATTTACAGAAATTTATTTTTTAAATGCAAGGTTAACGCAAGGTTCGTGCAAGGTTTATGCAAGGTTGGCGTGATAGGATAAGATATATCGGTTTAGAGATATGTGGTGTTTCCTGGCAAGCGAAGCGGCTTGGAATATTCCACTGCTTCCTGACAAACAAAGCGGTCAGGAAGATTCTATAAATAGTAGGAGGTTTCGCAATGAGCAAATATGTAATTGAAACAAAAAATCTTACCAAACAATATGGAATGCAGAAAAGTGTTGCCAATCTGAATATCCATGTTCAGAAAGGGCGTATCTATGGTCTGCTTGGCAGAAATGGAGCCGGAAAAACGACGACAATGAAAATGCTGCTTGGACTGACACAACCGACTTCCGGGGAAGTGTCGATTTGGGGAAAGCCTTTGGCGGCAAATGAAAAAAAGCTCCTGCCCCGTATTGGCAGCCTGATTGAATCCCCCGGATTTTATCCGAATCTTACCGCTACGGAAAACCTGCGCATTTTTGCCACCCTGCGGGGCGTGCCGAACCGAGACGCAATTAAAAATGCACTTGATCTGGTTGGTCTGCCTTACAAAGATAAGAAGCTGTTTTCCCAATATTCACTTGGCATGAAACAGCGGCTGGCGATTGCCCTTGCCATTATGCATGATCCGGAACTTTTGATTCTGGACGAACCGATTAACGGTCTTGACCCGATTGGAATTGCAGAAGTCCGTTCCTTTATCCGTGGCCTCTGCAATGAGCGTGGAAAAACAATTTTGATTTCCAGCCATATTCTTTCTGAAATTGCATTATTGGCTGATGATATCGGCATTATTGACCACGGCGCATTGCTGGAAGAAGAAAGTCTTGCAGAACTGGAAGCAAAGAGCAGCAAACATATCCGATTTGTTGTTTCTGATACGGCACAGGCGGCAAGAATTTTAGAGCGTATCTTCTATGAAAGCCAGTTTACTATACAGGATGACCACAAGATACAGGTGCATAACCTTGCTTTACCAATCGGAAAAATTGTTACTGCTTTTGTGGAAAATGGCCTGGAAGTATCGGAAGCCGCAACTTCAGAAGAAAGCCTTGAAGATTACTTTAAACGTGTAACAGGAGGTGAAGGGATTGCTTAAACTTGTTATTTGTGAGTTTTCGAAATTGAAGCGGAAAAAATTTATATGGCTGGTTGTTTTTTCGGCGTTTTTATTTCCCGTGCCGCTGACAGCAATGATGACAATGCCGCAGACAGCAGGACAATATGACAGCAAAATAGATATTTTTAATGATTATTTTCAGTTTGTTATGGGATATGGGGTAGAACTGCTTTTACCATGCGTGATCGGGGTGATGGCAGCCATGCTCTTTTTTATGGAACGGGATAATGATACATTTAAAAACCTGCGTACAATCCCTGTCACGAGCACACAGATGATTTTGGCAAAAATAATTGTCCTGTTCTTTTTTGGAAGTATTTTTAGTCTGATATCGGCATTGATATCAATTCTGTGCGGAGGGATGATTGCAGAAGTAAACAGCATTGCTTACAGATTATTTTTTGCGCTGGAAATGGGGATTTTTATTACCGCCGGGACGCTGCCGTTAGTCGTTCTCGTAGTGTTCTTTAGCAAGAACTATGTATTTTCTGTTTTATTATGTGTTTT
>VSNQ01000222.1 GCA_009774395.1 Lachnospiraceae bacterium
AAGGGCTGTTATTTCTTATCCATATTTCCAAACATCTTTCCACAAAACAATTCAGATGCTACAGCAAAACCATAGCACCCGAATCATTACTCGGCTACTCCTATCTCGCTCGTTTTGCTTCTCTTGCATACTTTTCGTATAAATTCGGTCAAACACTTCATATCGTTTCTGCTGTTCCATATTAATTTCCAAATTAAACAACTTAATTCCAGCAAAATACTCCATATCCCCAAAGCTAAATACCTCAGACAATACATCTATTGAATACTCTGCAAGTCTATCTGCATCAATTTCCAACCGTTCCACTGCCCCTATCACCTGCTTTACTCTCTCTTTAATAAATTACATCTCAAATTAATCTGCCAGGAGCTTTGCCTTCTCATATACAGACTAAAAATTTGTGTTCATATCTATTTTTTCAAAATACGATTGAACCATCTCAAATGCCAATTCTATTCCCATGGCATCAAACGGATAACAGCACACTTTCTCATCCACACTCATTCTCGTATAATCAGCTTTATTGGAGGGTAACTTTGCTTCCTCATACTTTGGAATATCTCCCTTCCGTAAGTTAGATTCACCGTCCTCATCCGTATCAATTTCAACTATATTGTCATATATTTCATTTATATTATCCACATCTCTATTTCCATCATCTGTCGCAATTTCATCAGTAATATCTTCTGAAATCACTTGTAAAACTACCAAATCCTCCGTCTGCTGATACGGATTCCTAGGCACTTTATCCTTCTCAATCTCTGCCAACTCTACCATATCACCCATAAGTATCTGATACTCCAATTCAATATCCAAGGTGCTTCCATCTCTTTCAAAACACCGTTCCACCGCTTTCAGATTCTTAAGATTGTCCTTCTTCTGAAGCTTTATCTGCTCCAACCGTTCCCGATAACCACCTGTTGAACCCTCAAATAATTCCAATTCTTCCACAGTTTTGCAGAACCTTTTTTGAGAATCCCTCTTTCGATACATTTCCTTTTGCACCTTACATAGTTCCTCGTCCGCCCGTTGTAAGCGGAATTTCAAATGAACCAAATCCACAAACGATTTCACGTCATACTTAACCACCACCAGATACTCCACCTGCAGCTCATGCATTTTCCGTATCTGCTCATACAGATAAGCTGATTTGTACGAAAACGCCTTTTCTCTACCAGTCGCAAACGATACATTCGTTCATAGCATTTTCTTTGGTATGGCGTAAGAATTATTTTTCTTATTGGCATTAAAAGCATTGCATGATTCACAGAGGATGCTAAACTTGCATATTTATACAAGTCAAATTGATAAGTTATTTATTGATAGTTCCTTACATAATATCCCTCTGCCCAGAAATGACGATTGCCAAATTTGTATTTCAGTTTTGCATGTTTATCAAATATCATCAGTGCGCTTTTCCCTTTCAGGTATCCCATAAAGCTGGACACGCTTATCTTGGACGGTATGCTCACAAGCATATGTATGTGGTCTGGCATTAGATGTCCTTCTAATATTTCTACTCCTTTATACGCACACAGCTGTTTTATAATATCCCTTATGCTTTCTTTGTATTGATTATATATTATTTTTCGTCTATACTTTGGAGTGAATACTATATGGTATTTGCATACCCATTTTGTGTGTGCTAATGAATTTGCCTTCTGGGCCACAAAATCACCTTTCCTTTCTTATAAGATAGCCTGAACAACTATATTATAACGGAAAGGTGATTTTTGTTGTATCACAACCGATGCGCACCCGCATAGCGGGTGGTTCATTGTCCAGCACATCTCCATTTTTCAATTAAGAAAAACTTCGATGTGCTGGACAGGCTAAAGCCCATAACTTAAAAAGGTCAATCTACACAAGGCAGATTGACCTTTCCGGGCAAGTTTAGCTTGCCTTGATGTAAAGAAAGTTCTATTTTGTTTTTCTTGTCTGTATTATATATCTCAGCCCTTTAGAAAAATAATGGCTTACCCACACAAACAAGGCCATAATTGCTATATAATCTGCCAAAAAGGAAATCAAAGGTTCCTCAAAATTGAAAAACACATATTGGTTTTGCAAGAACATATAATACCCAATTTCCCGCTGTATGAAAGCATACACGCCATACCCGGCGACAAGGGCAGCGCTCCCGCGAAGCATCCATTTCTCGGCAGTAGAGAGTTCACTTACCATCTGCCTTGCCATCCCCATCACCATTCCCCAATGAAAACCAAGATGAAGCGATATCAGTACAAATCCACAGTAAGCAGAAACCATGTGAATCTCTCTGGCAAAGGCACCTCCGCCTTTGATTGGCAAAAATAATAATGCGTGTTTGGAAAGGATCATCCCGCTGTAGATGGAACCGGCCATTGTAAGCATGATTCCAATAACAAGAATGGTCTGCCAGATGCGCAACGATGTATACATTCCTCTGAAAACGCTCCGGCTCCATTTCTGGTTTAATATATGGTGAATGACGAAAAAGAACAAACATTCGATTCCAAGCCATTCATGGGCTGCCTCACCAATCAATTCATAAGTCATTAGAAACAGCAACATGACTGTCATTTCAATATCGACTACTATTTTCAAGATTGTTTTTTGTTTCATGCTGCCTGCCTCCTATGGCAATTTACTAAATGAAGCCTTTCTCTGTCAGCCATTCGATAATATCAGATTCCGAATCCTGAACCACATTGCGCAATATGGAAAGACCGTCAGTCACTACATTCGCATCTGGTTCCATCTCCTTAATTGTATTGATTGAGTCTGAAAAACCACTTGCACCGGATGTAACAAAAGGAACCACTGTTTTCCCCGCCAGATTATACTGGTCAAGAAAGCTGTACATAATCATCGGCATATCATAATACCAGTTAGGGAATCCAAAAAAGATGGTGTCATATTGTTCTATATTCTCCACAGTCCCTGCAATTTCAGGCCGGAAATTTTCTGCCTGTTCTTTCTGTGCAATATCCTCAAGTTCAGAATGATCCAGCGGATATGGTGTAACCGGCTCAATCCGGAAAATATCCGCCCCCGTATTTTCTGCAATGATATTAGCGACATACTGGGTATTTCCCAAAACCTCGCCGTCGATTACAACGGTACTGAGTTCTTCCTCCCTCGACATATTCTCAGGCTCCGTCGTTTCCGGCATGGAAAAATATACAACCAGATTTTTTGCTGTAGAATTAGAACCCATATTTTCAGAATCCTCCGTTTCGTTTGAAAGTGTCGTTTCTGTATTTTCCTCCGATTGCTGCTTACCCGATCCAGCAGCGGGATTATTGCTGGAAGGAGAAGCCCCACAGGCGCTGAACACAGCACTCAGAAGCAGCAAAGATAAGCATAAAGCAAATATTTTTTTCACAATCATTCCTCCTAATACCAATCATGTTTTTCACCCCGATCGAGAGCATTGATCCGTGCCATTTCATCCTCGGTCAGGCTGAAATGGTATAACTTTGTATTTTCCCTGATATGATCGGGACTACTGGAACCAGGGATCACCGCCACGCCCTTTTGCAGATTCCATCGTAAAATCACCTGTGCGGAAGACACGCCATGCACCCCGGCTATTTCAGAGATTACGGAATCGCCAAGCAGCTCCTCCGTATGCCCTCTGCCACCCAGCGGATACCAGCCCTGCACCACAATCCCTAAATCCTGAATAAACGGGATCACATCATTCTCCTGATAATACGGATGAATTTCATTCTGAACCAATGCAGGGACAGTATCCACCTGCGGCAGAAATTCCGTCAGTTCCTCCACATACCAGTTCGACAGCCCGATGGAACGGATTTTTCCTTCCTCCACAAACTGTTCCATTACTTTATACGCTTCCACATCATTCGGATCGGGATGGTGCAAAAGCATTAAGTCTGCTTGTGTCAAGTAAGGAATAAAAAAAATTTCATTTTTTTAGCGAGCCACAGGCAGATTTGCCTATGGCTCCT
>VSNQ01000223.1 GCA_009774395.1 Lachnospiraceae bacterium
TCTTTCAATGTCTGATTCCTCATATCTTCCATAGCACGGCACATAATCTCGATTCCCTCCTTGCTCTCTTTGAAAAATCTCACCCTGTCCGCCAGTGTCCCATAATACATATCCGCTGCGTCTGTGCAGGAGAAGTCATGCATTAACTTCCCGATTGGCGTATCTCCACGGTAAGCGCCATTTACATACAGTATGTGCGAACCGTCCTCAAATCTTTCCCCGGTTCCTAAAAAGCACCGCTCAATCGGATAGAGCGGCTGCCCTTTTCCCATTACGTCATTCTCTGTGATAAAGATTACCCACGTTTCCGGCAGCCTGTCGAAGTCCTCGCCTTTCTTCAAAAGGTTTGCGTCCATCATGCTGCTGTTGTACCTTGCTCTTTTTCTCCCGGCTCCTTTGTCGGAGCGCTGTACCTCCACGTTCAGTTTTGCCCCTGCGCTGTCTGTAGCCAGAATATCCAACCTCACTGAACGGTTCAGCAGGTTCTCCACAAATACCTGAGTGCGGATGTCCAGCACTTTTAAATCCGGCTTTTCCAGTACAATCTGCAATACCAATTCTATGCTTGCCGTATCCCCCTCAAAACACTTTGTGAGGAAATCATCATCAAGCAGGCGAAAACCTCTTAGTCTCTGTAAATCTTCCTGATGTTTCTGGTCTATCTGTTCCGTCATTGCCAAACTTCCCACCTACTTTCGTCCTCAATTTTATCATGTATATTTATATTTTACAATCTTATAAATTATTTTTCAAAATTGTAAATGTATTTATGTATACGCAATTATTCAGTATTATTGTTTTTATATTTATCATATGTCCGAAAAATTGAATCAGCAAGTCTTGTTCCAGTAGAAACTAACTTTGCCAATACCCTAATTTGTTCTTTACAAGCTATACTATTTGTTGCATGCGGATAATTAATAGTATGATCAATTTCTCCCCATATTTCCTCAAATAATGTTCTCACTTGTATTTCACATGTCACATCACTTTTTGCATTATTAGGCTTCACTACATAATGAACGCTTGTGTAATAGGTATCTTTTACTTCTGTCTTAATTCCCAAATCTTCAAAAAATGAACGGAACGTGGTTTACGGAACACGTCACATTGAGGATTCCTTTCCATAGCTTCAGAAAAATCCTCTTGATCTTTTGCGGTTGATTCTCTTCTATCTCTCTGGAAATAAGTCATTGATTGATGTCAGCCAGTTTGCACTTATGAGTGGCATTGGCAAAATCAGCGATGTAGGATTTATGAAAAGGTTTGTTAAATGCAAAGATTGGATTATCTGACTTACTCATCATATCCTGTCTAATCCGGTTATTCAGTATAAAGAGTCAGAATGGCTCAAGCCTTACCAAGTTCTAGCTGTTGACGCATCAGACCTTGTGGAAAAAGGCGCAGTGAAAAAACTATGGCATCTGCATTATGCGCTGGATATATTTTCCTTAACATGCTGCCAGTTTAAGATAACACAGCAGTCCACAGGTGAAAGCCTTAAAAATTTTAAACGCACAAAAGGATGTCTTGTCATAGCTGACCGTGCATATGGAACGATAAAAAGCATAGAACACTGTATCAAAGCAGGAGGAGATTTTATCATTCGAATAAAAAATAAATTTGAACGCTGGTTGACCTTGTGCTATACTTGAGCATAATAAATTTGGCGAATTGAGATAGAAAAAGGAGAAGATATTGTGAAAAAACGGAAAACACTTCCAAAAGAGATGAAGGAACTTTTAGAAAATGGCGATATTTCGGCATTGAAAGAGCAGTTTTTACGGTGTGACCCCAATGCTGCTACTGGAAAATACGGTTCCAACATTTTCTCCTTGACGCCCCTCCCCCGTGATTTTGCTTTTTGGGCAAAGGAACAAGGCGCGGATGTGAACTTCAAGGACTATTATGGGAAAACTCCTATTTTTAATCATGCCTCTTTCTGGAACGGCGATGTTCAGCTTCTCATTGATCTGGGCGCAGAAGTCCATGTGGCTCAGAACGATGGTACGACGCCCCTCCACTTGGCCGCATTGTATGGCCGTGTGAACGCAGTAAAAGCCCTGTTGAAAGCCGGTGTAGACGTCAATGTCAAATCAGGCCGCATGGACTGGCCAGGATTCCTTACCCCGCTGGAAGAAACACTCCTGCAAAACCGTCTGCCCTATCCGCTGCTGTTGGAGCTCTGCCAGCTTCTACTGGATCATGGGGCAGAGATTACAGATCGATGTCGGGAATTTCTGGGTAAGTCTGCAAAACAGTTTCAGCGGGTCAAGCGCGGAATTACTGACCCGGAGTTTCTGCATGGTCAAATAGAAGGGCTGGAACGCCTCTGCCAAATCTTTGATGTGGAACCAGCGGGAGAGGTCGCTTTTCATGATGGGGTTTCTCCGATCCTTGTGCCGGAGGAAAGCAAAATCGAAGCATTTCAATGGCTTTGGAATTACCTCGTCCCACCCAGTGGAAAGGCTCAAACCGCCCAAGGCGAGGCTATCCGTATTGCGGGGCGTGTTGACCACGAAATTACTTGCAACGGCGGTATGAACTGGGACAGCGATTACAGAAAAATGCTGCGAGTATTTCCCCAATACCTGCGTTTGGGGAATCCGCTCAGAGATGAGGATATTGCTCAGGTGGAACGGATTGCCCATCTTTTGAAGGACAGCCTGGATGACGGAACTTTAAGTATGCAGTTGTGCGCTTACGCGGTTGCCTGGGTGCTGTTGAATCCGAAGGTATTACCTCCGTTGGGGACAGACTATTCAAGATAAAACTGTTCTTAATCACTATCATTTTTCGGGGCTGTCGCAATAAGTTTTGATTATACAAGATATGGTATAAAATGCAGTACAGTATTATAATATCTTGTATATATTTTCCTTAATGCGACAGCCCCATATGCACCAACTTAATTCTGCTTCCATAAAAGGTAGTTTGCGGAGAATAAAGAATTGCCCTTGTTTCGACTCTTCTAATTGTACTCCCGTTTCTTCCGGGTTTTTATCATATATCGCAAGTAAGTAACCCTATAACCGCATATCGTAACAGGGTATTGCTTACAGAGGTCTATAAAATATTTATCTGTTGTGCTGAATAGGTAAAACGATTCTTCGCCGAGGTATTCAAAAGATATTTCTCTTTGTCGCCGCCTATCCCTGTCACGCCATGCGTTAATAGCGGCATAGTGTATGTCTACTCTGCAAAAGGCGTTAAATGTGTATTCGATAAGTCCCATGTACGCTTCCGTGATATTTACGGAAATTCCCCCTCTCTGGATAGTGTAAAAGGGCGATGGCATTCCCTGCCGTCGCCCCTCTTGATACCCAACAGCAAGGATAGGCGCGGCTGTTAATAGTGGGCAGTTCACAAAGCCCATTCATCTTAAGCATTGGTTGGTGCGGCTGGCTTTGCTATTTACTGCTTTGAGGCTCATCTGCGTTCTTTTTCTTCTTTTTGTTTTTACACCACCATGTACCTGCCAATGAACCGCTGCCGCCTAAAATAAACACAACAAAAATAATAAGTGCCCACAAATCATACATTCCTGATTTCTCCTTTCATGAGCATGTCAAATTTACAATGGAAATCATGCTCTCACTAGAGTATAATTTATTTTCATCTTAATGTCAATTATTTCATACATTTTATTAAAAAAATATTGCCTGCCATTCCAGTGGCAAGCAATATACGTTTTGACTATTGAATTTTTTCCACCTGTGCGGTTGCAATATGGCTAGGAGCAGCAATAAAGCAACAGAAATATAATTCCCATATTCTTCCATCT
>VSNQ01000224.1 GCA_009774395.1 Lachnospiraceae bacterium
TTTGTATATTATGTTATAGGTTTGACAATAAATATAGGAATAAATATAGAAACTCTCTTTCGGGTATGATATACTATAAGAAATTTTTCAACTATTCTTTATGAAAAGATTTCTAAAACGAGGAGGACTTTTATGAAAAAATTAAAAATATGCTGCTTTGTTATACTATTTACTATTTTGCTTAGTACCTTTGCGCCACAGACAGCCTTTGCATCGCTTCCGCGTCAAAATACTACCCTTTTAGGAACGGTACTATCAGAACAGCCCACCCCATCAGAAACACCACAGCCAGATAACACCACGCCTGTGACCCCCACTCCCGATACGCCTTCGACTGGTACAACTACTCCCGATTTGCCTTCGACTGGTACACCCACTCCCGATTTGCCTTCGACTGGTACAACTACTCCCGATACGCCTTCGACTGGTACACCCACTCCGGACGCGCCCTCGACTGCCCCCCCTACTCCAGATTCACCTTCGACTGGTACGCCCACTCCAGATACTCCCTCAACGGGTGCCCCCACTCCGGATTCACCTTCGACCGGTGCCCCCACTCCGGATTCACCTTCGACCGGTACGCCCACTCCGGATGTTCCCTCGACTGGTACGCCTGCTCCAGATTCGTCTGTTAATGGCGCAGCACCTGATAATTCTGGTTCCACAAATACAGCACCACCAAGCACTCCCGTTGCACCGGAAACACCGCCAAACAATACAACCTCCAATAATACAAATTCGACAAAGCCTTCCAATTCCAATAACTTTACAGTTACGGAACATCAAGGCACCTATTATGCAACGCCTGAAGGCGGTTTAAATGTCCGCAGCGGGCCTGCAACATCCTATAGCGTACTTGGCAAGCTTACTTATGGACAACAGATTACTGCAACTGGCAAAGTAGGCAATGACTGGATTCAAATACAGTATACACAAAGTCAAACAGGTTATGTTTCCACGCAATTTGTTTCCGATACACCTGTTCTCTCTACATCTGATAATGAAGTAAGTGAAGATTTGGATAACGATATTCCTATCGACGATTCAGCAGATGCTTCTACAGAAAGCGCCGTTGATGAAGAAAGCACAGAAAGCGCCTCAACGTTAGGCAGTACAAGCTATATTAGTACGCCGATTGTTGTTATTCTATTTATTGCAATCCTTGTTGTACTTGTTTTAATTGGCTTTTCTGTATATGGCTTTTTCCGCAATAAAGGGGAGACAGAAGATGCAGATGAGGACGACGAGGACAACGAAGAAGATGAAGAAGATGAAGACGACGAAGAAGATGAAGACAACGAAGAAGATGAAAACGACGAGGACGACAATATAGACGAGGCAGCAGATGACGATGTTTACCATACAAATGAGAATCATTACAACTATCACTATACTCATAATGACACTTATAATAATCCAAATCCCTATCCGCAGAATCATAGCTATAACGAAGATTACAATGATGAATATTATAATGAAAGCTATGAGAATTACGAAGAAGCAGAGTATGACGAGGAATTTAGTGAAGAGTTTAGCGAAGATTACAGTGATTATCAGCAGTATGATAATAACAGCAGTGATTATAACTTATCTTCCAATGGCGACAGTAAGGAGGATAACTCTGCCTCTTATAGATATCCTGATAATTATAACAACAATCTTGAAGATTATTCCAATGAGAATTATGAAAATAATGAATTTTACACAGATGCAGATATGGATAATGCATATTATGCGGAAGATGATGAGAATGAAAATGCCAACGATGCCGAAGATGATGATTAATTAATTTTCCTCCCATACAAAGGGGCTGTCGAAAAGGATATATTTCCCGACAGCCCCTTTGTTTTATGCACAGGGACTTTTTGTATGGTACACTTGCCCCCTTAAAAACCTATCATATTATTTGATTTCATTCGGATCATTTTAATATCCGCCTCTAAATCTCCTAAATCTTTTAGAACCTCCTCGGCTGTATCTATCTGCGCCGAATTAATGCAAAATACAATGCTTGGTTTTGTTCCACCAAATATCTTGGAAAAAAAACCTGGTTTTTCCCAGCGCAGGAAGTAAGAAACCCTAGCTTTCATAAACGCCTTCTCCAGCGTCGTTTTTACATTGGTATCCGTCACAGAACAAAAGTCAATTTCATTATTCACTTTTACTTTACTATACTCATTTTCCACCATTGCCGCCCTCTTTCGCTATGTTTTCGTCCGGAACATTTTAATAAAACACTTTTCCTTCCTCAAGAATAGAAACCTTTCCCTGCTTCGCCTCCACAATCGTCACAGCGCAGTTCTTATGCACACCGCCGCCCCAAAAATCTGCTATTTTTGTATGACTGATATGCGACAAAATGCCCCGAAGTGCAGCGCCGTGCGTGGATACTAAGATGGTTTCATCTTCCATATCTTTATTATGCACCAATTCTTCCAAAAAATCACCCGTTCTTTCTCGCAGCGTTTCTATGGATTCTGCTCCTTTCGGCGGATGATATTCCTCTGGCTTATCAAAAAAATTCATAAAATCCGGATCTGGAATATTGTAATGTTCTTTTTCGCAACAAAGCCCTTCATATTCGCCAAAACCAATCTCAATAATCCTAGGTTCTTCAATAATCGGAATCTGCCGCACACCTTTGATAATCGCTGCGGTTTCGCTGGCTCTCTTTAAAGGACTGGTATATATTCTTGTAAATGGTACTTCTTTCAGTGCTTCTGCCGTTAAGTAAGCAAGCCGTCTGCCTTCCTCATTTAAAGGAATATCCGAATGCCCCTGAAAACGCCGTTTTACATTCCAATCCGTTTCGCCATGGCGAATGATATAAAGCTTCATCTGATGCCTCCCGTTACTTCTATTCTTTTCGTGAACATGGTTTTATTTATTTTCTCCGTTCCCTAGTATCTATCATAATACAAGTTTCCACAAAATACAAGTTTCTATAAAAAATCGAGCAAGGGCTTTTTTGCTCCTGCTCGATGCATTTCTATTAAGAATTATTATTTGATGTCCATCCGTCTGATTCTCGTATATCCATCTCTTTCAAAACATTGGTAATCTCTGCATCATACCCTGTCTGTTCTTCTCTAACGCAATATCTTACTTCCTTTGTCTTCTGAAAATACATAACCAGCCGAAGCATCAATCTCATTTTATCGCTTTCGGTACAGTTTACAATTGTTTTCCACGCCTCATCCAATGTTTCATTTTTGCCAAATATCACGAAATCTGAAGAAACATCCATCTCTTTTCCCAGCCTGCGCAATCCTTCAATTGAAATCTGATTTTCACCACTCTCGATTTTCTTATAGGCAGACAATGATATGTCCAAAATTTCTGCCAGCCGCTCCTGCGTTAAGCCAGAGCCTTTCCGAATCTGTTTCAGTCGTTCTGCCATTTCCAGTTTATCTGCCAAAACATGGCTTCTTCTCATTGTCTTTCCCTCCGTTTCCATATGCTCCAAAAAATGGAACAATTAACCATAAACCATTGATTTAAAACGTTTTCTTCTCGTTTTGATTCGTTTATTCTATCCGTTTTTTCTGAAAATATCCAGCCCTGACAAATGCGTTAGCAGTATATGAACAGCTATTCATTTATATAAATTTTTCATAGAATAGTGCACAATATTTTTACTTGTTATAGATATATTGTAC
>VSNQ01000225.1 GCA_009774395.1 Lachnospiraceae bacterium
CCTTACCACTATACACATAAAAAGAATAAGTTCATAAGCAATATTTCTTGCTTACAAACTTATTATACGAGGAGGAAATTTATGAGAGAATATGCACCAAAGGAAATTGAAAAAAAATGGCAGGGTATCTGGGAGCAGGAGGAGGCTTTTCAGGTTGGTGTCGATAAGTCCAAACCGAAGTATTATGCGCTGGTAGAGTTTCCATATCCGTCAGGACAGGGGCTTCATGTAGGGCATCCAAGACCCTATACCGCAATGGATATTGTGTCGAGAAAGCGCAGAATGCAGGGCTATAACGTATTGTTTCCAATGGGTTGGGACGCTTTTGGGCTTCCAACGGAAAACTACGCAATTAAAAACAAAATCCATCCCAAGATTGTCACAAAAAATAATGTAGCGCATTTTAAAAATCAGTTAAAAGCACTGGGATATTCATTTGATTGGTCGAAAGAGGTTAATACTACAGACGAAAAATATTATAAATGGACACAATGGATTTTTCTTCAATTATTTAAAAAAGGGCTTGCTTATAAAACGGAAATGCCGATTAATTTCTGCACTTCCTGCAAGGTCGGGCTTGCCAATGAGGAAGTGGTAAACGGCAAATGCGAGCGCTGTGGTTCTGATGTTATCCGGAAAATGCAGTCACAGTGGATGCTTAAGATTACGGAGTATGCGGATAAATTAATCGAGGGTCTTGACCATGTGGATTATATTGAAAAGGTTAAGGTTTCGCAGAAAAACTGGATTGGGCGTTCTGAGGGTGCGGAAGTGAATTTCCAACTGAAAGATAAAGAGGAAGTGCTTACCATTTATACTACTAGACCAGATACACTGTTTGGTGCAACCTATATGGTTATTTCGCCGGAACATCCCTATATTGATAAATACAAAGACACAATTGCAAATTATCAAGAGATATTGGCTTACCGTGAGCAGGCTTCTAAGAAATCTGATTTTGAGCGGACAGAGCTTGCAAAAGATAAAACAGGTGTTTGTATTCAAGGGCTTTCTGCGATTAATCCTGTAAATAATAAGGAAATTCCTGTATGGGTATCGGATTATGTATTAATGTCTTATGGAACGGGTGCGATTATGGCTGTTCCAGCGCATGATACAAGGGACTGGGATTTCGCAAAGAAGTTCGGGCTTCCGATTATTGAGGTGGTTGCAGGCGGCGACGTACAGAATGAAGCGTTTACAGATGTAGCAACAGGAACGCTTTGCAATTCTGATTTTTTAAATGGCATGGAAGTAAAGGACGCAAAAGCGGCGATTACCAATTGGCTGGAGGAAAAAGGCATTGGGCATCGCAAAGTAAATTATAAACTGCGCGACTGGGTATTTTCACGTCAGCGTTATTGGGGCGAGCCAATACCTATTGTGAAATGTCCATGCTGCGGTTATGTGCCGCTTGATGAGAGCGAACTTCCACTGCGTCTTCCGGAGGTGGAGAGTTATATGCCAACCGATACCGGTGAGTCACCACTTGCGGCAATGCATGATTGGGTAGAAACCACCTGCCCGAAGTGTGGAGGAGCAGCAGAGCGTGAAACCGATACGATGCCGCAGTGGGCAGGTTCTTCATGGTATTTCCTGCGGTATATTGATCCGGATAATGACAAAGAATTTGCGGCAAAAGAAGCACTGGATTACTGGATGCCAGTAGATTGGTATAACGGCGGTATGGAGCATACAACGCTGCATTTACTGTATTCCAGATTTTGGCACAAATTCCTCTATGATCAAGGACTTGTTCCCTGCGATGAACCTTACAAAAAACGGACTTCTCATGGTATGATTTTAGGGGAAAACGGCGAAAAGATGTCGAAATCAAGAGGAAACGTCGTAAATCCGGATGATGTGGTAGACGAGTACGGCGCAGATACCCTCCGTACCTATGAAATGTTTATTGGTGCGTTTGACCTTAGCGCAGCATGGAGCATGGAAGGCGTAAAAGGCTGTCGTCGTTTCCTCGATCGTGTATGGAAATTACAGGATATGCTGATGGATGGGGAAAGCTACCGTCCAGAACTGGAAACGAAAATCCACCAGACTATAAAAAAGGTATCCAATGACTTTGAAGGGCTGAAATTCAATACCGCAATCGCTGCAATGATGGCGCTTGTCAATGAATTTTATAAGGCAAACAGCGTAAATAAAGCAGAATACGCAACCTTGCTGTTACTGCTCAATCCCGTAGCGCCGCATATGACAGAGGAACTTTGGGAGATGATCTACTCGAATGGCAGAATCTATCAGCAGAGCTGGCCGGAATATGACGAGGCAAAAACCATAGAATCTATGGTGGAAATTGCTGTACAGATTAACGGTAAAGTTAAAGCAACTGTTAAGGTTGCCCTTGACGAAGATGAAGCATCCGTAAAAGAGAAAGCCCACGCAATCCCCACAATCGCCGACCTGACAGCAGGAAAGAATATTGTGAAAGAAATTTATGTTAAGGGCAGAATCTTGAATATTGTTGCGAAGTAAGACAAATATCCTTTTAACAAGGGCTGTCACATTGGGATTGTGACAGCCCTTAAAGTTTATGGAGCATTGATATTTTGTTACAATTCACACTCATGCCAGTTTTTATTAGCTTATAAGTTATTGAGGTGTGAATTATAACAGATTTTGCACACAATATGCTAAAGTAAAAAAGCGAAAGCTTTTAGCATTTTGGCGCATGATTCCCACTACTTTGGCGTGGGTGTGAAAAGTAACGATATTTTACTTATTGATAGGTAAAAAACATATAAATATTGACGGTTTTTATAAGAATGGCTATAATAATGTATGATAAGGAAGTGATAGTTTATGTGCAGACTGGTTAGTATAGACACGAATTTTAATACAAAAATTATGGTAGCAGATATCAAAGCAGAGTATATTAATAATATTTCACAAAAGGCAGGATTGTGTAAGAATATTAGCCATATATATCTTTTTGGTTCTGCTTTAAAAGAGGAATGCAAAGAAGCTTCGGATATTGATATATTGGTAGTCAGTGATATTGCCCGCTCAAAATTATATAAAACGAAAAGTTTTAATTTATTCTTAGTGGATTTGCATGAAAAGGATAATTATTATCAACAGTATGATGTAATATGCGTGCATGGAATGCAGGAATTGGAAAAGAATAGGCATCGAGTAATGCTGTATTATGATATACTTATGAATGGTGAGGAACTTTATAGGAGGAAATTTTAAGTAATTGATTTTATTGACATCAATAGTTAAATGTATTTAAATATACCTATGAAGATAATATCATGAACACTTCAAATATCACAAATTATAAACCAAAAGATTTTGCTGAACTCATTGGTGTTTCTGTGAAAATCCTGTAGCGGTGGGACAGAGAAGGAACTTTGAAAGCAAACCGCAAACCAACGGATCGACGTTATTACACTTATGACCAATATCTTCAGTTCAAAGGCATCAACACAGAAAATGATAATCGTCAGATTGTTATTTATACCAAAGTGTCTACAAAAAATCAAAAAGACGATAAAAATCAAATAGAAGGAGATGTGGAAATTGCTAAAGAGCTTCAAGACGGAAATAAATCCAACCAGCGAACAGAAAGTGAAAATAAATAAAACGATTGGAACCTGCCGA
>VSNQ01000226.1 GCA_009774395.1 Lachnospiraceae bacterium
TAATTAAATTGCTATACCAAGAAAATAATGATAGAATAATATCAGTATTGCATATTTGTCAGAAATTTCCGATAGTAAAAAAGGAAAATTTTATATAATTTGGGAGGGTTAGAAATGGATGATAAATTATCATTTTATAATACGCTGACTAGGAAGATAGAGCAATTTATACCCAATGAGGACGGAAAAGTATCCATGTATACTTGTGGACCAACAGTATATCATTATGCGCATATCGGGAATCTGCGGTGTTATATTATGGAAGATTTACTAGAAAAAACGCTGCGCTATATAGGTTATGATGTTAAGCGGGTTATGAATATCACTGATGTAGGACACTTATCCAGCGATGCAGACACTGGTGAAGATAAAATGCTCAAAGGCGCAAAAAGAGAGCATAAAACAGTAATGGAGATTGCGAAATATTATACAGATGCGTTTTTCAACGACTGTGCAAAGTTAAATATTAAAATACCAGAAATTGTCGAGCCTGCTACAAACTGTATACCAGAATTTATACATATGATTGAAGAATTGTTAAATAAAGGCTATGCTTATGAAAGTGGCGGCAATATCTATTTTGATACTGCTAAGTTAAGTGAGTATCATGTTTTTTCCAGCCAAAATGAGAAGGAAATGCTGGTCGGTGCGCGTGATGATGTGGAAGAGGATGTCAATAAAAAAAGTAAAAGCGATTTTGTGCTTTGGTTTACAAAATCAAAATTTGATGCACAGGAATTAAAGTGGGACAGTCCGTGGGGCTTGGGATATCCTGGCTGGCATATCGAATGTTCTTGCATCAGTATTAAACATTTAGGTGAGAATATTGATATTCATTGCGGCGGCGTGGACAATATTTTCCCACATCATACCAATGAAATTGCACAGAGTGAAGCTTATCTGGGACATCCGTGGTGTTATTATTGGTTTCATGTGCATCACTTAAACGATAAATCTGGTAAAATCAGCAAATCCAAAGGCGATTTTCTAACGGTGCAGCTTTTGGAATCAAAGGGTTATGATCCATTGGTTTATCGACTGTTTTGTTTACAATCTCATTATCGCAAGCCGCTGGAATTTTCTTATGATGTGCTGGATAATATGAGTGCGGCATATGACAAGCTGGTGAAAAAAATCGGCACGCTGGATAAATCTGGTGAGGTTCAGCAGGATAAATTTGAAAAATACAAAAGGCGGTTTGAAATTGCTGTCTGTGATGACTTAAACTCTGCAATGGCGATTACAGTTCTTTACAATATGCTGAAAGCAGATATTTCTGATGCCACAAAGTATGCGCTTGCAGAAGATTTTGATAAAGTATTATCGCTGAACCTAACAACGGCTCATGCGGCAAAAGAAGCAGAAAACGGCATAGAAGCAGAATTAGAGCAATATATTTTGGCAAAAATAGACGAACGCAGCGCAGCAAAGAAAGCAAAAGATTTTGCAAAAGCGGACGCAATTCGTGCAGAATTATTGGAAAAGGGTATTGTATTGGAAGATACCCGCGAGGGTGTTAAATGGAAGAAAGCATAAATCAGCAGGAAACGAGTCTGCTTTCGGAACTGCATAGAGTATTTGGAGAAAGGACGGTGGATCTGCGCACATACTCACCGTTAACCTTAGCGTATATTGGAGATGCCGTTTTTGAGATTATTATTCGGACTTTAATCGTAGAAAAAGGACAACAGGCGGCAAATATGCTGCATAAGTGCACTACAAAGATTGTCTGCGCACAGACACAGGCGAAAATGGCAGATACATTACAAAACATAATGACAGAACAGGAACAAGATATCTACCGGCGCGGTAAAAATACAAAACTGCATTCCTCCGCAAAAAATGCAAGCCTTTCTGACTATCGGAAAGCAACAGGATTTGAAGCATTGTGTGGCTATCTGTTTTTAAAGGGAGAAACAGCTAGAATAATGGAACTTGTAAAACTAGCATTGGACAATTTATAATTGTTTTACAGCGGGTGATGGTGTATACAGATGCACAAAGGGAAATTGCCGGGGTTGCCGCATGAAAGAAAATAGATACAAGATATTGCAATACTATATTGTGTTTTGCACTATATCTTATATCGTCAAAGCTTATTGCGACAGTCCCAGTATCACAGAATAGGGAAAGGAATACAAAATGCGGTACAATGAATTTACCATTGAGGGAAGAAATGCCGTGATAGAGGCGTTTCGTTCCGGCAAGCCGATTGACAGGCTTTTTATACTAGATGGTGCGCAGGAAGGTGCAATACAAACAATAAAGAAAGAAGCAAAAAAACATGATACTACAATCAAATTTGTAACAAAAGAACGTCTGGATCAGATAAGCGAAACTGGGAAACATCAAGGAGTAATTGCGTATGCGGCGGCTTATGAATATGCACAGGTTGCGGATATTTTAGAACGGGCACGTCAGAAAAATGAACCACCGTTTTTGTTCCTTCTTGATAATATTGAAGACCCGCATAATTTAGGTGCAATTATAAGAACGGCGAATCTTGCAGGAGCACATGGTGTGATTATCCCTAAAAACCGCGCCGTAGGGCTTACGGCAACCGTAGCGAAAGCCTCAGCAGGTGCGATAAACTATACCCCGGTGGCAAAAGTGACAAATCTTTCTAAGACCATAGAAGAACTAAAAAAAGAGGGGATATGGTTTGTCTGCGCTGATATGGATGGTACGAGTATGTATCACTTAAATTTAAGAGGTGCTATTGGACTGGTTCTTGGCAGTGAGGGCGAAGGCGTCAGCAGGCTGGTAAAGGAAAAATGTGATTTTACAGCGATGATTCCCATGAAAGGGGATATTGATTCTCTCAATGCATCAGTGGCGGCAGGTATACTGGCATTTGAGATTGTGCGGCAGAATCACTTTTGTTAAAATGAAATGGAGAAACTATGTCAGGAAGGTATGGCAATACGACAGACGAGGAATTAATCGACCGTATTCGTCAAGGAGAATCGCAGATAACGGATTATATTATGGAAAAATATAAAAATCTGGTGCGGAAGAAAGCGAAATCTATGTATATTTTGGGTGCGGACAATGACGATTTAATCCAAGAAGGCATGATTGGTCTTTTTAAGGCAGTGCGGGACTATGACGCAGGCAGAGATGCAAGTTTTTATACGTTTGCAGATTTATGTGTATCCAGACAAATGTATAACGCAGTACAGGCGTCGCGCAGAGAGAAACATGCTCCATTAAATTCTTATATATCACTCTATGAAGATATGGCAGAAACAGAAGAAGATGGTGCTATGGAACTTGTGAATGTAATCGCTTCCAATATAGAAACAAATCCTGAACAAATTTTTATTGACAAAGAAAATGTGGCACAAATTGAGGCGATTATAGAAAAGGAACTAAGCAGCTTTGAAAAGCAGGTTCTTGACTTGTATATTACTGGAATGGCATACTCGCAGATCGCAAAAGTTCTGGGACGGGATGAAAAATCAACAGATAATGCATTGCAGCGGTTAAAGACAAAATTGCGGCGTGCTGTAAATAATCAAAATAAAATTAAATAGCAAAATAAGAAATAATTTAATAGCAAAATAAGGAATAATTTAATAGCAAAATAAGTAAGGAGTAATATTTTATAATGAGAAGAAAGG
>VSNQ01000227.1 GCA_009774395.1 Lachnospiraceae bacterium
AAATTCAATAATATTCTTTTCCCTATTATCCTCTTTTAATGTAAACATACATATATGTCTTATCATTGTATTCCCTCCTCCAAATCCCGATTTACTGTTACCTTATTGTATATCCTTTTCCGTGAAAATAAAAGCTGTTTTTTATATTTCTTGCTTATCAAAGCGGAACTTAAACAGGGCTGCAACAGGCCGCTGTTTTATGCTGTCCTCCGTATCCCTGTCGATATGCCGTTTTCAATGGCGGCGATTCGGATTCGATTGCTGTAATGCCGTAAAACCTCGTCTACGGCTTCCGGCTCCCCGCTGGACGCTCGGACAATCGTTTCATAGGGTAAAAGATTAGAGTTCCCCATATGGAAGCACCCCCATTTCTTTATGCAGGAGCTGTAAAGTCCTATGTATCTGATACCCAGTCGTACTCCGACAGCGTCTGTACATCTCCCCGATTTCCCGCTGCGTGTAATGCCCGAAAAAGTAAAGGAAAATGATTTCCCGGTTCTTCTCCGGCAGGGATAGCAGGGCGGCGGCAAGCTCCCCATTGGTGAGGATAACTGTCTGACCGCATACCGTAATAGGGTATTCTTCATAGGGTGCTTCAAACTATTCGTCTATTGTGCCTAAAGGGTAAAACTTTTCTTCTGTGAGGTATTCAAGGGATATTTCTTTTTGCCGCCGCCTGTTCTTGTCACGCCATGCGGTGATAGCGGCATAGCGTATGATGACTTTGCAGAAACCGTTGAAAGAATACATGATGTGTTCCTTGTATGCTTCTGTGCAATCCATAGAAATTTCCCCCTTTCTCCCCACATGGGGCGGTGCTTGGTTTACAGTTGCATTTTATAATTCAAGGGGCGGCGTTTTAGGTTGCTTCCCCATGATTATCTTCCGGCATACATTTAGCATTTTATTTTCAAGAAAACAGCCGACAAACTGTGATTTCTCACAAGTCTGTCGGCTCTGCGTCTATGCGTCTGGCTCTTTGTCTTTATTCAAGTTACCGTTTGATAATGGTTATATGTAGTTCTTTAGCGTCAATTAAATTTTCCTGTTTGCATTTCGGACAGTAGAGAGGAAAATTTTTTAATTCTGTATCCTCCCGTATTTGTAGTCTTGTTTTATTTCCGCAAACAGGGCAAAAAACCCATTTGGTTTTTTCCGACTCCTTTACCCCCCATATTTTTGTTTATTTTTCAGCTTTTATAATCATTGTACTTTTATTCTCATAAAGTATATGCACATTTCTAAAACCTGCATTTTTCATCAACTGTATTTGATGCTCAAGTGTTAATGGAATATCAATATGAACAAAAACATCATCAGGTATGTGGTTTTCTTTGCGTTTAAATTCATATTGTTCAAGGCAGAGTATTTCTTCATCTAAGCAACAGGCGATATAATCACATTCAATATAGTACCCTCCGCATTTAATTGTATGGAAAAGTTTATCATATATTTTTTGCTTTTTAGAGTATTTAAAATGATGTAATGTTTCAAATGAAAGAGCTGCGTCATATTTCTCTGCTTCTAATGGATATTCAAAATAATCTGCCATAATTATATCAATATCCTTATCCGCATATTTAACCCGCAGTTTTTCCAACATATCTTTGGATAAATCAATACCTGTAATCTTCACATTAGGAAACTTTTGATATATTGATGCAAGTTCTAGCCCTGTACCACAACCAATATCAAGTAAAGAATTTATAGAGGTATCAAAATAATCCGCTATATGAGCATATTCTTCCGCCCAATTATTAAGATGAACATTATCATAATTATCAATCCGGTTAGAAAAGAAATCTGCCATTTCTTCAATAGGTTTATCTCTTTCTTGGGCTAACCATTTTTTGAGGTCAAGTATATATTTTTTGAGTTCCTCCGGCGTTCTTATTTTATTTTCTAACATAATTGAACTATCCTTTCTTTAAATTTTTATACTGTTTCCAATGAGAATCGATTAAAAGCATTTTTCAATAATTTCTTTACTAAATCCAATGGAATATCTATATCATTAGATACAATTTGTGTAGCTATGCCATGAGAATATAGCCAAAAATTGATAAATAACATTTCTGCTTTTTCCGTTGATAAACCTGTCAATGCTTTAGCGTTTTCTATGGAAGCTCTATTCCATTCTGCATGAATAATATCTTGTAAAGAAGAACCTGCCATAGTCATATTCATAAATAAGCTGCTGAAAATCATTTTTTCACTACGCGCAAATTCGATATATGAAATGCCTTGACTTAACAACCGATTTTCATTAGTCATATTCTTTTCCATGAAGTCATTGTAATAAATATCAAGTTCCTTTTTAATATCCTTTTTCAGCTCCTCCATATTTTTGTAAATGCGAAAAAGAGGTTTTGTAGAACAGCTAAGAGATTTCGCCAAACTACGGGCATTTACGCTGCGTATTCCGTTTTCTCTAATTAACTGAATCCCAGCGTTAAGAATGTCTTGTTTAGTAATAATTGGTGTTGGTGGCATTTTAAATTCCCTCCTTTGGAAACATAAGTTACGCAACATTAGTTACCATTATAGTATAGCTATATTTCCCTGTCAATAGGATAGTAAAATTTGCTCGGTCTTGTCTAATAGCAGAATCATATAAACACGATAATAAAAGATAAAAGAAATGAAAAAATTTCGCCGCCGTCGGCATTGCTGCTAATGTATATAACTGGCTGTCTTATGGAATTGTGGGTAACTCTGTTTGCAGGACGTGGGAAAGCTGCACTTTAGCTTTTCCATGTGCTGTGAATAGAGTTACCCATGATTCCATAGCCTGTTATGCACATTTCCATAATGCTTGTCTTTTGGTCTTTGATTTCTTTGGTTCGGAATAGTGTGGTGCTGGCGGTCTATCTCTTGTTTTCGGTTGCTTGCTTCTTTACCGTACATGAGCATTATTCCATGAATTGCATCCAGAAATAACCTCGTTTGATTATTCATGGAGCATTGTAAGCGATCCGAAAAAAGCGGACCATGTAGAGTCTGAATTGAAAAATATTGTAGCCAGCCATAGTAATATTGCCTTAGACGAAATCAATACAGCGATTGAATATGAAAAAATGTCAAATACTCTTGCGTTTGGCAGTATGGAGGTACTTTCATGGATGGTGTTCCTCTTTGGCGTTATCAACCTTATCAATACGACACTCTCTAACCAGATAGCCCGAAAGCGGGAAAACAGTATTCTGCGCTCCATCGGCCTGACACAAAAACAGCTGTGTAAAATGAACATCTGCGAGGGGCTGTGCTATGCGCTTTTTGCAGCATTGGCGACGCTAATCGTTGGGCTTCCCGCTTCCATCTTTGCTTGCAGAAAAATGAGCATAGGTGCTTTTGCCGGAAATGTAGTGCCTTATCAGTTCCCGGTTTTGGAAATGGGCCTGTTCATTCTGGTATCGTTCGGAATGGAGCTGATCTTGTCTGTATGGACAATTCGCAGACAGAAAAAGCAATCTCTGATTGAACAAATGCAGGCGATGGAATAAGCGTATAAAATTTGGAGGAATTATCTATGGATAACAATAAAAGAAAATTAACAGAAAAAGAATTGAAACGTAAAAATGACTTTGAAAAATTAAATTCTGAAATGCAACAAAAA
>VSNQ01000228.1 GCA_009774395.1 Lachnospiraceae bacterium
TATGCAAATGCCCAACAAAGCAGCATAAGTACTGGCTTCGGGATTGGAAATGCGAGGCGGGGTTCACGGATTCAGGTCTAATATAACTTACACTGAATAACCCTATGTTCCTCTTGCCTATTTTCCTGATAGCACTATTCCCCAAGCCTTGACTGACGACAACATAAGGACTGTTCCAGTCTTTTGCAATGATGCAAATAGCGAGTGCTTGGTATATGAGGAATGAAATAACGGTGTACTAGAACAATTCACCATCATAATACTGTAGCAACTGCGTTACCACTTCCCCATACTGCTGCATTCCCTCCTCTACGCCGTTTAGCTTTAATGTTGTTTCCATAAGCGCATTGGATACTTTTTTTACTGTTGCAGTCTTGATTACCGCTCTTTTCTCCACGGTCTGCCAGTCCTCGCGTGTCAGAAAAATATTATCATCCGCTACAAGATCACTAATTCTAATATGTTCTGTACATAAATTTTTATCCCGATTAATCGAATCATAAAAATCGTTATTGACATAGTTGAGCACACTTAAATACCCACAATACTGCAAAAATGGATCATCTGAACGAATACAAGCAAGAAAGCCAATCATATTTGCATCGTCTTCATAGATAAATCCCTTTGTATGTGCAAGTTCATGACAAACCGTCGGTGCTACATTGGTTATGTACATCACAGAGTTAATATTCGCTTCCAATGAAAACGGAAAATAATATCCCATAATATACTGCTGGCTAAAAAATTCCGAACAAGTCAAATACTTCGGTGTAACATAAAACCCACTAAGTAAATCATATTCCTCACCCAGCTTTATCATTGCCTGTTTTGCTGCTGCTATCAAATCACCATTGTAAACCGCATCACCGTTATCATCACGTGCAATCTCCAACGCAAGCGTATTGCAACGTTCCACGATAAAGTTTCGCAATACCGCTAAATTCTGTCGTGTATAACACTGCTGTTCATTTGGCACTTGCATTACCGCATTTTCCGAAAGGTCAACAACCATAGATTCTTCTTCGCGTTTCACAAGATATTTCTCTGCAAAATCCGTTGTATGATAAAGAATAAAACAATTCAATGTCATAATATAACAGACAATCAATACAATCCAAGCATACACCGTTCCAAAATAACGCAATACTGTCCGATAACGGTTTTTTTGAATCATATTCCAGATAAAAAATCCAATTCCAAAAACAGTTATCACAACAGCCAAAACAAGCATAATTTCGCCAACACTTACAGGTACAATGCTTGTCAATCTTGCATAAGTATTTAACCACAACGGGAAAATATATTTCACATACCAATCACAAAAATCTACACAAAGCCACGCTGCAATATTTAGCACTACCACACCGATTATACCACAAGCAAATGCCATTTTGTGAAATTTTATACTTTTTTTGGTAATTTTTCTCGAATTATTCATCATATTCACCCCTTGAAAAGATGCAAGTCTTTGTATACTATGCATATTATCACAATTTTATTATCAAAGTTTAAATAAATTATGAACATTCGACAAAATCATCAATAAAATCTGTAAAAAGGAGCAGTCGGAAAATAATGCAGTATGCCCATTATATTGTCTGAATTATTTATCTAAGCAACAATATATTGTGGGCAAATTGCATTATCCGACAGCCCCTTTTTATTATATTTCTCCCCATACTACCATCTTTCACCAAGGAACTTAATTACTACATTTCTCCCAATACAAAAGCAGCATATTTTCCAGCGTCCTTCACACTGATATTCGCTTTCATATACACACCGTTATCTCGATAATCTGTATTAAATACCACCGCATTCTCGTTGAAATATGACACCACATCTCCTCTTTTATACGGAATCAGCAACTCACAATCACGATAACCGCCGGCAAGTTTCTTTGAAATCAGAGTTAACAATGCATCAATACAGTCCGGCGACTTTGCCGACAAATAAATTTTATCTTCCCCCTGAACCGTAGCAAAATGCTCCCTTCCACATAAATCGATCTTATTAAACACATAAATTACAGGAATACTCTGCGCACCTAATTCTTGCAGTGTTTCCTCTGTTACTTTCATATGCTCACGATAATTCTCATCCGAATAGTCAATTACCTGTAACAGCAAATCCGCTTCGCGCACTTCCTCTAACGTAGAACGAAACGCCTTTACAAGCCCATGCGGCAAATTAGAAATAAATCCGACCGTATCCGACAGCAAAAACGCATTTTTATCTGGTGGTGCAATTTTGCGAACCGTTGTATCAAGCGTGGCAAACAGCATATCTTTTACAAAAACCTGCTTTTCCGTATCTTCCACATATTCTGAAAGCAGCATATTCATAATCGTAGATTTTCCAGCATTGGTATAACCGACAAGAGCTACTCGCGGAATTCCTGAATCTGCACGCTTTTTCCGCTGTGTCTGCCGCTCTCCCGAAATTGCATCCAATTCTTTACGCATATTGGTAAGACGACGTTCCAAACGCCTTCTGTCCAATTCCAGCTTTTTTTCTCCAAGTCCTCTGCTGCTCATTGAACCACTTGTGCCGCCCTGTCTGGATAACGCATCATGAAGCCCCACAAGTCTTGGCAGCATATATTGCAGACGCGCCACTTCCACCTGCAGCTTTGCCTCTTTCGTTCTCGCCCGCGCAGAAAATATCTCCAATATCAACGTCGTTCTATCCATTACCGGCGTATCCAATTCCTTTTGCAAATTCCGCAGTTGAATCGGTGACAGCCCATTGTCAAAAACAACAATATCCGCCTCCAATGCCCGTGCCATATCACGCACCTCCTGCACCTTCCCCGATCCAATATACGTAGCAGTATTTACACACTCCATATTCTGCTCAATGCGTCCTACTACCTCCATCTCACAAGCTTCTGCCAAACTTGCCATCTCTTCCATAGCCAAAGCAAACTCATTCTGGCTTTTCTCCAAATTCACACCCACAATTAAAGCCCGTTCCATAAATTCCTCTCCTATTATCTCATGATACCACATTACAGTTCCTTACTAAACCATAACAATCGTTCCCATTTTTGTCAGAAAAAATTAATTCTTATAACATATTTTTTTGAATATTCAGCTTACTTGAATGTTAATATGTAGTTCTGCTGCTGTCAAGAACTATTTTTTCCATAAACGTAAAGAAAATTACAATTCACAGCTAAAATGCGCTGCTACGATTCTTATAAACCGCTGGAAACGGTAAAACGTAACTAAAGAAAGCTTCTTTCTGACAGTAAAGAATTGGGAGGATACTGGCAGAAAGGAGCTTTCTTCTAAGGATTACTATATTGAAAAAGAGTTAAGTGAAAAGCAATTTTAACATTTTCATAAATGTTTCATGCTTGTTCGTGATGGAGTTTTCACGAACCTATAAATAATATATCAAATTGTCAGACAATTGTCAAATATTTTTCTAAATTTTCTCAATTTATTTTTTTCTTTTTTTACTGTTGACATTTTTTATCACCAAATGTATAATATTTATTGTTCGTGAAATCGGGGTGTGGCTCAGTTTGGCTAGAGCGCCACCTTAGGGAGGTGGAGGCCGCAAGTTCGAATCTTGTCACTCCGATTTATCTAAATAGTG
>VSNQ01000229.1 GCA_009774395.1 Lachnospiraceae bacterium
AACTGCTCTAAAGTCAGTCCCTTTTCCACACGCAGGTCTTTCAGGCGTTCCTGAATACTTAATTGTGTTTTCATTGATAAATCTCTCCTTTACGAAAAACAGAATATCACATAAAACGGCGGATTCCTATCATATTTTTCCAGCATGATAGAAATTTTCAGTTTTTGGGCGGATTTCCGACATGATGGATATACGGGAAAGCAGGCTGTTTTGTTGGATAATGGCAGTACAATTAAATGACTGTCCGAGCTGACATATACCGCCAAGACCAATTTTGAAATAATTTGAGCGCCAATACTGGACGATACAGCGCCGACAAGGGTTGCCTGTCAGGAAACAGCAAGGGGAGAACAGCAAAAATGTTTTACTGCCCAAGAATGGGCGGTTTTAATCCGATACCGTTACGGCGCCGGAAAAATAAAAAGGGTATCTATTCGGTACCGGAAAGGGATATGGAATGAAATTATCAAGATATGAACAGGAGGTTGTCATCAATCTCAATGCAGATGAGGATGAAGTAACGGTCTACACAGCGAATCCGGCATGGATGCGGAAAATGGATAAGTTGCATAAGGAATTTTCCGAAATAATCCGTCTGAAATCGTGGACGGAAATAAGCAAGACCTACATTGTGCCCAAAAACCTCGTAAAGATTGGAAAACCGAGGATATTGAGCGAAGCACAGCTTAGACATTTACATGAGTTACAAGGGTAAACATAAAAATGATAAGATTTATCTTGACAGCTCTGATATACGACTGTATAATAAATTATACAAATGTATAAAAGGAGGAATCAATAAATGGGAAATACGCCGAAAAAATTAGGGGAGGCGGAACTGGAAATCATGCAGGTGGTTTGGGACAGTGGAAATCCTGTAACTTCAAATTATATTTTAAAAGAATTACAGGAACGAAGAAGCTGGCAGCTTTCCACGTTAATGACGTCATTAGCAAGGCTGGCTGATAAAGGCTTTATCAGTTGTGACCGTTCAACAGGAAGAAATCTGTATACTTCGATTATTTCGGAAAAGGAATACAAGACTGGGGCGAGCAAACATTTTCTCGAAAAGCTGTATAACAATTCAATACAGAATATGATAACTGCACTATATGACAGTAAAGAAATCAAAAATTCTGATATTGAAGAACTTAGAAATTTTTTGGATCAATTGGAGGATGATTGATGGGAAATATATTTTTATCCATTTTAGGAATTTCTGTATCTATTGGATTGATCGTCATTGGATTGATTTTACTGACGCCATTTTTAAGCAAAAGGTATGCCGCAAAGTGGAAATACATGATTTGGATTTTTCTTTCACTAAGGCTGCTTGTTCCTTTTAGCGGATTGAATGGGCAATATGTTATGGATAGGATGTCACAGCCGGAAATTCAAACGATATCTGAATCGGAAGAAAACAATACAAACAATTTCATTGACACAGCGACACCATATCGAAGGATTGTTGTTGAGATACCGGCACAGATGACTACTCCAATCAAAGCTCCGTCCGACAAAAATCAGACAGGTACAACCATGCTTGACATAGTGGCTTTGGTTTGGATAATTGGCAGCCTTATTTTTATATCTGTGCATTTTATCAGTTATTTTCATTATAGACGGCAGGTGATGAAAAAGGGGAGGATGATAAAAGAAGTATGTATTTTAAGCCAGCTGTTTCAGCTCAAACGTGAATTACATATCAGATGTACAGTATGCGTGATGGAATATTCCGAAGCGGAAAGCCCTATGATAATAGGTTTTATAAAACCTGTTTTGGTCTTGCCAAAGGAGCAGTATAGCTCCGAGGATTTATTTTTTATTTTAAAACATGAGCTGGTTCATTTAAAACGGGGCGATGTGTATTTAAAACTGCTTTTTGTAACAGCGAATGCAGTCCACTGGTTCAATCCATTCATCTGGATTATGCAGAAGGAAGCTGTTATTGATATGGAACTGTCATGTGATGAAAAAGTTACACAAGGCGCAAGTTATGAGCTGAGGAAAGCATATACAGAAACATTGTTGTCCATGCTTCATAAGCGATGTGTAAGAAAAACAGTTTTATCAACGCAATTTTATGAAGGAACAAAGATTATGAAAAAACGGTTTAAAAATATATTGATAAGAAACAGAAAGAAAAATGGGATTGTTATCCTGATGTGTGCAGTTGTCCTGACAATCAGTTTGGGAACGCTGGTAGGCTGTTCTGTTACAAAAGAGGAAACAGAAAAGGAGAATATTGAAAACGCAGATGCAGGAAATGGAGATATGGGAAATTCGTCCGGACAGGAAACAGTTCCGGCTGAATCAATCCCTGTTGACAATTCCTCTGCTGATAATGATATATTGGAAAACACAACTACACTCACTTTTTCAAAAGAAGGAGAACAGGAAGAAAAACAGGCTACGCTTGCGGTTGGCAATGGCTATTCTCTCTATCTGCCTGATGATGAGCAGTGGCATCTGTCTGCTCCCGACCTATGGACAACTGATATCAGTGAACAGGTTACACTTTGGATAACGCATTTTGAAGGTGAATCGGTGGATTCGGTTAATCAGAAACTTGAAGGCGATGGTTATGCGGAGGATGATTCCTATAAGTGGTGGAAACAGGATGGAGATTTGATATATCATGTCGAGCAGAAAGTGTTTGAAAATGACGTATGGGGAATATTTTATTCTTATCCGGTTGATTTTGAAGATGGGTGGGGAAGAGAATTTCCTGTAATTGCAAACACGTTTGCGTTATCGGTCGGGGCAGATAACAATGAAAAGGCGAATGATACCGCAAGGACAGGCGAATATCTTGGAGATGAAGACTCCCAGAAAATCAGAACTGTTTTGGATGCGTTTGCAGAATCATACTTTGATGGCGATGCTAATGCCATTCAAAAGTTTCTGGCAAGTACATATGAAGGTAAGGCTGATATATATGAAGGGACAGGAGCGATAAGCGATTTAACGGTGAAAGGATTGTCAAATGCTGATGAGAAAAAGATTGAAGATGGAAGATGCAATGTTTCCATAGAATTCAGGGACAGTAACTATGAAGATATGTTTCTGTATTTAACATTCATACTTGTCAAAGAGCAAGGCGACTGGAAAATACAATCTTATGGTTTAGAAGCCTGAGAAATGGGTTACTGACTATTGCCGACAGGTGCAGATTTAGATAGCTGCAAAAGAATCTTGCAAAAAATAAGTTCCAGTTCGTCCGGTTGTTGCTGAAATGTGGGGCTGTCGCACGAAACAATTAGTGTACAGCCCTTTTTTCATAAAAATAACTGCCAGACCTCGAAAAATTCTGGCAGTTGGTGTAAAATATTTGTATGCTTAATCTTAATACCTGAATCCGTGAACATTGCCTCGAATATATGAGGCACGTTGTTTTGCCTCCGTTGATAGCTCCGTTTTGGC
>VSNQ01000023.1 GCA_009774395.1 Lachnospiraceae bacterium
GGAAAATTTGACAAAATAATAAGCCTAAAATAAGGCTTTAAGAAGTTTTTGGGTAATAGGAAGTGTCGAACTCCCGGACACTGCGATATATGGAAAATAGAGAAACAGAAAAACCTCCCTGAATTTCGTTGACAAAGTTATTTACATATAATAAAATCAATTTATCAAATAAATACATCGTTATTGGGGTGTAACCTTACTTTATTGATTTGGGCATGACCAACTTTTATACGGGCATATTGTGCTGCTGTAGAGAAGTTGGTTTTTTTTATGCACACGCCGATGCAGAGGAAATATGCCAAGAATGTGGCGCATCGGCGGCGCGCGAGTAGGAGAAGAGGACTCTTCCCTGCTTGATTTTTCGGAAAAGGCGGGGCTAAAATGAAAATAATTAAAGTAATAAATAATAATACCGTCTGCGTGCTTGATGATAAGGGCAAGGAGCAGATCGTTTCCGGCAAGGGTGCGGGCTTTGGGAAAAAGTGCGGTGAGCACGTAGATATGGAACGCGTTGAAAAGATGTATATGGTTACAGATTCTGCATTACGGAAAAAAATGATCGAATGCATGAGCGAAATTCCATATGAATATATAAAAGTAACGGATGACCTTGTAAGTTATATTTCGGAACGCTTAAATGTTCCGCTAAACAATTCGCTTATCGTTGCGTTTTCTGACCATATTGCGTTTGCAATTGAGCGTAAAAAACAGAGTATGGAGTTTCTGAATCCGCTGATTGATTCCATACATGATTACTTTCCGGATGAACTTGCGCTTGGACGTTATTGTCTTGCTGAAATAAAAGATAAACTCGGTGTTGAACTTATTAGTGACGAGGCAGGGTTTATCGCAATGCATATTATTAATGCGCGGATGGGAACGGATATGGGGCAGGTTCCCAATATGACAAAGATGATAAATGGCTGTATGGAAATCGCAGACACATTTTATGCGGGAAAAATTGATAAGTCAACGATTGCGTATGATCGTTTTCTAATGCATATGAAATTTCTTGCAAAGCGGCTGTTTCATTCGCAGGAGCTTCCCAATGTGTTAAGCTGTGATGAAGAACTGATGTCGTTAATTAAACTAAAATACAAGAAACATTATAAATGTGCGAAATATATACAGGATTACGTTATGAAAAATTATGCCAAAATGCTGACAGAAGATGAATTGCTTACACTTGCGATGCATTTGAGAAAAATTAGCGAATCCACATTTTGAAAAGATTGATGCGCCGTTTCTGGTACCAAGCGGCTGTCATATAAATTAAATTTTAAGGGGGAATCTTCATGAAAGATAAAATTTTTGGTGTGTTGCAGCGCGTTGAACGTTCCTTTATGCTTCCGATTGCGTTGCTGCCTGTAGCGGGGCTTTTGCTTGGAATCGGCAGTTCCTTCACCAATCCAACAACAATTGAAACGTATAATCTTGGCGGTATTATTTCTGAGGGCGGTGTGCTTTATACAATTCTCGATATTATGAGCAGAACGGGAAGCGCTGTCTTTGATAATCTTGCATTGCTGTTTGCCATGGGCGTTGCTATTGGTATGGCAAAAAAGGAAAAAGAGGTAGCAGCCCTTTCTGGAGCGATTGCATATCTTGTTATGAATACGGCGATTAGTGTCCTTATTATGGCAAAAGGTGGTGTGGAGGAAATGGCAGAGAACTCAACCACATCTGCACTCGGAATAACAACCTTGCAAATGGGCGTTTTTTGGGGTATTATAGTGGGGCTGGGAGTAGCAGCTCTGCACAATAAGTTTTACAAAATTGAACTTCCGCAGGTGCTTTCGTTCTTTGGCGGAACAAGGTTTGTACCTATTGTTTGTACAGTAGTGTATCTTATTGTTGGTATTGTAATGTTTTATCTATGACCGTTTGTACAGCTTGGAATTTCAAAGCTTGGCATTCTGGTTTTAAATTCTGGCTATGCAGGAACGTGGATTTATGGTATTTTGGAGCGTGCATTGATTCCATTTGGTCTGCACCATGTTTTCTATATGCCTTTCTGGCAGACAGAACTCGGCGGCTCTATGATAATTGACGGAAATACTGTTACAGGTGCACAAAATATTTTCTTTGCTGAACTTGCTTCAAAGTCTACAGATGTTTTTTCGGTTTCCGCAACAAGATTTATTCTGTAATTGATACAAAACACGCAGTAACTATTGTTTCAGCAGATGGTGCGGAAGTGCTGCTGCATATTGGCATAGATACGGTAAAACTTGGTGGAAAGCATTTTACAACTCATGTTTGGGATGGTTAGAAGATAAAGGAAGGCGATTTGCTGATATCTTTTGATATCGAAGAGATTAAAAAAGAAGGATATAAAGTGACAACGACGTTACTAATCGCAAATACAGATGATTATGTGCAAATTGTACCTGCTGCAAAAGGCAAAATCACAGCGGATAAAGAAATATTAAAAATGAATTAAGGAGGAATTGATTTATGAAAACTTTTAATTACACAATTCAGGATGAAATAGGGATTCATGCAAAACCAGCGGGACTGCTTGCAAAAAAGGCAAAGGAATTTCAGAGTGTAATAACGCTTGAGGGCGCTGACGAAGAAACGGCGGCTGCTGCAATGGAAGAATTTTTTTAGGCAAATCTGTAATCTATTATAGAATATAAACCTGCAAAAATGCAGCAAGGAGGTCGCCTATGAAAAAGTATCAGGGGAAGGGTGTATACGGTGCGATCGCTATCGGAAATATATCCCTGTTTCAGAAGCCGGAAACAACAGTAAAGCGCGTACATATAGAAGAAACAGACAGTGAAAAAGCACGTTTTGAACAGGCAAAAGCCGCATCGTTAACCCAGCTTCAGGAAATCTATGACAAGGCTCTAAAGGAAGTCGGTGAAGCAAATGCCGCGATTTTTGAAATACATCAGATGATGCTTGATGATGATGATTATATTGAGTCGATTTACAGTATTATTGAGAGTCAAAGTGTAAATGCAGAGTATGCTGTTGCTGTGACGGCGGACAATTTTGGGGAGATGTTTTCTGCAATGGAAGATGCCTATATGCAGGCGCGCGCAGCAGATGTGCGGGATATTTCTAACCGCATTATCAATAACCTTATGGGAGCAGTTTCCACAGAAGCAGATGCCAGTGAAAAGGCAATTATCTGTGCTTGCGACCTAGCGCCGAGTGAAACGATTTCATTGGATAAAGATAAAGTTTTGGCGTTTGTAACTGCACATGGCTCATCAAATTCCCATACGGCAATACTTGCAAGGAATATGAATATTCCTGCGGTTATCGGTGCAGGAGATGATTTTTTAAGTGATATTCACGAGGGATGCAAAGCAATTGTCGACGGTTTTACAGGAGAAATTTGGGTAGATCCCGATGAGAAAACCTGCGAAGCATATCTTGAAAAACGGCGCGCTGATGAGGAAAAAAAGCGTCTTTTGCAGGAGTTAAAAGGCAAGGAAAATATAACGCTTGACGGGCGTAAAATCAATATTTTTGCCAATATTGAAAGCGTGAGTGATATTGAGAAGGTGCTTGCCAATGATGCGGGAGGAATAGGACTTTTCCGCAGTGAATTTTTATATCTTGAAAACAGTGATTTTCCCACAGAAGATCAGCAGTTTACTGCATATAAGAAAGTGCTTGAGAGCATGGCAGGCAAGAAGGTAATTATCCGTACGCTTGATATTGGCGCAGATAAGCAATGTGATTATTTTAATCTGAAAAAAGAAGAAAATCCAGCATTGGGATATCGTGCGATTCGGATTTGCTTAACACGTCCGGAGATTTTTAAAACACAGCTTCGGGCACTGTACAGGGCTTCCGTTTATGGCAGTCTGGGAATTATGTTTCCTATGATAACAAGTGTTTCGGAAGTGGAGCAGATACTAGCAATATGCGATACGGTTAAGGCGGAATTAAGGGCTGAAGGGATTGAATACTCAGAAAAAATTGAGCTGGGAATTATGATAGAAACGCCAGCCGCTGCCGTTATCAGTGATATGCTTGCACCATTAGTAGACTTTTTCAGTGTGGGCACAAATGATCTTACCCAATATACAATTGCCTGTGACAGACAGAATCCAGATATTGAGCCATTTGTCAATACACATCATGAGGCTGTTTTGCGGCTAATTGAAATCAGTGCAAAGAATGCGCACCAGCATGGCGCATGGATAGGAATATGCGGCGAACTCGGTGCAGACATAGAACTGACAGAACGGTTTCTGCGCATGGGCATTGACGAGTTGTCCGTATCCCCCTCCTTTGTGCTGAAAGTGCGCAATACTGTACGGAATCTTGATTTGTCCCAATAAAGAAATTGTGCATAAAAAAGCAGCAATGCAGAAATTGAAATTCTGCGGGCTGCTTTTTTATTTTTATATTTCAAATATATACTATTACCTGAATCCGTGAACCAATTGGATGAGCAAGTGTTGAAAAACTTGAAGATACTATATTTTTTGCAGTATATTCCTTACAAATGCTTTCACTTTTTGGTGAAAAGATTTGTAAGAGTACCCTTCTGAAAATCCTTATATTTACTGGATTTTTAGTATACTTTCACCCTATTGGTTCACGGATTCAGGTATTAGTTAACATCAAAATACAAATTGTTTATAAATCTTCTAAAAGACTAATTGCAGCTTCCTAATAAAAAACTTGACACTTTCAGTCTATAATGATAGACTAAAAGTAGAATATGGTCTATTATTATAGACTGGAAAGATGAAATAATTAGGAGGGAACTGTCGCATTAAGTTAAATGTATATAAGATCGTCTAATATCATGTTGTGATTTATACGGATTCTTGTATAATCAAAGTTTGTTGCGACAGCTCTATATTACAAAGTGAAAGGGGATTACTATGGAAAGAATTTCAGAGGGTGAATACCGATTTTTAAGCATTTTATGGGAACGAGAGCCGATTGCCAGTCCGGAGTTAGTGAAGTGCTGCAATGAACAGCTTGGCTGGAAGAAATCAACGACTTACACCGTGATTAAGAAATTAACGGACAAAGGCGTTGTAAAAAGTGAAAACACGGTTGTAACTGCTTTAGTAACAAAGGAATCGGTGGACAAATGCCAGAGCGAAGAATTGCTGCAGCGCACCAGCAAGGGTAATATTCCAGCATTTTTGGCAGCTTTTTTTAAAGACCGCAAACTGTCAAAGGCAGATATCGAACGAATCCGCCAGTTAATTGAATCCGTGGAGGAAGAATTATGATTGTTGCAATAGCAGTTCGTTTTTGGACAATGGGGCTTCAGGCAAGTATTTTAATCGGCGTTGTTTTGGCAGTGCGCTTTTTCTTAAAAAAATATCCTAAAATCTACAGTTATGCTCTTTGGGCGCTGGTGGGGGTGCGGCTGCTGTGCCCGTTTTGGGTGGAAAGTTCGTTTAGCCTGCTTCCGAATTTATTATCTTTGGATTCTCAAAGTACAGCGCAGGAGCGTATATCCGTGCAGCGGGATTTAACGCAGCAAGAGTCAGCGGATATCAAGAAGGAACAAATGGGGGATTTTTCAGAAGATAAGGGTATTTGGCAGTTACAGCAAGATAATATTCCCATGGAAAAACAAAGTCAAGTTCAGATAGATAAAGATATTGTAGAGAATACAGTAAACAATCAAAAATCACATAAGAACTGGAAGGATCGTTTTAAATCGACAATCGTTTGGGTAAAAACAAAGGGTATTTTGCCGCTTGCAGTATTATATAGTTTCGTAGCTGCTTGCCTTTTGGCGTTTTATGCGATACAATACTTGCGTATGAAGCGAAAAGTATTGACAGCGGTGCGGGCGCATCATAATATTTGGTTAAGCACAGCGATTGCATCACCGTTTGTAATGGGGATTATTGCGCCGAAAATCTATTTGCCGTACTGGGTGTATCAAGGCAGTTCGCAGTCCGATTTGGAGTTGCCAAAGCAGCTTACCAAAGAGGAATATCAATATATTTTAGTGCATGAACAGATGCATATTCGGCATGGCGACCCCATGATTCGGATTGTGGGAATTGTGTGTGCCTGCCTGCATTGGTGGAATCCGTTAGTTTGGCTGGCAGTCGCTAAGATGCAGGAAGATATGGAAATGTTTTGTGATGAAACGGTAGTCGCGCACTTTACTGCGCAGTTACAGCAGACAACATTAAACAATACAGATACAAAAGCAGTCAAGAAATCACAAAATAATGCGATTGCGAAAGCGTATGCCTCTGCTTTACTTGTGTTTGCACAGCAGCAGAACAGCTTTGACACAGGGTTGGCATTTGGAAAGTCTTATACAGAGAAGCGTATTAGTAATATTTTGCATAAAAGGAAGAAAAATTGGCTTATTGTGGGTTTGGTAATAGCACTGGCACTGTTTAGTGCGGCGGCATTTATGACAGTTCCAAAACCCCAAAACGTACAAAGTCCGGCAATTACAGAATGGATCTGGGATAAGGAAAACCTTCCTTATTTAATGGAAGTCTGCCCACATATACCGGATTTTTCCGGAGCAGAGGCAATGGATGCCGCGTTTTGGGAAGAATATTTGTTTGATACATATACCAGCGATTTTGATAAGGAGTCGGAGAATATATTTTCAGAACGGTATGATTTTGAAGTTCCTTATCATAAGGTATCGTTTCAGGAAGTGGAGGAAACAGCAGAGCAGATTTTTGGGAAAAGGCTTTCGGAATATATTGCAGATCCAACTGCTTTAGGGCAGGAGAACAGCAATATTTTTTATCGAGAGGGATATTTTTATATTGCGGCGTCGGATTCTCCTGATTTTCACTATTCACTGGAAGGAATCGAACAGGTGGGAATTATGACAGAGGTGTCATTACTGAAAATGATTGAGGACGATCAACCGGTTTCCCATGTGCAGTTAAATCTGTATCCGGCGGAAAATACGCGCGGCTTCCGTATTGGAGGTAAGTCGGAGATGCAGGCAGAAGCAGAAGCACAGATGAGTCCGTTTGCATATATGGGCTACCGTGGTTTCTTGGACGAATGTACGAACTGGACAGGATACAACGCTTTTGTCAATCAAGATTATGATGGTGATGGTGTGGCAGACAGGGTGCTGCGCATCTATCAGGAAGAATCGGAATACTGTCAGTATCAAGTTGTATTTGGCAATGGAAATGTGCTGGAGCTGGATAAAGAGGTCTATGATACAGGTACGCCATGGGTAGAATCTGCGGACATCAATGGAGATGGAGAACAGGAGATTATTTTTTCACAGCAATATGGTTTCAGCACGGATATGCGAGGATTTGGCGATCTGGCTATCTTTGAAAAAAAGGGAAATGCCTATCAGCGTGTGGAATTACCGTTTGTTGAAGGCAATGAGGGCTGTTCTCAGAAACTTACAGTGCATTATCAAGAGGAACGGGAACAGCTGATAACGGTTTCGATAGAAGCTGCGGACTTTAAGATAAATGTTCCGATTCCAAATGAACTATGGGAAACAGAGCGGTATCAGGATTATTATAAAGATGTCAGCGAAACATCGGCAGTGTGGGATTATTTTCTGGTAAAGGATGGAGAGGAAACAAAGCTGGCGTGCAAGGTACATTTGTTTGATAAATGGTCGGAGTATGGACTGATTCTCTTATTGGGTTATGAAAATCAGCGTTATGTTATAGAGGAGATTATGCCAGCGGATGATGAGTTTATGGATCGCCTGCCTGATACAAGGGAAACATGGCAGTTAAAAGAATATCGCTTATCTACCAAGGATATTTTGCTGGCAAACGGTGAAGCTGCTGTACTGGAATTGTGGCTGCAGGAAGGAGAATATGCGGTTGGCGAGGATGTGCTGCCCAGTGCACAGACCTTTGAGGAGAATTTTCAAGGGCAGTATTATCTTGTTACCAAGAATCAAGAAGGAATCGAACTGGACAGGCATTATTTAAACCAGCCGAACGCTGCGGCAGCCGAGCGCGATGTATTCGGTGACCGTTGCAATTTTAGCGGTTTTTTTGCAATACAGGAAGCAGATTATAACGGCGATCACTGTCCAGATTTTACAATTGGCGTGCCGCTGTCGTCTTCTATGAATTTTTTTGTATTGTATACAGTCCGCGAAAATGGTAAAATCGAACTATTGTGCAAGGAAGGGATTCCGGCACTGACGAATGATTTTTCTGTACGCTTTGAAATGGAGCAAGGAAGTCGTGACATTTTTACTTATGAATATGATAATAGTATTGCAGAACAAAGGAAATTAATTTATAAATGGGAATCAGAACAGGGGATTTACAGATCAGTCTAGTACAGTATTACAGTTCGACCTTCCTCAAACTGTAATAATTTGCATTAAAAATGGAGAATAAGGGGGAAGTATTGGAAATGGCGGATAAAACGAAACGCATGAAAACAGCAATTCATAAAGAACTTTTAGCAGTTCAAAAACAGGAGCAGAAGCTGGCGCAGGCAGCGCAAAAGAAGGAAACACCGCATTGGCGGGAGGAACTTGAGAAAAAAATCCCGCCCAAAACATTGCAGACATTGGAACAAGTATTCTGTAAAGCTTTTTCGATTATCTTTGAAAAAGGTACTGGCGTAATTGAGAAAAGCTACAATAAAGAAGCAATCGGCGAGGATTATGAAATTCAGGATTATGCGGCGAAAGTAAAAGGAAACCGGAAAGAACTGCGCAGAATCAAAGGAACTGTGCAGAAGTCTGGAATGCGGGATATGGCGCTTACAACTGCGGAAGGGATTGGCTTAGGGCTGTTTGGTATTGGACTGCCCGATATCGTAGTATTTGTAGGAATGCTGCTGCGAGGAATTTATGAAACAGCCTTGCATTACGGTATTGATTACAACACGCCCGAAGAACGCTATTTCATTCTAAAGATGATGGAAACCGCACTTGCAAAAGGCGATGCGTGGCAGCAGTGCAATCAGGAAGTGGATGCGCTTTTAATGGGCTCCTCAAAGCAGCAGATCAAGGAACAAATAAACCAGACAGCCAGCGCATTTGCTGTGGATATGCTGCTTCTAAAATTTGTGCAGGGTATCCCTGTAGTCGGCATTGTAGGCGGTGCTGGAAATCCGGTTTATTACCATAAAATTCTAAAATATGTTAAGCTAAAATATCAGAAACGGTATTTGATAACACTGCAGCGGGAGTATACAGCAAAAGATTTGTATACTGATAAATGTTAAGATTTCCGATTCCTGCACAGCCCATACTACATAAGCAGAGAATACGTGCTGTACAGAAAAGAAATAGAGGAAATCCGAAGGGGCTGTCGCATTAAGTCAAATGTATACAAGATAGTCTAACACTATGTTGCGATTCATACTATATCTTGTATAATCAAAGCTTATTGCAACAGCCCCATCTACGCAAGGGATAAAGATTTATATGCCCATTAATATGACTACATGTAAGGTTTGTGCATCAAGGAGAAATATTATCCCTCAATTAATATGGTTACGCGGAAGGTTTTCGTATCATAAGAAATATCCAATGTACCTTGGTATTTTTCGACAATTGCTTTAACAGATGAGATGCCAATACCATGCAGTTGTTTATCTTGTTTGTCGGATAAATACTGCCCTTTTTTCAAAATAATATCATTATTTTTGGAATTAATCAGTGAAAAATTAAAGTATCCGTTGTCGGTATAGCGGCATTTTAACTCGATTTTCCGCTGACTGGGCGCATTGATTTTGCGGCAGGCTTCCACGGCGTTGTCTAGTGTATTGGCAAAAATGGTGCAGAGACTGACATCATCAATAAACATCATACCATCTATGCTAATATGGAAAAAGCCGTCAATTTCTGCTTCTGTTATAAGCTGATATTTGGCATTTAGTACAGCATTGACCACGCTATTTTCACAAAATTTGCGGTTAGAAACCTGTATATAACTGGAAATTTCTTGAAAATATACCTGTGCCTCGGCAAAATTTTCCTCTTTAAGCAGATGTCCGACAACGGATAAATGGTTATTGATATCGTGGTACAGTTTACGGATTTGGCGCTGATTTTTCTCTAATTCTGTATAATAAGTTTGCTGAAGCTGAAGGTTTTTCCGTTCCAGATTGGCATAAAGTCCGTCTGCTAAATAGGAGGCAAGATGTATACTGCCGATATTTGCGATAATGCACGCCATCATGCAAGGCCATACAAAGTAAGAGTCCTGAAACGGCGATAAATAGACGCAGCTAAACAGCGCAATAAAGGAAGCCATGCAGACAACACAAATAATTCCCCATGCCTGATTGGTAAAAATATCCCGTATTTTTTCAAGCGGTCTGCGGAAATAGCGGTAGAAAAAAAGCCAAAACGGAATTAAAATTAGATATTGTGAATTGGAGAAAAAGGCGTTTTCTAACTTATCCTGCATGGTATAAAATTGAAAAAATATTTTCCCTGTAACATCAAAGGACAGAAAATTAAGGGCAGTAAAAATAGGAAATAAAATAACAATTAAAGACAGTTTTATCACCCATTTTCCTTTGTATAAAATACTGTTTAACAACAAAAATAGGATAACCATAAAACAGATATTCAACATATCCTGCGGGAAAATCACAGTGGTAGACACCATGCCATAGCCCAAAATTCCTATTAGAGATACCAGTTTCCCGTGGCGGCGTACAAGGCAGCAGTCAAGCACTTTCATAAACAGAAAGCCAATAACAAGAGAAAGGGCAGTGCCAGCAGTATGACATAAAAAAATAAAAACAGAATCCATAAAAGTTCCTTTCAATAACGTCGGTTATATAAGATTAATCTGTGCGAATGCAACCGCAAGCTGCTGTTTATAGGCGCGGCTTACTGGAATGTCAGCACCGTTGCAGATACAGCGCGCACTTTCTAACTTTGAAATATCGTTTAGGTTTACAAGATAACGGTTGTGCGTTCTCTGAAAACAGGCAGGCACAGCGTGTTCCACGTCATCTAATTTCCCATAAAATTCTGTTATTTGACCATTGCGGTTCACGGCATAAACCATTCTGCGGTCACTTTTAAAATAGCAAATCTGGCTGAGCGCAAGCCGAAGTGTACCAGATTTTTGCGCAACGATATAGTATTGTTCCTGATTTATATTAAGCTGTTTTAACGCATTGTCAAGCACTTCTTTGATTTTTGTTTCCTGATACGGCTTTAGAATATAGTGGAAAGCTTGTACTTCGTATCCTTGAAAAACATAGTCAGGGTACGCGGTTACAAAAATAATCAGCATAGTTTTACCGGCAGCGCGCAAAGCTTTGGCTGTTTCCATGCCGCCAAGCGCAGGCATCTCAATATCTAGAAAAAGTATATCGACAGGCTTTGCCTTATCATGTTCCAAAAGCGCAGCGCCTGATTCGTATTCTTCAATCTGATATGCAAGTCCTTTCAGATCCAGATGAATTTCAATTAAATTCCGTAAGTCACAGCGCAGTTTTTTTTCATCATCACAAATTGCGATATTCATTGATTTTATCAATCCTTTCATGGGATTTTTATGCACACGCCGATGCAGAGGAAATATAAGGTTGTCGCATTAAGGCAAAAAGGATATAAGATAGTCTGACATTGTATTGATATTTATACTATATCTTGTATACTCAAAGCTTATTGCGACTGCCCCGCATCAGCGGCAATTGAGTAGGGGAAGTAAACTTCCCTGCTCGACTGTTGTGCGGTATAGTCTATAGAAATAGTAACATACAAACTTTACAAAATCTATGTAAAATTTAACAAGATCGACGCTAAAATTTCTGCTTTTAACTCTTTATACTATAGTTATACGAATAAGCGTTAAGCGTTTTCAATTTCTAAGATGCCGTTTCTGGTTGAACAAACAAACTGTTATACTGCACGTCGAGAACATTTGCGGTTTTGTAAAATGTTTCTCTAAATCCATAACGGCTGTGTAAAACATAGTATTAGGAGGCAGAAAGGATGCTAAAAGTTAAAAATTTAAACAAAAGTTACACAACAGGCGGACACACGTATCCTGTTTTAAAGAACGTGTCGATCCATATTCAAAAAGGAGAATTTGTAGCGGTTATGGGGGCTTCTGGAAGTGGGAAGACAACGTTACTCAATTGTATTTCCTGTTTTATTCCGCATGATGGCGGTTCTATTTATTTAGGAGGACAGGATATTTCTGGTTTCAATGAAAAGCAGCTTGCGAAGATGCGCAATGAGAAACTTGGATTTGTTTTTCAAGATTTTATGTTGTTAGATGGGCTGACAGTCAAGGAAAATATTTGTCTTCCGCAGATTATAGCAAAAAAGTCAATTACGCAGATGGAGGCAAAATCGGAAAAATTCTGCCAGCTTTTTGGAATTGATAAAATTATGGATAAGTATCCAGCAGAGATATCCGGTGGTGAACGGCAGCGAACGGCAGTTGCACGCTCTTTAATGAATCATCCATATATTCTTCTTGCCGATGAACCGACAGGTAGTGTTGATTTAGTACAACACTACCCAAAAGAAATACCCGTGATATTATTTTCACTGTCCATGCGTATTTCTGATATAGCAGAGCGCCACAGTGTACGCTTTTCTTCACGGGTCAGCGTGTCATAAATATTCTTAAAATCAGATTGCAGCAGTTTTTCAGCGGCTGAAAAATCAGGTGGGGTTTCTGTTACGGCTTCAGGAAGTTGTCGGAGCGCTGCTGTATATATTTCATAGTCCTTCTTGTATTCGTCAATGTCAATTAGTTCATTTACGTATAATTCTTTCAGTTTTGACAGTTTTCTTTTCAGCGCCGCTTTATCGGTACGTAGTGCAGCTTTTTTCTTTGCTGCTGCCTTTATTTCCCATTCAGTTCGGACACGGTTCAATTCGGCTTCCAGATTGTCAAAAAGCCATTTTTCAATTGCGTCTTCCCTTGCTTCTAATTTATGGGAGCAGCGTCCACGCTGGAAGTGCTGATTGCAGCGGTAATAATAATACACATGGTTCTTGCCTGTAGCACGCCCCACCATATTATGGTTACATTCAGCACATTTTACAATCGAAGTAAAAATATAGATTCGGCCGGAAGGTGTACAGCGAACATTTCTTTTTAGGAGAACTTGAACTCTGTTATATTGTTCCTTGCTGATAATAGCTGGACAGAAATTTTCGTTGTGTCTGCCGCCCCGATCATAGATTCCGGTGTACAATGGCTCGGAAAGCATACGCCGAAAAGTAAGACCACACCAATTTTTGCCGTAAGTTGCGCGGATATATTTCACGGTTTCGCGCTGGCTGACAGTGTTTTCAAAGTGATTGAAAGCATCTTGAACAATCCCAGCTTCTTCCGGTACGATTTCCAGCTGTTTTTCCTCATTAACGCTGTAGCCGAACGGGCAGGAACCGGAAACAACGGTTCCATGAGCAATTTTACTGTCAAATACAACATCTATACGTTCTCCGCATATATCAGCTTCATTTTGAGCGATAGACAGTTTGACATTAATATATAATCGTCCGTTTGCGCTGGTCGTATCATATTCCTCATCTACCGTTTTCCATTCACATCCGTGCGCTTGTAAGATCTCCATGACTTTGTAATAGTCAGCCACAGAGCGAAACCAGCGGTCAAGGCGACAGAAAAGAAGGATATCAACCTCATCACGTTTCACGGATTCTATCATTCTTTGAAATTCTGCCCGTTTGTGCATATTTTTTCTGGCAGTTTTCGCAGCATCAATATAGATTCCAGTTATAATCCAACCTTTTTCGCGTGCATATTCTTCCAGCCGCTCTTGCTGGGCTTCCAGTGACAGCCCTTTTATTTTCTGTTCCTCGCCGGATACCCTGATATATAGCGCGACACGGGTAATCGGTGGAAGGTTGCTTTTATTTTTCATAAAAATCACCTACATTTCCTTTCTTTTTCCACCAGCAAGTGTTATAATAACAGTGCAGGTGGTATGTTGTATTCGGTATGATATAAGTGTACCAAGCGGCAGCAGTGTTCTCATCACTGCTGCCATACTCAAGATTAAATTAACAGAATATTTTAATCTTGAGTATTTTGCAATGTCTGAATTTGTTCTATAGATAAATTTGTAGCTTTTGCAATAAAATCAACATCAGAACCTAACGAAATAAGATTTTTAGCAATCTGGATACTTTTATTATATTCACCCTGCTCCTTGCCAATTTCAATACCTTCTTTTCTGCCGCTTTCTTTAGCTTCAAACATCATTTGATTATGATCTCTAACAGCCTTTTCCCTAGCTTCGTATTCCAAACGTTTTTGCTTATCCTGACTAATAATTTGCAGTTGTTGGTAGGCACTTTTGATGTAAGGGTCTTTTTGTGCAATCATATCAAAATCCTCCTTTTTTTCAGAACTGATAAATTTTGCCCATAGAAAAACTTTATCATTTTCAACGTTATCTTTTAATTCTGGGGGTAATTTTGGAAGTTCTATTACATGAAACTCCATTTTATCTGTGAAAAGAAAGTGACTATTATCTTCCCAAATATGAAAGCATGAGTAAAAATTGGTGTGGGAAGGTGGATTGGATTCTTCGGAAATATTCTTGGGTTCTTCAAAAAGTATAAAATCTAAGATACTAATGCTGACACATTTTTTGAAGACATCATACTGTTGTCCCTGCTGAATTTGTTCTGTGTACATTTTGGAAATATAAAACAAAGAGCGGTCTGCCCAAACCTTTAGTTCGGAAAGATTAATTTCGGTATCAATTTCCGTGTCATTATTCATTAGAATCCGAACGTCTAAGATACCCTGTTTATCTTCTTCATGTTCTTTTCTAAGGTAGGTATTTAATATTTGGGTTTCTTTAATTTCTGCAGGTTCTATCTTTAATATTGCTGATAAAAAGCCAATGCGTGCTTTTTCATTCATCATAATTTCTTTAAAAGCAAAATCAATTTTGGGTTTCATTAAAAATTCGTCCATAAAATTCTCCTTTAGGTATAGTATTTTGTATGGAATTAGGTCAAATAACGGTGTGTGGCTCGGCAGCACCAAGATGCTTTTGCCGGTTGCGACGCCGCAAGTTTAATGGCAGGGCATTTTTTTGTAAGAACATGGATTGGAATAACGTAAGAGAGAAATAAAAATGCCACCTTTTATACCATGTTATGCAGTATTCTCCTAGGTTATCTAGCCATAGTATAACACGAAACAGGAAATAATACTACTTTTTTATCTACATTAATGTAACTTGCAGAGATATCAGGTTTACATAGAACTTATATCAGTGCAATTGAAAAAATTAGTATTAATATTTTGGAAACATGGACATTTGAAGTACAATATGGTATATTTTGAATAGAATAAAATTTAGGAGGTTGTCATGGGATCATCTGTAAGAAAAACATCAGAAAAGATAAAAAAACTGTTAAAAGAAACAATAGAATTAAATCCATCAGTTGATTGTAAAGATGTTGTTCCGCAAGTGGCGGAGCAAACATTGCGTTCAAGAAAGACAAAAGGATATTTTGGGGATAAAGATTTTGTGGTCTTAGCGGGAGGTGGTTTTTCCTGTTTTAAAAAGGCTGCAGCTATGGGGATTGATAATTTTTTAAATGAGTACGAAATTCAAAGCGAAAAATTAACGGTTATGGATACTCAAAAAATTATTGATTCTATTCTGGATAAAATTGAGGAAGATAAAGGTGATATTGATTCACCAATGATTTTGGCTGCTTTTCAAACTGCAATGACTGAGATGCTTTTAAACAAAATTTCTGATCCGGTAAAATTTCTTTTATCTTTTTGTGAGATTTTTATTACCATGGTTATTCGAGAAGATGCGAGTGAAGAATTATCTGCAGCATTTAAAGACACGGACATTGCAATCGTTGATAAAAATATCAAAGAATTCGCTAATGCATATGTAGAGAAGAATTTTCTGGCATTAATACAGCAATGCAATAATGAGGAAATTCAGATAGAAGAACTGATTCAAAAAATGCAGGCAACTCTCGGTAAGAATAAGGAGTGATATGATGATTATTGCTCATACAAGTACAGGTAAGATAGAATTGAGATGCAATCAAGTTTTTCCGGAAGATATATTCATTAAGTCAGATGAAACAATACTTATCGATTTAGTAAATATTTTTTTGGAGTTGTATGTAGGTGATATTGCAAATAAGAGATCTGGAAGTAATCCAAGAAACATACAAGTTTCTGCATATGTGGACAGAAAGAATTTGAATGTATGGGAAGAAAATAAAAAATTAATAGAGAAATTGGCTGAGTTTGTTACAGAAGGTGATGGTGATAAATGGTCGATTTCATTTATAGGAGTAGAGTACGAATTTTGTGGGCAACAAATGATTATCCCGAGTTTGGAAATTGATAATGTTGCACTTTTGTCAGGAGGGTTAGATTCTTTCTGTGGAGCATATAACAATGAAAAAAATAGTAGAAAAACAGTTTATTGCGGATATAAAACAAGCATTGTTGATGTATCCGCTATAAATAGTGTATCTTCTTTTTTAAAGGGAAGAAAGGGAAATTTAGGGATACAAACATATTCTAAAGTTAAACAAAAAAAAATAGAATTAACACAAAGGACACGGTCATTATTGTTTTTTTCATTAGCTGTTGTTACTGCAATAAGAGAAAATACTAAGGAAATTGATGTTAATGAAAATGGGATTATGACTTTAAACCCTTCCTTTCAATCAAGAGGAACAACAAAAACCACTCATCCCAAAACGATTTATTTATACCAAAACATACTAAAAAATGTGGGGATAGATGTACATATAAACCATCCATTTTTATTTATGACAAAAGGTGAGATGGTTAATGATTTAAATGCAGATTTTAAAGAACATATAAAAGATACACGTTCGTGTAGCAGAGCTATGAATGATCGACGTTATGATGTCAGTGCAAAAAAATCTTGTGGAGCATGCGTACCTTGCCTATTACGTAAAATTTCAATGGCGGCGTATGATTTAGAACTTATGGATAATGAATATACCGTTCCATATGCCGGTGATATGAATGATGAAGAATATCGCTCAGCTTTTAACTATTATAGGACTTTTTATAATTATATTGTATCAGATCAGATTTTTCCGGAAATACTGATAAGAAAGAGATTTTATTCGACAGATGATTATTTAAAAAGGACATCTGATATGCTGGAGAAATTCTCAAAAGAATTAGAGATTTTTTTCAAAAAATATGGAAGGTGATTCAAAATGATAGATGCACATATCCATATTGATTTTTATGATAATCCAGGAAAAATTATTAGGGAAATTGTGAATAATGATATATCGGCAGTTTTTGTAACTCATTTACCTGAATTATATGAGAAACAGAAAGCAATAATACAAAAAATTCCTCAAGTGTTTTTGGCTGTTGGTTTCCATCCCATTTTAGTTAATGAATATGAGTTTAAAAAGGAAATTTTTATAAATGCATTAGGAACAACAAAATTTATTGGTGAAGTAGGACTGGATTTTTCAGTAGCGAGATCGGAAAAAAGCAGATGTAAACAAAAAAGTGTATTTGAAATAATATGTGAAAATTCTGCAGGACATATTTTATCAATACATAGTCGATTGGCTGAAAGAGATGTATTGGAAATCCTAAGAATTAATAAAGTAGAAAATGCTATTTTTCATTGGTACACTGGTGCAAAAGATTTAATTCCACAAATTTTAGATGAAGGGTATTATTTTTCGGTGAATCCGGCAATGCTGAAATCCAACAAAGGCAAGGGGATTTTAAAAGAGATTCCCCTAAATAGATTGGTTATAGAAACAGATGGACCTTTTTCAAAGTATGGTGGAGCCATTGTTGAGCCAATACATTTAAGAAAAATATATTCAGAATTTGAAAAGTTTTATGGCGTTAGAAATTTGGAAGATATTGTATTTGAGAATTTATCAGTATTGATTGGGTAATTGAAAATAATCAGTAAAATTACAACGTGTATATTATAAAGTCAATTAAGCTATTGGATAAAAAGGGGGCTGCTGCCTTGACGGAAGAAAATTCGCGAGGCAGCAGCCCCTAAGAATAAAATTAGCAAACTTGATTTAGGTCATTACGGGAATTTTTGGCAAGGTTTAAGGTATACGGCTCCGGCATTTACACTCACGAACAGTTAGATACATAAGCTGTTAAGTTAAGGAAAAATTCGCCTAATTAGGCAGCTTTACTTTGTATGTAATTTGATACAATAGGATACTCTATCGGTAAAGATAGCAATAATACACAAAAATAACCGCCCAGTCCTGAGAAAGCTGACGGTTATTTTTTTACTAAATTTTTCAACGGGCTAACCGTCTATCGGTAGTTTCTGTAAGGCACCTGTTAGAGCAGGTGTCTTTCTTATTTCAATATACCATAAATAAATTAATATTTCAACCTTATTTTGAATTTACCTCTTGGCTTTTGGATATCCATAAGTTATAATATAATTACAGTTAAGGGAAATAGCTTAACGAGTTAGGCGGCAAGTGCCAGAAAGGAGAAGCATATGGACGAAGAAATGAACATAAGCGAATTATTGAAAGAAGTTGTTGAAGAAAACCAGACAAGAAAAATCCTTGAAATCCTCAATGACTGCAAAGACCTTGAGGAAGCAAAGGAAAAAGTAAAAGCCCTGCTTAATAAATAAGCAAGGCAATGAAAAATCAAGTTGGGCGGTACTTGCCACCGCCTAACATTGATAGAATAGCATGGAAAAACGGCAAAGTCAAGAGGTGATGCACCGTAGAAAAAAAGAAAATGGGTAGACCGACAGAAAGCCCCAAAACGAATAATTATCGAATCCGAATGACCGATGAAGAACTTTCTAAGTTGGAAACATGTTGCAAAAAAACAGGACTTTCTAAAGCTGATGTTATTCGATTGGGAATTGATAAGGTTTACATGGAACTGGAAAAGTAAAATGACAGTTGCGCCCCGTCTAAAGTTTGCAACTGTTATCCACACCAACTCCAAAAGGAAGCTGATATACATACTATATCAGCTTCCTTTTGGAAATTCAATTTTTTCACATAATAATTAAACTTGTGTAAGATCGTAGCGTGGGCCTTTCGTAAGGCTTAATGTATACGGTTCCGGCATTTCGTAAATACCCCATTTTGTATGTAAATATTCTTTAGTAGGGTCAAGTTTGGCAGCAGGAGCTGCTGAAACAGGTTGGTTATTTTCAGATATTGGTTCAGGTGGTTGTTTAGAAACGATTTCCTGCGCTGGAGTTGATGTAGCAGCAGGCATATTGCTTCTTTGAATAGAAAGTTCACCTATACCAGATTCTATACGCATTTTCTGACTGATTCTATATTGCTCTGCATCAGGGACTTCTATAAATTCTACTGTTTTGTCATAATTCTCTTTGACTACTTTTTTTATCTCATCAAGAGTTACGTGGAAAAACTCTCTACGGTGATTTACCATATTTAATTTCTTATCTTCAAAAGCTCGGTGGAGAGCGGCTTCCAGAGCTGGGGCATTATCTGAAAAAATCATTGCATGAACGTCAAAATTAAAGGGAACAGATGCATCTCCAAGTTCGTCAACACGCTCTTGAGGGTCAAGTCTGCGCGTCATTCCGATTTTGTAGATATTTTCCCCAAAAGCACCAATATTGGAGATAACGTAAACATATCCTGCTTTTGCATTAGCAGCCCGATAATCAATATCATCTAAAGATTTTTCGATTTCTGAAAGCTGTGCTTCTAACTCATTTTTCTTGGCGATTAGATCAGGGTCATTAGGATTCTGTGTTAATTGGTTTTTGATATTTTCATATGCAGTTTGATAATGTGTTTGCTCCTTTTCAACCTTTTTACGTTGTTCTTCAATTTCCTTTTGAAGTTTTGCAGCTTCTCTCATTTGTGCACGTGCTTCTTTGGCTTCTTCCTTTTCTTGCTGCTTTTTTAGTTGATATTCCAAGGCAAGATAGGCTTCTTTAATTTTTAAATCTAAGTATTTGTTGGTAATAGCAATACTTAATCTGGTACCTAATTTTGAAATAGCAGCAGCGGAGGATTTAATTTTCTTGACCGATGCATCAATGTTGTTGTATTTTATTTTGCTTATGGTTTCATCACATTCGCTGTTAAATGCACGTAATAAAAGTTTTTGCGTATCACGTATCATTTTTTTCCCTTGAGCAGCATTACCGTTTACCGTCCAATTCATATTGCCTGTAACAGCAGAGTCATTTTTAATGCATTCCTTTTGCCGATTTCGGATTCGCATGAGTTCGTCTTTATATTGTTCTGCATTGGCAAAGTCATAACGTGGTGAGTAAAGCCCAAATTCTTGTACGAGGATTTCATCGTCAAAAGTAATAATTTGCTGCCTTCGCACGGAGATATCGGATTCAAGTCTAGCTAAAATTCTTTTTTGTTCGGATACATTCTGTTCATATTGCTCATTTAATGTTTTAATTTTGGTTTCGATATCTGACTTTTGATTTTCTAATTCTGAAATAAGTTCTTGAAGTTTGATAACATCCCGCATTTCGGGAGTCAACATTTTTTCAAGGTTATTATATTTTTCCTGTAAAGCTTCCAGCTCACTTTTGTATTGTTGTCCTCTAAAGGTGTCTAATAATCCCATAATACTACTCCTTGTATTGTTTTCCCTCTGATATGAAACAGAAGGGTATAATATTGAAATAATGTGGTTGCAATCCCAGTAGTTTTAGATGATGGGTTAAGAGCACAAAACTGATGGTTGCCAAAATATATATTTTTGCTATAATCTCTCTACATTTCATAAATGTAAAAATGGCATCTAATTTAAATCTATTATTCATTTGCGGTTTCCAGCCATAAGTCTAAAGCATCATTGCTTGATACTATGAAGTTATTTGTTTTGTTTACAGTAGATTCAAAACTGGAAGCACTACCGTTTGGAGAAGTTGCCAGCGAATATAAAGCGACATAAGCATCATAAAAGTTTCTAATTTCAGTTTCAATTTCTAAGGCTTCCTTATTTTCGTTACTTTCTATTAAAATGAATTCTTTATAAGCTTTCCGAATAGTAGCGTCGGTGGATTCTATGTTTTCTCGGGTATCCCATTCTTGTTCTTCTATATGATCAAAAGCTTTTTGTAGCAGTTCCTCACTGTCAACTTTAGAATTTAGCTTTTCCGCCACTTGTAAATGTGCAAGTTCATAATTTGTCATGTTATTTAGCATAAGGGCAGCAGTATACATTGAAGTACGTAAATCTTGAGCTGATTTTTTGTATTTCTCAAGATCAAATTCTTTTACTTCCTCTTTCAATTCTTCTTGTACATATGTTTCAGTTGGAGCTGTGATTGATGCTTCCTTCTCAGTTGTAGAAGATCCACAAGCAACACAACTAAAACAGATTGCTAAACTTAAAGCAATAAATCGTTTTTTCATTTAAATTTGTTCCTTTCATAATAAAATTTGTATATATTATAAACAAATAAACTACATTAGATAGTATATCACTATCTGTAGAAATAAGAAATACTATTTGGAAAAAAATGTAAGTTAGTGATACTTTTTGGTTATTAATTATGTTTTATGTAAGGGAAGTGTGGCAATTTGCAAGAAAATATAAAAAAATGACGGTTACTTTTTTGGTGGTATTTAACGAAATTAGTTGGGGAAGTAAGATATGAAAACATAAGGGTAGATTTTATACCTTAGGATATGCTAAAATTAGACCACTATAAACTAACAAAATTTTTTCTAGTAAACCGATTGCGTCTTGATATATCGAAACAGATGTTCTATTATGCTAGTATAACGATACGTTTGTTTGAAAGGAGAAAACCGTATGAGTGATGGGGAAAACATGAAATTATGTAAGAAAGCTCTACATGAAATGGTGGATAAGATTGAGAATCTGGCAGATATAGAAATGCTGTACGGAATGGCAAGAGCCGCTTGCAATGATGTTGGAATGGAAAAAGCAGAGGAAAATTAACCTCTGCTTTTTGTTAGTTCATAAATCTTTCCACAAATTTCCACCACAGTTCCTTATCTTCGGGAGATAGTTCCCAATAATCCAAAATAGCTTGCCTAGCTTTTGGGTCTTTCACACCGATTTCTCGGCAAACACTTCCAAATTCAACATTGTTTATCTTCATTGGTTCAGTTCCGTATCTAAGCCAATTTTCGTTTATATTGAATTCGCGACATATAGAAAAAATGATAGTATCCATCGGTTCACTTCTTCCAGTTTCGTATGTCGCAATCGTCTGCCTTTTCAATCCTAGTCGTTCAGCAAATTTTTCTTGCGTCAATCCAGCTTCTTTTCTTATTTGCTTTATTCTGTCTTTCAATTTTGATACCTCCTTTAAAAATAATATATCAAAAAAATGTTGAGCAGTCAACAAAAAGTTCTTGACAATGTAGATTTGTAATCATATAATAGTTGTATAATCAACAAAGAATTTTAAGAATGGAAAAATTTTTAAGGGTTATACACAGAAAGGAAGTGAAATCTATGTCAAAGACTTTAACAAGCAGAGATATTGATGATGGTAAGAGAATTTCCTCATTATTCGCAACATTGTCTGAGGAAAACAAGACAATGGCAATTGTTTATCTTTCGGCTTTGAGGGATAAAGAGATTGTGGACAGTGCAAAGAAAGAATTTCAGTACGGATGTGAGAAGATGGCACATCTAAGAAAATCTAAGTCATAAGCAGCCGGTTCATAATGCATAGAGTTTTATTTCATGGGAGGGGGTGAACGAAAAGAATGGATCCCAAAATTGATTTCGGTAACGGCATAATAGTTAAAGAAGCGATAATGGAAAATGCGGCCTATATTTCTATTGAGGCCATTACAAAGGTGATTCCAAAAGAATACCTTTGTGTGGCCGTCCTAAAAGAAATACTGGGGATAGCAAAAGACAAAACAGAAACTATGCTCATATCATCTTTTCAGAAATGTCTTGAAGAGCAAAAGAGATGAAACGAAATAAAAGATGTTGCCATTGGTGCCATAAATTATGTAAATGTTTACTGTTTACCTGCAGATGTAAAAATGATTTGCAAATTAATGGAAGGGGGTGAGAAGATGGAGCAATCAAGAAATTGTACAATCAATAATACAGAAGAAATGACAGAAAAGCAAATTGACGTTTCTTTAATAAGGGTAGACAGTAGGTTTTTCTTAAAGGTATACGAAGCAGGAATTATACCAATATCTGATTACAAGATACAAAGTTCTGCGGATGGAGAAACAGAACTTTGTATAACAATTAGTGGTGAACCTAGTGAACTTGAGTTATCAGCCAGTTTAATACAATTGATGAAATAGGACTGCTAATCCAAGCGTTTCTTTGTATAACAGATGAAAATTTTGAAAGCAACCCACCTTGAGCAGGAACTTGGTTATTTACGACCATTTCAAGCAGATTGATTATTTGCTTCAAATCTTCCTTATCATCAGAATCGCTTGAATTTATACGTTCCCTTGCTTCTTGGATTGAACTGGTGATATTCATTGTGACGACAGATTGCGTACCAATTACTGAATTGCTGGCGTTTCCAATGTTGAATATGTTTGTGGCTTTTGCCTCTGAATTATGCTCGGACATGGTTTTATAATATGCTTTTAAATGGCTTTTTTCACCTTGTATAAAACTGGTGAGCACATCAGAAATAAAAAGTCTTTCATTTGCAGGATTAATAATCCAATCATCGTGTTGTATATCAGAATCAGGCATAAAAGCTACGTATTTTTTTGAAGTTGATTTTTCATGATTGGGAAAACCTTTCAAATTAGAAACAATAGAACCATTCCTTTCAACTTGGTACATAATACCGTTGGTATCAATAAGTGCTTGTATTGGCATTAATGTTTGTTCTCCTTTCTTCTATACTCGGCTTGGCAGAGCCTGTAAGTACAGTATAAGAGAAAGTGTGCAAAAATACAATGTGGTAGACAGAATTTGTTTTAAGAAAGGCAAGGAATTAACAGGAAGGGGGTGAGAAATGATGCAGGAATTTTTAAAACAAAATCAAGAAATATTACAAGCGGCTCAAAAAAGAGCTGGCATTGATTCCGCAAAAGTCCAAAAGACTGCCGTTGACTATATACAAATAGCCAAAGACAATCAATTGAACTATAACGAACTGTTACAGGTATTTTCACTTGTTAAGGAATCAGTGCTTCAGTCTTTGAATAAATTAGCAATTTCGGATTTGCCCAATATTATTTCTGAAGCAGCAAAGGAAGCAGTGGACAATCTGGGGTACAAGCCCTTAAAGTCTGACAATATTGAATTAGGCTGTGCCATACCGCTGCCGGATGGCAGTAAAGGTATTGTTGCTAGGGAAGTGGAAAGTGTTGACAGAAAGAAAATAAACTAGAAGAAAGTCTGGAAATGGGAGAACAACAATATGATTTTGAGGTAGAAATGTATTGGTATTACCTATTAATTTCAGAATTATTTGTTCTAATAAAATTCACAATTACCGAATGCAACCAGAGAAAGGAGTAGAGTATGACTGAACAAAAAACAATTCATTTACATATCAGTATAGCTCCTGATATGTTCCATAACACTGTTGATGACCTCAAGTTGTTTGAAGAACTTGCAATCAATCAGGCGAAAGTGGATCTTCAGGACGAGGTTATATTACAGGATCTTGATTTTAAGGGAAAACCTGACCTGTCAAAGTTAAAAGTTGAATATCCCATACCCATCGAGCTGCAGGAAAATCGCAGGGTGGACTGCCGTATGCCTATAAGTGTTCCCTATTTGAATGATGTTGATTAATTTTTCGGGAATTGATTTCATTATGTGGCACCTCCTAGGTGTTGTAACGAAGAATTGAAACAAAATTATTATAATACATTATCGTAACTAAATAAAGCAACATTTTTCACTAAAATTAAATTTTAGTGAAAAATGTTCGTACCAGATGAAACAATTAAAGTTATCAGCGACGCATTGCAAGTTGATATGGCATTGAAAAGATAATGGATTAATGGCTCCTAAGGTATTATGAATCTTATCCAGATAGGATAGAAAGAAGGCTAAAATGACATTAGAAAAACTTATGTTAGATGCAGGATTGATTAACGATCATACAGAAATATGGATACGAGATAGCGAATTTCAGGTACTTACGCATGGGAACTGGTATCAGGATAATGTGCTGGATTATGCACATTGTGAAATAGAAAGTTTTACATGGCAGAATGACAACCATATTTATATTGATTTGAAAAAAGTTTATTAACTTTAAACGTTTTTCAGTAAAAGAAAGAAGGCTAAAATGACAATGGAAGAAAGACTTGTACAGGCAGGCATACAGGTGAACGGGAAATTTGATGTAGACCGCTTTTTTCAAACACTTGCGCGGATTTTATCTTTAAGGGAAAACTTGTCAATTACCGTTACAGTACATAAAGATGGCGAAGAAACACAAGATGCAGAATTATTTAAAACACGGGAAGGATAAGTAGAATATGAAAGAAAAATGCATTATATGTCAGAAGATATGGCAGGTCAGCAGACTGCAGAGAATACCAAAATCCGGTTATATCTGTCCACGGTGCGACAGGCATGACCGGAAAGAAAAGAACCCCTCATCCATACAACAAAAGCAGCATAGATAAGAGGTTTTACCCAATTAAATTCCGCTGATGCAACAGCGGTTTTGCAAATAGCATCTTGAAAATACAAGATAGGGATAGTATATCACATTTTCTCTGTGTTTTCAAGATGCTGGAAAGGAATTTTTTTATGGTGAATATGCTAGATCAGAAAATATTAAAAATATTGTCCAGCGGCAAAAGTCTGGACAGATACGAAAGAATACTGCATTGTCTTAACGCTGTGCCGGTAGACAGTAACGAATACGAAGAACAGCCAAAACAGTCCTCCAAAAGAATTAGATGCCTTGCATATGGTTTTATAAGCAGCAGGAAAACTATTCTAATTATAAAAGAATAAGGGGGGATTATTATGGACAATGAAAAAATCCCTATGATTTATGGTGCTATATGCGGGGTTATGGAAAGTATCGGCGCTGTTGGCAAGAATGATGTAAACAAGCAGCAGGGATTCAAATATCGTAGCATTGAAGCAGTGATGAATGCCCTGAATCCTGCTTTGGTTAAGAATAATATATTCTGCACGCCGGAAGTCCTTGAGCAGCACAGAGAAGAACGCACAACTGCAAAGGGTGCTACACTAATATATTCCGTCTGCCGTATAAGATACAGATTTTATGCGGTGGATGGCTCATTTGTGGATGCGGTTGTTGTCGGTGAAGGCATGGACAGCGGGGACAAAGCGACAAACAAAGCAATGGCAGCAGCGTTTAAGTATGCCTGTTTCCAGACATTTTGCATCCCTACAGAAAATCTTATGGACGATCCAGACGCTGTGACACCAGATGCAAATATTCCAAAGAATGAAAATAGGAATCAGCCTCCGCAGGCAGATACGGAGAGGCAGAACCTTATGAATGAATTGGAATTTGAATGTATGCGTACAGGATATACCAGCATAGCTGTTGCGAAAACATACAAAGTAGAACGGCTTGATCATCTGTCGAAAGAACAGCTAAGGGACTGCATAAATAAAATGAAAATGCTGCGTGATAGGGCATCATAACGTAAATGCTGGAAGGCAGCAGGAGTAAAATTTTGATTAAGGAGATTTAACAGATGGCACGTCCAAAACAGGACGGATTATTCTATTTTTCGTTTGATACGGATTTCTTTTATGCAGATAAACGGATTAAACGGCTTCAGTCTAAATTTGGAAATGATGGACTGATATTTTACATCTATATGCTGACAGAAATCTATCGTAATGGATATTACATAAGTTGGAACGAGGAATCAGCGGAAGATGCCGCAGCAGACCTTGGTTTCAAGGAAGGGTTTATAGAGCAGGTTTTGGCATACTTGCGTGGTCGGTCACTACTCATGATGAGCAAACTGTCTACGGGGGGCACTACCATTACTTCACCGGGAATACAGAAACGTTATCAGGAGGCGAAAAAAGGCTGTAAAAGACAGATTGAAGTTGATTCTGAAATCTGGCTTTTGAGCGAAGAGGAAACGGCATCTTGTATTAAAGTTACGCATAACTCAAGTAATTCCGAGAAAAACCAGAGTAATTCCGAGAAAAACCAGAGTAATTCCGAGAAAAAACCTATAAAAGAAAGTAAAGTAAAAGAAAATAAAGTAAAGGAAATAAGGAATACTGCGTATTCTTGTCCAGAGCCGGAAAAACCGCCTCAGGACAGCAGCATCCAAATACCATTGAATGACAATTCATTTTATGTGGTTCCATTGGAAAAAATAGATGAATGGAAAGATGCATTTCCCGCAGTTGATATTGAATGCCAGTTAAAAAGAATGGCTGCATGGTGCAATGCGAATCCAAAACGCAGAAAAACAAAAAAAGGAGTACAGCGTTTTATTGTAAATTGGCTGTCAGATAATCAGGACAAGGGTGGAAGGTTTTACTCTGGAAACAGCAGGGTAATTGTTCATCAAGATAAAAAATCCGATTCAAAAGGGGAATTGGAGTCAAAAGAGAATTTAATAGATGATGAAGAATGGTGGAGGTATGGACCTAACGCTTTGGAGGAATAAGGATGTATGAATTTAAGGAGAGTGATGCATTCGAGTTTGCAAGATTTGTCCATGCACAGACACGAGAGCATAACGGGGAACTATTTTTCAAACTGTGCCCATACTGTAACCCAGCGCCTACAAGAGATAATCTTAATACTTTTTCCATAAACCTAAAAACAGGGCAGTTTAAATGCCTGCGTGCATCCTGCGGCGTAACAGGGAATCTTATCACGCTGTCGAAAGATTTTGATTTTTCGCTTGGAAATGATGTAGATGAATATTACCGTCCGCGTCGGCAGTTTCGCAGGCTGAACAAGCCCAAAAAGGCAATTGAGCCGAAATCGGAAGCAGTGAAATATCTTATCTCACGCGGAATATCCGAAAAGGTTACTAAAAAATATCAAATAACCGTACAGACGAAAAACCCCAATATTCTAGTATTTCCGTTCTATGACGAAAAAGGGGAAATGCAGTTTGTGAAATATCGCAAGACTGATTTTGACAAGGAAAAAGACAAGAATAAAGAATGGTGTGAAGCGGACTGCAAACCAATTTTGTTTGGAATGGTGCAGTGCAATAACAAATTTGACCAACTGATTATTACAGAAGGACAGATTGATAGTCTTTCCGTAGCAGAAGCAGGGATTGACAATGCTGTTTCGGTTCCAACCGGTGCAAAAGGTTTTACGTGGGTACCATATTGCTGGGATTGGCTGAATAAGTTCCAAGAAGTGATTGTATTCGGCGATTATGAAAAAGGCAGCATTACACTGTTGAAAGAATTGTCCAGCCGTTTGAAATGTACGGTAAAGCATATTAGAGAGGAAGATTACAGAGATTGTAAAGATGCAAACGATATTCTTAGAAAATATGGAACCGGTTATTTAAGGGAGTGCATAGAGAATGCTGTAATTGTTCCGATCCGTAAAGTGATAGACTTGGCGGATGTTGAAAATGTCAACGTTTTTGAACTGCCTAAGCTGCGGACAGGGATAAACCAGCTTGACAGACTTCTTTACGGCGGACTGCCGTTTGGCGGTGTGGTTCTGTTATCAGGCAAGCCGGGTGAAGGAAAATCGACGCTTGCGAGTCAGATTTTAATTAATGCGATATATCAAAATTTTAAATGTTTCGCATACAGCGGAGAACTGCCAAATTATCAGTTTCGTTCGTGGATTGATTTTCAGATTGCTGGGGGATACCACATAACCGGTTATCAAAACAAATGGGGCGATAATAATTATATTGTGTCCGACACGAACAGGCAGCTTATTGCAGACTGGTATCGGGGCAAATGCTATCTGTATGATAATCGAATTATTGATAATGACGAAAAGGATAATCTGTTGGAGATTACAGAGAATGCAGTTATGCAGTATGGGACAAAGGTAATCCTGCTCGACAACTTAATGACAGCATTGGATTTAGATGTGTCAGGCGGATATGATAAATACGATAGACAAAGCCTGTTTGTTAAGAAATTGGCACGACTGGCATTGAAACATAATGTGCTGGTTCTTCTGGTTGCCCATAAGCGGAAAAATAATTTTTCTTCAAATGAGAATGACGAAATCAGCGGAAGCGGTGATATATCAAACCTTGCATCTGTAACGATATCCTACGAAAAAGGAAAAGAATTGAAACCAAGCCAAAGACTGCTTAAAGTTTCAAAAAACCGCCTATTTGGCAGAACGCAGCCAGAGGGATATATTCTTGATTATGATGAAAAAAGTAAGCGAATATACGGTGTGGATGATGATTTGTATTTTGATTATGGATGGAATACCGTAAATTATGGATTCGTTGATTATGATGCTGAAACCCCGTTTAATTGATAACTGAAATTGAAAGGGAACGATATGGACAAAAAAATAGATGAGAAATCAAAGCAGATGCATGAAAAAATTAAAGATATTCAAAATACCATATGGATAATATTTAGGGAATTTGAAGAAACGCATGATATGGAAAAATATAATCAACGTGCAGCAGAACTTGTACATAAGTACAAAGAAGATGAACTGTGCATATTTTGTCAAAATTTATTGCTTACATGGGCACCGATAATTAAACGTTTTTTTGATAATTGGAAATCATAATATTTTTGCTGAATGGCAGAGAAAGGAGAAAATATGTTTGATATTTTTGGTGAAATGGAATCTGCGGAGGAACTCAACAAGACCGCAGAAGGATTAAAAAATGAGGGAGATAAAGAAAACCTTTACAAGCTTGCGGATGAAAACGGCATTGACCGCGCCGAAGCAGATTTATACTTTGAGGGAATGACAGATGCTTTTTGCGATGTCGCAACCGCTGCGATTGGCAAAATCGAAGTGGAGGCAACGCAGTTGAACCCCGTGGAGATTATAGCAGACTGGACGGAGTACATAAAAGTGTCATGCTTAGAGGACGAGGAACTTGCGCGGGCAGTGCGCAGAAAGGGAAAGAGTTTCAAAGCGTGTATAGGGAGTATCCTAAAGTGGTCGTTTCAAGCTCGCTATAAGGTAGACAAGGATATTGTGAAAGCAGCCGGCTTGGATACAGACAGAAGAATGAAATCTATCGAAATGGGCATTCCCGGAATGGGACGCGCCAAGAAGCTGATACGCGCATATTATTTGGAATCAGAGGAGGGGACAAGATGAGAAAGGCAGGACTGATTGACCGGAAGCCAATGAGTGCGACTGCTGCCATGATGCATAAAGCAAAATTGGATAAGGGTGTGATAAAGACAGCGGCACACATATATGGAAATTACCGTTACGACTATACAGAATATGAAAGCCGTTTCTATTTTAGGGCAGCGTTGACCGCAGACAAAGAAATACTGGAAGTTGATTTATTTACAAGAAGAAGCATTGCAGCAGGAAGAAAGGAGCCGCAGTACCGGATATTTCTCGATTATGCGAGAAAAGATTTTATAAGCTGGAATATGACAGAGGAAAAGTGGAGCAATGCAAAAATTGATATGCTGGAAACAGGAGATGAACGGTACCGCTATTCCTATCGTGGCAGAAATTTTGCATCAAAAGAAACGTTGAATATTGTAAACAGATACTTGAAAACAGGAAATATGCTGGATGTGGAAACGGCAGTTTTAGATTTTCAGGCAGATGTAAGGAGCTGCAATCTAGCCAAAAAGCATAAGCTGATTACAGATGTGATTGACGGATATATGAACACAGTTCCGGACAAGCTGCCTGCCGATTGGATGAAATTTATCAATGACAGGGCGCTTGCCTCCATGCATAGTATATTCTATCGGGTAGAAACAGGTGTCGGATTCTGCACACACTGCAGACTCCACGTACCTGTACCGAAAAACGTGAAACACAATATGCAGGGCAAATGCAGATGCGGCAGCAGGATTACATATAAAAGCTGGCGTAAACAGAAATCGGTGCGATACTATAGAGTAATTGTATCATTAATACAGAAATGCACAGATGGGCAGAACTACGTTTACAGGCAGTTTTCTGTGGATATGGATGCAAGTATTGAATTTAACTATATTCCGGAAATTTCTGTTCACGAATGTTACCGAAAGTTATTTCGATTTTATGAAGATGGCGGACCATTACAAGATGCAGGTGCATATGAATGGGGAATCTTTCGAAGCACGGGAATAGAACGGTGGTGCAAAGCAGGCACAGTGAATTATGGACGTATATATGGCGGTGGAGGATATGCAAAGAGCTTTTTGTATACAGCAAATCTGAAAAGGCTGTTAAAAGACACCTGTCTGCGGTATATACCCGTATCGGAGATTATAAAACAGAGTGATGACAAGTTAAATATTATAGCAGTGCTGGGGGATATGGGGATGTCATTTCCATATGAAGCATTCTGGAAAATGGGACTGCGTAAATTTTTAATAGAGCGTGTGAAACGTGACGGAACAGAAGGGCTTACAAAAACAGATTATCGGTTTGATAAAAGTCCATGGAAATATTTAAGAATCACAAAAGAACATCTGCATCAGGCAATAAGGCTGAACGCAGGTGACAAGTTAGTACGCATTATACAGCGTATAGATGAATTTGGGGTAAGAATTACAGATGAACAGGCAGTATGGCTGGATAAATACGTCGGCGTTCACGTAGTGCTGGGATATTTTGGATACCATACGCCACACCGTATTATTCGCTATATGCAAGAACGTCTTTGTATAGGTGTTAACGACAATCCAAACCATGACGGCAGCAGCAATTTGTCATTATGGGTAGATTACATTGATACAGCACGACAGCTTGGCTGGAACCTGCGTGACAGGTCGATATTTTTTCCGCAGAATGTACAGAGGGCACATGATGAAGCCGTAAGAGTGTTTGATATCCAAAAAGATAAAGAAGATGCTTCAAAGATGCGGCAGAAAGATAAAATCATGAATCAGAATGCAAAGGAAATAAAAAAGGCATTCTGCTATCGGGACAGTAATTTTGTTATAAAAGTGCCGGGATGCTATCTTGATTTTAAACATGAAGGGCACGCACAGCACAACTGCGTAGCGACATACTATGAAAGAGCGGTTGAAGGAAAATGCATTATACTGTTTATAAGACAAAAGCAATGCCCGAATAAATCATACTGTACAGTAGAAATCAGAAACAGGCAGGGAAAATTTCATATCGAACAGAATAGAGCAGCATATAATAAAGCTGCACCGAAAGCAGCTGTAATATTTATGGAAAAGGCGGTTGCAGCGGCGCAGAAAATAGCGGACAGTATGGCGGCAGAAGAACGGGAGCAAATCCGCATACAGGCAGCGGGATAGGAGGCATTTATGGAAAATCTGGTAATAAGCAGTGAGGGATATATTGAAATTAAGAAACAGATAAAGGACAAGCTGAACGAAACTGTGCACAATTTTATTATTATTGGATATTATCTCAAGCAAGTAAGAGATAGCGGCGCATATAGAAATGACGGTTACAAAAACATGGAAGAATTTGCCAAGAAAGAGTATGGTCTTTCTCCAAGCACGGCAAGCCGCTTTATGGATATCAATACACAGTTTTCAAAGCAAGGGAACAGCAAAGAAATTTTGGAGGAGTATAAAAACTTTGCATACAGCAAGCTGCAGGAGATGCTTACAGTCAGCCCAGAGGACAAGGAACTTGTCACCGAAGAAATGACAGTCAGTCAGATACGGGAGATTAAAGAAGTGGAGAAAGAAGAAAAGCAGGCAGCAGAAGAACAGGAGCAGAAAAACCTGCCATTGTTGCAGCTTGCAGAACCCGAAGAACGCAAGCCAGAAGAACCAAAAACGGAAAAAGAGCAAAAGGACGAATCAGAATATAAGGATCCATTAGAAAGCGTTTTAACAGCATTCTGGATGGAAAAGGACAACGCAGAATTATATACAAAAGCCATTGCAGGAATTTTGACGCCGGAGATAGCAGCAGAAGAAATCTGCCCTTCCGGCAGCAGAATATACAGAAACGGCACAAATATGATGTTTTTTTATGACTTTGACAAGGGGGCAAAATTAAGAAGCATCAAAGATAGGAAACCCGTAATAACATCCTATACATATCAAGAAATCCTAGATAAAACCAAGGAACTAAAAATGTCATTTGAACAGACAGAGGAATCCGAAATAATCAATGCAGAACAGCCGGAAAATGTATTACATTCGGATAAAGAAGCACAGCCAGATAAGGAACCATATCAAAAAACAGTTGCGACGTCGCAAGAAAAACAAGAGGAGCCATATATCACAATGGATGGGCAGACAAGCATTGCAGATATGCAGGAAATAATGCCAAAGGAACTAAAAGAAACTGCTGCCAACACACAAGAGAATACCATAGACGGCGAATACAGAGAGTTAATGCCGCACCAGGATGAGAAAACAAAAACAGAAAAGTCACAATATGCACAAATAGAAATAAAGAATGCTCTGAGTTATTTTGAGATGGAAATAAGACGCATGGATGGAATATCATCCAAGGAAACTGTTAAATCGCGTAATTATAAAATTGCGTTAGAGTGTATACGCAGATATTATCAGGATATCAAGTAAAAGAAGTGTGGTATAAGGAATGTGGGAAAAGTTAAAAAATGATTTAGCCAAAGAACAAAAAAGAAGGTTGAAAGATAAGGAGCAACAAGAACAGGGACAAGCAGCATGGAAGGCAGCCAAAGCAAGGTTTAAGAAAAAACCTTATTACTGCACTGTATATGTCACAGGGAGTGGAGTAAAGAAGGCAGTTAAATAAGAATTTAAATGGAGTATGTAAGCTAGAGTATGGAAACTGAAGAAGTGAACTATTACAAGCCTCGTTTTGCAAGGTGGATAAAATCCAATAAGTGGGACAGCATTGCAGAAAGATTATCTGATACATATATGGAAATAATCACGAGGGTAATGAATGCGGAAAAAGATGGAGATTGTAGTTGGATAATATGGAGTAATTGTGATTATGTTCTCGACAGGATAAAAAATATAAGTAAGGAATTATGATTTGGCTTGAATAATCGAGCAAATAAGAATTAAGGAGAATGAGAATATGAAAAGAATGTTGGATACGCAATATAATTGTGACGAAAGCTGTTTATCTTGCGGGAATAAAGAATATAAAACAATTAAGGTTAGTATTAGCAGGGTAAAAAGAGATGATAATATCGTTTCTTTCCATTTGTGCAAAAAATGTCTTAATCAATTAGCAAGGGAATTTTATCCGTTTAGCTAAGAATTTAGGAGGGAAAGATGCAAAAAGAAATTGAAAAAGCAGTATTGAAGATAACACAAGCAATGGAAAAAAATCGTAAAGATTTTGTAGAACTAGAAAGAAATTATCAGGATACAGGTTATGACCGCTATTGGAACAAGATGCAAAAATTAGATGCAGAATATGAAGAATTAAGAGCATTTATTCAACCTAAGCAAGAGTTATCCCCAAATAAAGAGGTAGATGAATTACGAAGAATAGTGAAAAATATAAAAAGTAAATGGGAGCATTTAAAATCAGACATTCCGATAACGGCGGATTCAATAGGAATAGATGATCTATTTAAAGAGTTAGGAATATAGCAGGAGGTTTAATATGGGCAGACTTACAGTAAAGGACAAACAGGGTTACTGGACATTGAAAGGTGTACCGTGGAAAGACTTGTGTGAGGGCAAGGGAATCACGAAGAATATCCAAGAGCGGTTAACTGGTGCCTTATGCAAGTTAAAGAATTACGAAGATTTAGGATATAGTCCAGAGAATGTGGAACATATCCGGTATGTATTGGAAGATGCAGTAACGGAATTAGAAAAATGCCAGGGACAGACAAAATTGACAGAAGAAATTTGGCGCTATCTAAAGATGTGAGGGGGAAATTATATGGGCGAAAATGTTACTAAAACAATAGCGCAGATGCTAGAACAGATATCAGAAGACATCTGCAATAATTATTGCAAATAAGAATTGAGGAGGTAAGATTTTGAAGCAAACCAAAATTAAAATTATATATCGTGATGGAACAGAAGAAGAACATTGTATAGATGAATGTGGAATTAAAGATGGATGTTTATGGACATACATAAGATTTGGTGTAGACAGTGGAACTAGATATATTCCATTAGATTTAATCAAAGAATATATTAAATATTGAGTAAACAATTATAAAATTGTTCGAATAATCGAGCAAATAAGAATTTAAAGAAGATGAGGGAGGTAGCAGAATGACGGAGAATATGGCGATTGAAATACACATTGAAGAAAATCTGCATAGGATTGGCGTTATTGAAGAATTTTTAAGAACAAATTCGGAGGCGTGTGATAAAGAATGCACGAAAAATATCCAGATTTTAACAAAAGTCAATAGGGCTTTGCAGGAAATCCAGCAGTACCATGCAATCGGCACAGTAGAAGAATGCCGGGAGGCAAGGGAAAAACAAATGACAAAACAACCTATAATTTTGTGTAAACAATCAACAAAATCAGAAGGACAGTTATTTACGGTAAACTATCTTAAATGCCCTACTTGTGGAAATACATTTACATATTTTGGCGGTATCCCCAATAATTGTCATAAGTGTGGACAGACATTAAAAATATGAGTTTGACAAACTAAACTGAAATTTAGAGGAATAAAGGAGAAAAAAATGGTAAAGAAAGATTTGAAGTCAGGGATGGTGGTTAGAACCAATAATAATATCTATTATATGGTATTACGTGATACAGGAATGGAAATTACTGACTATTCAGACAAAGATGTACTGTTGAGAATTGATCAAAAGGGAAACATAGGGCATGATGGATGGCTGTCATTATCAGCATTTAATGACAATCTGGAGCATGAATACAATGAATGGAGTATCGCAGAAGTCTTTTCGGTAAGATATGCTGATGACATCGGAAGGATTGTGCGGTATAAGAGTATGTGGAAGAAATAGGAAAGCCGAGCAGTATAGTAAGTGAAAAGGGGGAGGAGCAGTTTGACAAAGAAAGAACTTGAACAGCTTATTGATTTGAAAAAGGAAATTGAGGAACTTGAACAAAAGATTGCGCAGATAGAACAAATGGATATATCATCGGCACCAGTCAGGGTTAATGCATCAGGGCAAAATTTCCCGTATGTGCAGGGCTGGGCAACTGTTCAAGGTTATAATCCTGTATTAGCTGATAAGCGCTCCAAACTTTTGTGTGAAAATAAAATGATGCTCAAAGAAAGAAAGGAGAGTGCAGCCAGAGAAGAACAAAAACTGTTACAGTACATAAACAATGTAAAGGAAAGCAGGATAAGGCGGATAATGCAGTACAAATATGTAGATGGTTATTCATGGGATAAAATCGGTAATATTATGCATTTTGACCGCCGGACAGGCGAACGGATTGTGAGCAGATATCTAAATCAGAATAAAAATACAAAAAAAATACAATAATTATAAAAAATGCCCACAATGCCCGTTTGTAATGTGCTAATATGGTATCAGGAAACAAATAAGTATTTGTCACATCAAAAAATTGTATTTAATTGTAAAATCACTTGTCTTTTTGTAAGATACAAATTAAACTGTATTTAAACGACATCAAAAAGGTAGGTGAGAAATATGAAATCAATGGGAAAGCAGAAATCGGATAATCCCAAATCGGAGCAATTAACAGTCCGCGTTGATAAGGAACATTTAGAAATACTGAAAGAATATTGCGAGAAAGAAAATGTTCAGAAGGCAGAAGCGATTCGGAGAGGAATTAGAAAGTTAAAAGAAGACTAAAAAAGATTATATCAAGAGAGGCGCCGCGGCAGCAGAACCGCGGGCCTCTCTTATATTCTTTTTAGAAAACAAAACAAACGAATGAGAGGTGGTGGTAATTGGCAAGGAAGCGAAGCCCAAACCGTGATAAAGCGTATGAGATTTATAAAGAACATAGTGGGAATATAACAAACAGAAAGATTGCAGAGCTTCTAGGTGAAGATGAAAAGGTTATTGCAGTTTGGAAGAATAGAGATAAATGGAATGTTGTACAACAATCAGAAAAGCAAAGTTGTACAACAAAGAAAAAAGGCGGTCAGCCGGGCAACAAAAATGCGTCTGGTCATGGAGCACCTAAGAAAAACAGTAACGCAGAAAAACATGGTCTTTTTCGCAAGTATCTTCCGGAAGAAACCCTTTCGATTATTGAAGAAATGCCGGACGATTCATTGGATGTGTTATGGAATCAGATTCAGATTGCCTATGCTGCCATTATGCGATCACAACAGATTATGTATGTTCGTGACAGGAACGATAAAACCATCGAAAAGGTTGCAGAACAAGACGGCAATGTGATTGGGGAGAAGTGGGAAGTACAGCAGGCATGGGATAAACAGGCAAACTTTTTGAAAGCACAGGCGCGTGCACAAGGCGAACTTCGAGGTATGATCAAGCAGTATAATGAATTACTACATGACAGATGGGAGCTTACAACGGATGAACAGAAAGCCCGTATAAAGAAACTGGAAGCTGAAACGGAGAGGATGCGATGCAGCGAACATGAAGGAAATGATACCTTAAAAGCATGGGCAGAGAAAGTCCTTGAGGGAAGGAAAAAACAAGATGAATAATGAGAACTGGCTTGCTGAATTTCTTGATGAAAGTATTCCATTATGGACAAATGACCCTGTTTTGTTTATGAGAGAAGTTTTATTGTTTGAACCTGATAACTGGCAAAAGGATGTTGCTTATGATTTAAGAGATTATCCAAGGGTATCCGTCAGATCGGGGCAAGGAGTTGGAAAAACAGGTGTAGAAGCAGCATTGCTTTTATGGTTCTTGTCGTGTTTCCCATATGCGAGAATTGTTGCAACAGCGCCTACTAGGCAGCAGCTTCATGATATTTTATGGCCGGAAGTAGATAAGTGGATGCATCAATCGCCATTGCTGACCCTGCTGCTGCGGTGGACAAAAACATATGTTTATGTCCAAGGGTATGAGGAGCGCTGGTTTGCGGTTGCTAAGACTGCGACAAAACCAGAAAATATGCAGGGATTCCATGAAGACAATCTGCTTTTTGTTGTGGATGAAGCGTCAGGCGTTGCAGACCCCATTATGGAAGCTATCACAGGTACTTTATCAGGGGTTAACAATAAACTGCTGCTTATGGGAAATCCAACAAAGGCTTCTGGAACGTTCTATGAAAGCCATACGGTAGACAAGGCATTGTATCGGTGTCATGTAGTAAATGCGGAACATAGCAAACGGACAAATAAAGAGAACATTGCGGTTATGAAGCGCAAGTATGGGGAAAACAGCAACGTTGTCAAAGTTCGCGTGTATGGTGAGTTCCCAGAGCAGGAAGATGATATTTTTATCCCGATTGCATGGCTGGACGGAAGCAGGCAGACAGAAATAACAGATGCCACAGCAAAGGCTTTAGGGAAATATCGAGATCATAACGGGAATTTACTGCCTGCTGACACAAGCGGCATTTACAAAATAGAGATTGGCTGTGATGTGGCGCGCTTTGGAAATGATAAAACTTGTATTGGATATCGGATAAATGAATATGTTCAGATATTCAAGAAATACAACGGGCAGGATACTACTTGGACGGCAAGTAATATTGCAATTCTTTATAAGCATTTAAAAGAACAATATAAGTTCAAAGGGCAGATTGGCGTAAAAGTGGATGATGGTGGTGTCGGCGGCGGTGTTGTTGATCAGCTCCGCAGCTATATCCGTACAGAACCGGCAGTATTTACTGATATGATTGTACTTCCTGTGAACTTTGGACAGAAGATTCAACACAAATACTATGCTGATTCCACTACTTATATGATGGGTGTTGTCAGGGACTTAATTGCTCCATTTGATGATAATGGGAATCCTCATAAACCGGATATTATACTTCCGAATGATAATGACCTTATTGGTCAATTATCTTGTCGGAAGTATTTTTTTACCAGTAACGGGAAACAGAAAGTAGAAAGCAAGGAAGAAATGAAAAAACGGGGATTGACTTCTCCTGATGAAGCAGACTGTATACTGCTGGTATGTCTGCCAATGGTTTATAAGCGGAAGGGAGGGAAACAAAATAATGGATAATGAGAAAAAGCCGGTTAGGAATATAGGTGTTAAGGTTATTAAGGCACAGGAAGCAGATAATACGCCTTCGGTTTTTTATAAGGGCAGCAGCCGGATTGAAAAGTCCGATACAAGCGAACAGTTAACAAGGGCATCTGCTGCCAGCGCGGATGAGTGGATACCGCATCCGGTTAATATGTACGGATTAAAGGAACTGGTTGATAATTCTACAATCCTTCCCCAATGCATTAGAGCATACAAAAATAATATTTCCGGATTTGGCATATCCATCCATTACAAGGAAGATTATAACGAGGAAACTGAAGAAATGAAAGCAGAGTGGAATCTTGCACAAAGAACAATTGCGCTCCTAAATATGGACTGCATGATAAAGGAGATTTTTGAAAATATTGTCCGTGACAGGGAAACATACGGGATATCTTATTGTGAAGTGATACGGGATATGAAGGGAAATGTGGTACAGCTAGAATTTATTATTGATACGCCTACGATTGATATGACATATCCATTGGAGCCATACATTGAATCTGTATTTTTTTATAATGGCGAAGCAATCCGCAGGAAAAAGAAATTTCGGAAGTTTCGGCAGAATGTTGCAGGAAAGACGGTTTATTTTAAGGAGTTTGGCGATCCAAGGATTATGGATAAACGCAACGGTCAGTACGCCAATGAAACGGATGAGCAGATTGATATTGATAATCAGGCAAACGAAATTATTGATTTCAAGGTAGGAAGTATGCCGTATGGAGAAGTACGCTGGATTGGACAGGTTTTAACAGTGGATGGAAACCGACGGGCAGAAGTGCTTAATAACGCTTATTTCCGCAAAGGCAGGCATACGCCTTTAATGATATTAATTAAAGGCGGTACACTGTCTGATGATGCGTTTGAAAAGCTGCAAAATTATATGAATGAGATAGAGGGGGAAAGCGGGCAGCATTCTTATCTTGTTTTAGAAGTAGAAAACAATGAAGTTTCAGCGCAGTTTAATGGAACGGAACAGCCGGAAGTAGAAATTAAAGACCTTGCCAGTATTCTGCAAAAGGATGAGCTGTTTCAAGAGTATCAGGAAAACGGAAGAAAAAAAGTGCAGTCTGCTTTCCTGCTGCCTGATCTTTATACAGGATATACCACAGATTTTAACAGGTCAACAGCACAGACAGCAATGGAAGTTACGGAAAAGCAGGTATTTCAGCCGGAAAGGGCATCTTTATCATGGATTGTAAATAATAAACTGTTGAACGGATATCGCTTCCGCTATGTAGAAATACAGTTTGATGCGCCAGATATAACGAATCCTGATGATATGCAAAAGATGCTTAATATTACAGAGCGCGCAGGTGGATTGACACCGAATACAGCAAAAGAATTAACGTATACTGTACTTGGAAAAGATGGGTGTGAGGACTACGAAGGGGATTGGGGCGATATACCACTTGCCTATGCAAAAACGACATCACAGGGGCAGATGCAGCAGGAATTTTCGGGGAATGTATTGGGAAATATGCAGGAGGGTAAAATCAAGTCTACAGAAGAAAATACAACGTATCAGCAAAGTAAAATAATGGTATCAGAAGATGAAATGCAGCAGCTTGATAATCAGATACAGAAAGCATCTGTAAGAGATAAGGATATCCTCCCTGTTATGCTGGAAATCCGCAAGGCATTGATTGGATATCAGCAGAAAGCAGGTGAATAATATGCATAATATGCAGCAGCCAAGATATTATCATATGATTGCAAAGGCGGTTATTTCCAATGCAAAAGGGATTATCAGTGCGATTGACTGTTATATTGCCAAGGCAGATGAGGAACTGACACAGACTTTGATAGAAGAAGGATTTGCAGAGGCAGAGGAAACCGTAGAACAGATAAATTCATTGCAGGATAAAATTGCAGATATCTTACATTCGCAGACGGATGAACTTCTTATGGCGCTGGCTGCTGCCAGCGGATGGAAAGAAGCGAAGAAAAAAGTATTTCAAATGATGGAAAATGATGATATCGCCGAACAGATTGAAGAAGCGGCAGCAGATATGCTGGATATAGAAGTTCCCCAATTAGCCACAGCATATATGAAAGTGACAGAGGCAGATTTGGTAGTTGATACGCTTAGACAAAGAACATCAAACTGGATGGAATCATGGAGCAGCGAACTTGGCCGATTAATGAAAATCAATACCCATAAACAACTTACAGACCTAATACAAAACGCTATAGACAATGGGGAAAGCATTGAAAAACTTACAAGAAAAATCATGGATGGTGGGTGGCGTACAGAATATTATCAGGCTAGAAGGGTTGCACTGACAGAAGTTTTGCGGGCGCATTCGGTGGCGCATGAGGAGGCTATCCAGCAAAGTCCGGCGACTGACCGAAAGGAATGGGTACATACAGGAACGCACAAGAATGAACCACGTCCCAACCATATAGATATGAGTGGTCAGATTGTTCCCAAGGAGCAGCCGTTTACTTTGGTTGGCAGGAATGGGATAACATATTATCCTATGTATCCGATTGACCCGATTCTTCCGGCAAGCGAAAGTGTGAACTGCCATTGTATACATAGAGGTATTACAAATGACAGTATACTAGGAATGCCTTATGAAGAACGAAAAAAACTCCAGCAGCAGTTTATTGAAAATGATGATACTGCATATGCAGAAGCCAGCAAACCTAAGTATGCTTATGAAGCTTCTAAAATTGACCGAAAACAAATAGCATCTGCCGAGTATCAGAATAAGTTTAACGCACTTGGGGAAAATAAGCACATTACAAGAAGTATCCGAGCGAACGCAAAGAAGATGCTCAGGCACAGGAGTGGAACACAGTATGAGGATCTGGTATTTATTAATTCAAAAACGGGTGCTGTGATGGTCAGGGATGATTATAATGTTGTTAGACAGGTAAATCCGTCCAAGGCTATGAAGAAAATGATTAAAAATGCAGAAGATTATACTATTATCGGAATACATAACCACCCAAGCAGCACAATGCCGAGTATTAATGATATTCAGGCAGCTGCCCATGGAAAATATAAATACGGTCTGGTGGTTGGACATAATGGGACAATATTTAAATATACTATTAATGGTGAAGTAAATAAGGTAAACGCTGATATTTTTCTTGAAAGGATTAATGCTTTGTTTTATAATGGAGATACAGACGAAATGACAAAAGCAATCGAAGAACTGGCAAAAAATGGGGTGGAATTGGAGGTGTTCTGATGGATACAATAACTTATGAGGGAATATGCGAGAAGCTTGGTTTTGACGTGGATACATATCAGCCGCCAGAATCGGATACGGAAGATGATTCTGTTGAAAGTCCTTTCAGAAAGCTTACATTGGAAGAGCTGACGTTCTTGACGAATCGTATAGTAAAAAAGCAAAATGCATAAAAAACAAGCAGCACCCTTCGGGGTGTTTTTTAATTGCTTTTTTGCAGGGAATAGTTTTCATGATAGTTCGGAACTGTCCGTTAAACAGTAAATAAACCGGAAGCATTCTGGTGATATGTCAAGAACTTTTTGAAAAAGATTTTGACATGTTTTTCGGAAAAAAGGGTAACTTTAA